>JAFLCP010000090.1 GCA_017303505.1 Planctomycetota bacterium | reverse complement strand
ACGGCAGGTTGTTGCTCAAATTCATCAGTGCAACGAACGAGCGCTAACAACTTGACGACCCGGCGGATCCGCTCCAAAGATCCGAGGCCAGCTTTGAGGGTGGCCAGCATCGCCAAAGCAGTTTGGCGTGCAGCAACTTGGCCTTGTTCCAATGTCATGTCGGCACCAAGCCGGCCCGTATAGAGAGTGCCGTCCGATTTCAACGGACCATGACCAGAAAGAGTAGCCAGATTTCCAATCACGTACATCGGCTTGTAAAGTCCTACTGGTTTGGGAGCTGGAGGCAACGATAGGCCCAAACTTTCGAGACGCTCTTCCACGGTCATTTCTGTATTCTCCTGAAACAATTTAGGGTTAAGTTGAATTGGAGGAACTTGCTTCCGCCGATTCAAAATGCGGTTTGACCGCAGCCAAAGATAATAGATCAGAGTGCGGTTGGAATCGAGAGGGTACGCAGGGCTGCCGTGGGTGATATCACCCGCAATTGCCACCAAAATCAAGACTTCTTGTAGATCTGATCGGGATGAGCCAATCTGGGTTCGGTAATGTTGATGGTCCCTTGATCGAGCTGGCGAAAGAAACAGCTTCGATACCCTTCATGACAAGCAGCTCCCGTCTGCTGGACTTTGACCAAGATTGTGTCGCCATCACAATCAACATGGATGCTTACGACGCGTTGGCGATGACCACTCTCCTCGCCTTTCCGCCAGAGTTTTCCTCGACTTCGGCTGTAATAGGTAGCCCAGCCAGTTTCACAAGTTTCAGCAAACGATTCGGGCGACATCCAAGCCATCATGAGCACTACGGAGGTGTCGGCACATTGAGCGATTGCAGGCAACAGCCCACCCCCTTTTTCAAAGTTGGGTAATGCCTCGGGGGAGTTCGGTTGGGTAGCTGCCATGTGAATTTGTGTCGTTGAATGATGTGAGGCGAGTATCGAGTTCCGGTTGGAACGTCTATTTCGATATTATGCGAAATGCCAGGCGAGGCCGCGAGACTGGAACAAACGGTGATTTTGAACTGTGACAAAATTTATGTACTAGGACCCGCCGATGCATGTGAGGTTCGAACTGTCTACCGATGCGCATCTGGTCTTTAACGAAGAAATTCCAGTCGAAAGTGAACAACGTGAGCCAAGAATCCATTAGTGTGGTATTGCCACTGAAGGACGCCCAAGTTTGGTTAAAACTCGGGGCCGAAGATCTTTTGGAATGTCTGGGGGATTTAGGTGTTCGCTTTGAAGTGATCTTTGTTGATAACGGATCTACCGACTTTACGGCTGAAGTGATCGACGAATTGCGGCGTCAGTATCCGCAAGTACAGTCGATTCGACTTAAGTCGCCCCGCCCTGCCGCAGAGGCCGTCCAATTGGGGGTGGAACGATCGATTGGCGAGATCATTTTTGTCCAAGAAATGAGTGCCCCGATTCGAGTTTCAGACCTCCTCAGGCTTTGGGCTCTGCGGGCTGATAAATCTCTCCTCATGGCTCGGGCTCAAACCAGCGCGCGTCGAGTCGACGAGCAATGGTTGCAACGGCTCATGCCATGGAGCAAGCGGTTTACGGATTCTTGGAACGAAACACAGGGCCGTTTTTCAGGCCTACAAATGCTGCGACGAAGCGGTTTGCGGTCGATCAGCAAAGAGAATCCAACCGGCCAATTGGAAGTGGCGCACATCTCTCATCATGCAGTCGCACCTCCAAAATTCGCCGAGTCGATCGCTACCAGCGGTACGCGATTTGGAGTGACGCAATAAGTGGGGTGTGTGTCGGGTTTTGACGCATCTTTGCCCAATCATTGACAAAATTTCAGAAACAAAAATTTTTTTGTGTCTGTTCTTTGACCCCACTTCGCTAATAGACTGAATGGTAGATCGGCGGGAGGACTTGTAAGACAGTTCCTCGCGATCGATCGATTCTTGCAGCCGAGGGCTCGCTGCATGCATTATCAACTGGCACGGGAATGTGCTCACAGTTTTTTGCATTAAATGATTTGTAATGCAAAGACTGAACTCAGCGATTGTCACAACAAGGCAATTGCGGTTCGGAAATGTTCGATGGCAAACGCTCTATTCGTTTGGTCGTCTGGAACAACTGTCGTGATGATGCGTCCAACAGTATGTCAACTGTAGCAACGCAGCGATTTGAGGATTTAGCATGTCAATTGTGCCATACAGCAGTGGTGGATTCGTGTCTGCAGTTCCGTCCTCGCTCAATTCGGGGAACGGAGACGACAGTGATTCTTTTGAACAAGACGTTTTGGAATCGTCGTCGATTCAAAAGAAGTATGCTGCGGAGTTGCCGTCCGACTCATCGAAGCCGCACGAACGAACAACCTATCATCGCATCGCTGAAGTACGCGCTGAACAAGGTGTTTCGCTGCGAAGTGTATCGCGACGCACGGGAATCGAAGTCAGGATATTGAAACAACAAGAAGATCCTTACACCAATCTCACGATCCAAGAGTTGCAAGTTTGGCAGCGCGCGTTAGACGTCCCTCTCTCCGACTTGCTCGTTGACAACAACAATCGTTTGTCGCAGCCCGTGCAACAGCGAGCTCAGTTGGTCAAGATCATGAAGACCGCTGCAGCCATTCAGGAAGTGGCCACCAATCCGCGCGTCAATCGGTTGGTGACGATGTTGAAAGAACAGCTGGAAGAGTTGATGCCCGAACTTAAAGAAGTGAGTGCTTGGCCCAACTATGGTCAGCGCCGCGCACCAAATCAGTTGGGGAAAATTGGTGAAATGCCCATTATTACCAGCCATTTATCTTTGGACTTGGGTGGCGAGTAAGCTGATATGAGAGCAGGAGAGCTTTTCAGGATCGTCTTTAGATTGGGGCTAAACAACCTTCCCGACTGATGGGTTATCCTGAATAGCTTTACGAAAATCCGCTCTTCGAAACGCGCCGGGAAATGCCTCGTGATAGATCTGCTTGATTGAGCAACTTTTTTCGCCCCAAAGTTCGAGCCCCGCCAATGGGTAAGTGAACACGCTTTTCGTAAAAATTCTCACATGGCTCCCGCTTGGGGGCCATTTTTTTTGATGCTATATTCAAGTGAATTCTTCAAGATCTGAACTGAACCGCAAGGTCCGGAATGGCGTAGGAATGTTCATCTCTGCGACGAAGGTTGATTTTGCTGGCTAGCCAATTTCAACAACTGTCGCTCAGGTCATTTTTATTTTTGCTATTAATTTCGTACAAGCATTGAGGGTTTAGGTTATGCATCGTGGAAAATTAGGAAGTTTGATGGCAGTCGGAGGCTGCCTTCTCTTAAGCGGGGTTGCCATCGGGATGTGGAATGGTTCCCCAGTCTTTACGGCATCGGAAGTGTATGCCAAACAATCCGCCGACGCAGAGGCGGCACGTGGTCAATTGGTCGCTCGAGCTGAAGAACTGTCCGGCGCCTTTCGCGCGGTTGCGAAAGTTCTTAAACCATCTGTGGTTAGCATTACGGCTACCAAAAAAGTGAATATGAATCGCGGTGGTGGACGAGCCATGCCGCCTGGTATTCCTGAAGAGTTTCGCCGCTTTTTCGGTGACGAATTCGAAGGTCCACAAGGCGCCATTCCCGGCCCACGCGGCGGTAATGAATCTGGTACCGCAGAGCAAGAGATTCCTGCTGGACTCGGTTCAGGCGTCATCATCAGCGAAGATGGATATATCGTCACCAACAACCATGTCGTCGCCCAAGCAGATGGCTTGAAAGTTACCTTGAGCGATGGACGTGAGTTAGAGGTCGAGAAGGTGGTTGGTACGGACGAGAAGAGTGACTTGGCTGTATTGAAAGTCAATGCGTCTGGCTTGGTGGCTGCTAAGTTTGGTGATTCAGAATCACTAGAAGTTGGTGATTGGGTCGTCGCGATTGGCAGCCCATTTGGATTGGCTCAGACGGTTACACAAGGCATTGTCAGCGCGACCAATCGAGCCGATATGCAAATCACGCAATATGACGATTTCATCCAAACGGATGCGGCGATCAATCCTGGCAACAGCGGGGGGCCGTTGCTGAATCTTCAGGGTGAGATCATCGGAATCAACACGGCGATTGCATCGCGCAGTGGTTCTTATAACGGAATTGGCTTTGCGATTCCAAGTAACACGACTCGACGCGTGGTTGAAAGCTTGATTCGCAATGGACGCATGATTCGTGGATTTGTAGGTTTGGCCTTAGCACCATTGGATCGTGAACGCCTCGAAAAAGAAAACTTGCCCAGTGATCTGCGCGGAGTTTTGGTCGATGAAGTTTCGCCCGATGGTCCAGCTGCCAAGGCAGGCTTGTTGCCCGGCGACGTTATCACGGCAGTGGATAAAAAGTCGGTCGACTCGGTTCCCGGTTTGCGCAATATCATTGCGGGAACTTCGCCCGGAACAACCACCGAGTTTCGTATTCAACGCGATGGCAAGGCGATGTCCGTGCCCGTCAAGATTGAAGAACAAACCGATGAAAAGTTGGCTGCCATGGGTGGTTCGAACGCGACTCTCCCCGGTTTACAGTTGGAACCTAATTCGCCTGAGTTAGCGGCTGAGTATGGGTTGCCAGAGTCGGAGACCGGCATGGTGGTCACGGGCTTGGCCTCGAACAGCCCGCTGGCGAGCATGTTGTCGCTGGGTGACATGATCGTGAGTGTCAACGGCAAAAAAGTGACCAGCGCCAACGATGTGGCTGTCGGCCTTCGTCAAGGTAAGTCCTTGAAGTTGGAAATCGTTAATGCTCAAGGGACTCGAACAGTCGAGTTGAGAGTGGGGCGATAAAAGGTACTAAAGAGAATCGATCATCGATTTGATGACGATGGTCAATCTAAATAGCTTGTTCTAACGAATGCCTTGGGCGAAGCCGTCCGTCACCGAATAGTTGATGGGGGTTTCCTCAAGGCTTTTTTCATGATCGACGCGAGACAAAAACAACGCATCAAAACCGTCGAGCGCCGATAGAACTTCAAGTCCTCTACTGCGGCCAAGTACGCACATCGATGTTGAGGCCGCATCCGCTTCTTGTGCTGTGGGGGCAATGACTGAAACGGACACGGGGCCTTCTATGCCCCAACCAGTTCGAGCATCCAAGATATGGCTGCGACGTTTGTTGTCGATCAACATGAATTGCCACAAGTCACCCGAAGTTGATATGGCTGCATTTTTGAGGTAGAGGCGACGAAGTGGTGGTTCACCTTCTTGCAAGGATGAAATTTCGATTCGCCAACCGGAACGATTCGGTGGTGGATCACCGCAGCGCAGATTGCCGCCCGCATTGACCATGCAACATTGAAGTCCACACGAGCGCAAGATCTCGAAGGCTCGATCGACGATATAACCTTTGGCAATTGCACCGAGATCGAGAAACATTCCTGGCTTTAGCAGTCGAATGCTTTTGTGTTGGCGATCGAATTCTACATGCTTCCATCCACAAGATTGCAAAGCGTTTTCAATTTCCATTTGGGTTGGAATCTTCTTTTGTCGTCGAGCTTTTCTCCAAAGCCGCGTTAACGCTCCAAGGCTAGCGTCAAAGGTACCCTCCGATAAACGATTCCATCGATCCGACGCATCGAGAACTTCCCAGAGCTCAGGCGAAACCGGACTCCATTTTCCTGTCCCAGCCAGTTGATTGATTTTTGATAATTCACTTTCGGGGTCGTAGTCACTCATGATGTTGACTAGGCGCTCGACTTCCTTTTCGGCTGCCTCGAAGGCTTGATCCACTTGGCTCTTGTCCGCAGAGAAAGCCTGGAAGGTCATAAGCGTTCCCATCGACGGGAACTGTTGTTCGTAACCTTCTAAATTGGGGGCTATAACATCGGGAGATGGGCCATCAGGCTGGGCGGGCCAAGCGACGGCCTCTAGCCAGAAAAGTGCCAGAATAACGAATATGTAAGGCATTCGATTCGAACTACTGGGGGTGCGGGGAGGGTATATCTAAAAGGCTGGTATCGCGGCTGGACGCGACATCCGTCATGTTCATTATGCCCTATCAGTGGTGTACAAGCCACTTTTGAGGCATCTATCAGCCCAGTTAATGCAATTTTCATGCTCCAAACCTGGGTCTGGAGAGGGAATTGCAAAAGCGGATTGTTTCAGTCATTGTATGTAGTGGCCGGAAGGCCTCAATTCTCCCCCCTTAGCTTGAGAGACAATCTTGAATGTTTGGTTTTGTTTCGACTGCTGGTATCCAACGTAAGCCTACAAGCGGTTGGTTGCGATCTGGATTCTTTGCCGCCTCTGTTTTGTCATCTTTCGTCGGAGCTGTAGGTCAAGCCACTGTAGGTCAAGTGATGGCCGAGGATCCGCCTGTGATTGCAGTGCCGGATGCGATTGCGACAACCGAAGCGGAAATGAAGCCGTACAAAGAGATCATTACGGACTCCGACGCGACCATTGAAATGCTGCCGATTAAAGGTGGCAAATTCATGATGGGGAGCCCTGAAACAGAACCCAATCGCAACGAAGATGAAGGTCCACAGCGTGAAGTTGAAATCTCTCCTTTTTGGATGGCCAAAGTAGAAATTACTTGGGATGCGTACGATATTTGGATGTCGGACTTAGATATTTTTCGCCGTCAGGTCGACAATCGTGAGCCATCGGTTCGCGATAAGCTAGCCGATGCATTTTCGGTTAGTCAGCCTACAAAACCGTACACCGACATGACCTTCGGTATGGGCAAACGCGGTTTTCCTGCAGTCTGTATGACACAGCATTCGGCTCGAACTTTCTGCAAGTGGCTCTCTGCGAAGACGGGACGCTATTATCGATTACCAACAGAAGCGGAATGGGAATATGCTTGCCGAGCAGGCACCACAACCGCTTATTCTTTTGGTGACGATCCCGAAATGCTGGACGAATACGCCTGGTATTCGGGCAACACCGAAGATGGATATGCGAAGGTGGGGCGCAAGAAGCCGAACCCTTGGGGTTTACATGATATGCACGGCAACGTCGCAGAGTGGGTGTTGGATCAACACACTGAAGATGGTTACCCCGAAGCTGATGGAACCTTGAAGGATCCATTAGAAGCGCCGAAGACCCTTTATCCTCGTGTGGTTCGCGGCGGCGGTTGGGATAAGGATCCTGAGCAATTGCGAAGTGCGGCTCGTGAAGGTTCGACCGAAGATTGGATCGCGCAAGATCCACAAGAGCCCGTAAGTATCTGGTATTTGACCGACGCCTTACATGTCGGTTTCCGGGTGGTTCGTCCGCTGAACACACCCAGTGAAGAAGAAATCAAAGAAAAGTGGGATAAGAACGAGCCCGTGCAAGTGGATCGTCCAAAGCCCAAAGAAGATCATTGATTTTGTTTTTGTCCGATTGTTTTGTCCGATTGTTTTTCCCTCCCGTGTTTCCTCCCATAAGCAGTTGGGGCACCAACTCTTCTCGAACAAGGAATTTCAACTATGTCTAATCAAGAAGTACAACAAGGTACGGATCGCCGTTCCTTTTTGAAAAACACAGGCGTAATCGCTGCCGCTTCGACAGTTGTCGCGGGGGCTCGGCCTGCTGTGCATGCCGCCGAAGACAATACCATTCAAGTTGCTTTGGTGGGTTGCGGTGGCCGCGGTACGGGTGCCGCTTCTAACGCATTGTCCGTTGATAATGGACCGATCAAATTGGTCGCTATGGCCGACGTTTTCGATTTCAAACTCAAGAGCAGCTATGAAGCTCTCTCGGGTCAATTCAAAGCCCAAGTGGATGTTCCCGAAGAGCGAAAATTCATCGGGTTCGATGGCTATAAGCGAGCCATGGATTGTCTCAAGCCAGGTGACGTGGTTGTCATGGCTTCTCCACCAGCGTTTCGTTGGGTTATGTTCAAATATGCCATCGAACGCGGCTTGAACGTCTTCATGGAAAAGCCAGTCACCGTCGACGGTCCAACCAGCAAACGTATGTTGGAACTAGCTAAGCTTTCGCAAGAGAAAAATCTCAAGGTGGGCGTTGGCTTGATGTGCCGTCATTGTGCTGCACGTCGCGAATTGTACGACCGCATCAAAGATGGTCAGATCGGCGATATTCTATTGATGCGAGCCTATCGTATGGCTGGGCCAACCGGTAGCGCTGCCACAGATAAGAAGCCTGCCAACATGAGCGAATTGCTCTATCAAATCAATCGCTTCCATGGTTTCTTGTGGGCCAGCGGTGGTGGCTTTAGCGACTTCTTGATTCACAACATCGATGAATGCTGCTGGATGAAAGACGCTTGGCCCGTTGAGGCCAAGGCATCAGGTGGACGTCACTATCGCAACAACAATGTTGACCAGAACTTTGATACCTACTCGGTCGAATACACATTCGCCGATGGTACCAAGCTCGATTTGCAAGGTCGCACGATTCCAGGTTGCCATGATGAGTTCGCGAGTTACGCGCACGGTACTAAGGGATCGGCTGTGATTTCGACGGCTGCTCACACGCCAGCTCGTTGCCGAATTTACAACAGCCAGAAGATGACCAACAAGAATCTTGTATGGCAATATGGGCCTAATGAGCCAAACCCATATCAAGAAGAATGGAACCATTTGATCGAGGCGATTCGTCAAGATAAGCCTTACAACGAAGTGGAACGCGGTGTGATTGCCAGCGTTGTGACCTCGATGGGACGTATGGCTGCACATACCGGCCAAGTCGTTACGTATGATGACATGCTCAATTGCGAACATGAGTTTGCACCAGGCCTCGAACAGTTGACCATGGACAGCCCTGCCCCATTGCAGGCCGATGCGGAAGGCAAATACCCTGTTCCACAACCTGGCTTGGTAACAACCCGCGAGTACTAAGATCTGCAATTCGCAAGCCTGAAGGAGGGCAGCTCAATAGCACCGGTTTCTAGGTGAAAATGCCTTTCTTTCGGACCTATGTTCCACCAAAAATAGCCCAACCCGTGTTCTATCATGGGTTGGGCTTTTTTAGTGGCATGGCATCTACTGCGAGCCAGCGTTAAACTGACCGTTGTAGAACCCGGCAAAAGGTGGGACGAAACCGCCCAAGATTCGTTATTTGCCGGATTTTTAGCGGGTTTCAGGGAACGGGAAAATCAAATGGCTCGAGGTCAAGTATTCCAGGACGTCACAAAGACAATCGGTAGTACACCGATGATTCGAATCAATCGACTGGTTCCAGCGGATCAGGCGACCGTTTTCGCCAAGTGCGAGTTCTTCCAACCTCTCAACAGTGTTAAAGATCGTATCGGCGTCGCGATGATCGAAGCGGGCGAACGCGATGGAAAACTGAAGCCAAGTACGCACGTGATCGAGCCCACCAGTGGCAATACGGGTATTGCGTTAGCGTTTGTGTGCGCAGCCAAAGGCTATCGCTTAACGCTTACGATGCCTGAATCGATGTCGGTTGAACGTCGCGCGTTGTTGCGAGGCTTGGGTGCCAATTTGGTTTTGACACCAGCCGCCGAAGGCATGAAGGGTGCAATTGCACGAGCTCATGAATTGGTGCAGCAAGATCCTGACGGCTGGATGCCGCAACAATTTGAAAACCCTGCCAATCCGGCCATCCATGAAGCGACTACCGGCCCCGAAATCTGGGAAGATAGCGGACGCAATATCGATGCGATCGTAGCTGGCGTTGGTACTGGTGGAACCATCTCCGGAGCTGGTCGATTCCTCAAGAGAATGAATCCCAACTTCAAAGTGATCGCTGTTGAACCCAAGCACAGCCCTGTGATCAGCGGGGGCCAACCGGGACGCCATCGTATTCAAGGGATTGGTGCGGGCTTTGTGCCAAAGAACTTAGATACTTCTATTATTGACGAAGTTATCACGGTTGATGACGAAGATGCTTTCGCCTGGGGCAAACGGCTTGCCAAAGAAGAAGGGATCATGGCTGGTATCAGCAGTGGTGCAAATATGTGGGCTGCTGCTCAAGTCGCCGCACGTCCCGAATTCAAAGGGAAACGAATTGTGACCATCATGTGCAGTCTGGGTGAACGTTATCTCTCCACACCGCTATTTGGTGACTTGGGTACCTAACACTCGCCTGTTGGACAACCATGCGGTCAGCTTATTCGCTGATCATGCCACAAAAAACAAAAGGTATCGTTGGACATATCATGTCGTCCAGCGATACCTTTTTTTACGGGTGGCCTAATCGCAACTCTGAATTAATTCAAACCGATTCGACGCGGAAAACTGCGACGATATGGTGGAATTTCTGCGGCTGGAGGCATCAAACCTGTTTCTTCGGACCAACCCGCTCTCTCTTCTGGAGAAGCGTAGAATCGCAACCATGTTTCTACATCGTTGTCGTCCAAGCAATGCCAATGCAGATAATTGCGTGGAAGATCAATCTTCTTCTCAAACGACGGTAGGATATCGCGACAGATCAAGCAATAAAGTTGACGGTCGGAGAGATGGTCGGTGAAGTCGAGAACAATACGTTGCTCGTATAGTTTTTGCTGAGTTTCAAGCAAGATGCGACTGAGCGTTTCGTCATCTAACGCATCTGGCTGAGGCAGCTTGAGCTCGGGTTCGAACCATTTGCTGATGGGCAACATTGGAGCGCGTTCCCACGCCAGCATCGATGCTAAGAATTCATTTTCTGCAGCCAGCGACATCTTCTTGGTCGCCAGCAAATCAAATGATTCATCGATGAAGGGTTCCAATTCGTCTCGCAGACGTGCATTCAACAACAGCAGATCTACTTCGTCGGAACTGGGTTTGTTCGATGATGTACTCACGATTTCGCCTATCCACTCGCACATGCAGCAATCGCTTGCTGCTCGATTCGATTCGTCGTAGCGACGTGCCACGACTCTTCGAAATTTATCCAGAACGAGAGAAGAGAACAACAAAGTCTTTAGCGAATTGCGATGAGTTCAAATAAATTCTGTTTCAGACTATTGAGCAAGAGTTACAATCCGCAGCGGTTCTCTAGTCGATAGAGTTTCACTGGCCTCGGTAGTTTATTTAACCGTTAGGCTTTGTTTCAAGTGAAGCGATTTTCTCGATTCTGCGTAGGTGTCGGCCACTTTCGAAGTCGGTTTGCAACCAAACGCGAACCAAGTCGGCGACAGGACGGTCACCAAATAGATCACCGGGTAAGCAAAGTACGTTCACGTCGTTGTGCCGACGGCAAATCTCCGCCATCACTTCGTCGTAGCAAGTTGCTGCGCGGACACCCGAAAATTTATTGGCTGCAATGGCCATGCCTACACCAGTGCCGCAAATCAAAATGCCACGCTCTGCCGTTCCATTGGCAACATCGCGACTGACCATGGCTGCATAGTCTGGGTAGTCCACGCTTTGGTCACCATGCGTACCTTTATCGTCCACTTGATGGCCCGCTGCGCTCAACAGTTGAACGAGCTTAGCTTTGATATGGACACCGCGATGGTCACTGGCAATTGCAATTCGCATGAGCTGAGTCAATCAATCGTGAGGAGTAGGAAAAGGAAGCCAACCTATCAAATATGAATCGAGCCAAACGCTATGGTGTTAGTCCCATTGTGCGAGCCAATGTTCATCAAGTTGCTCGATGAATTCATCGAGGAAATGTTCGATTTCTGCAGCGGCAGCTAAATAGACTTGTTGCGAACCACCATAGGGATCGGCCACATCTCGACCATTAGAACTCAGGGGCATGACTTTAGGCGTGAAGTGAGGCCAGCGCGACAAAATAGCTTGCCGATGATTTTGGGTCATCGTCAGCACCAAGTCGGCGGTCTGAAGTAGATCTTGATTCACTTGGCGGCTGGCGTGTTGAGTTAGATCTAATCCGCGACTCTTCATGGCTTGCACAGCTTCGTGTGATGCACCGCTACCAGCAGATGCGTTGGTACCTGCCGATAACGCGAAGGCTGGAGGGACATCGGCTTCAAAGAACTTGGCAAAGCGTTCTTTTAATTTGCTTTGCAGCAGCACTTGGGCCATTGGGCTGCGGCAAGTATTGCCCGTGCAAACCAGCAAGATGATCATCGAAGTCGCGCGTCGCACTTCCGCGTTGGAAATAGCCCCTTCTCGAAGAATGCGACAATGATTGTTTTCCGTGGCCAAAAGGGTCGCAGGGGCACCCAACGATGCCGGAGCATCTTCGGCGATTAGACCTGCAAATCGTCCGACAACCGATATGGCTGTTTGAGAATCGAAAGCAAATTTCTTATCGGGTGTAAGGATCTCTGCCGTTAGGAGAGGACCAGCGCACAGTTTTTGAATTTCATGAATGGCTGGATGGGAGGCAACACGAAATCCAATTTCGTTGTCACGCGATTCGATGTAGTCTTGTAATGATCCCGGAAATTGACGGATGAGACTGTCGGGATGTTGAAGCCCTAGTTGCAAAATCAATGGGCCCGGCCAGAGACGTGTCGCTATGCGTTGCGCCACGATCGATGGATGAGGGGCATAATCGCGAATTTCGCTGGGCGACCGCAAAAACAAAACGGGTTCGCCAATCAATCCCTGCTCATGGATCCGCAATAGTTTTTCGACCGCAATCGGATGCAACGGACTACAGGCGAGCACATAGCTGGTCTCCGTTGGCAGGATCACCAACTGGCCTTCAGCGGCGGCTTGAACGGCCAAATGCACTAAGTCACGGCGATCATCAACCGATTTCCAATCAATACTGTAAGCCATCGTTACCTGCACAAGATAAGTTTGCTCGAGCAACGAAGGCCGATTTGGGATAGGCGATCTGGTTTCCTATGCCTAGGTAGGCCCCAAGCGGCAATAGCCCGGTCGGAATCATTCCGTAGTCCGTAAAGGCCATCTTTTCGATGCAATCTTATCTTAAAAAAAGCTGCTAGCGCAAGCAATGTCACTCCCCATAGTTGTGGGGGGCATAAATTGGCCAAAATCGAGCTTTTCGAAGAGTGATTTGACCGCTTGGCATCTGCGTAACTCCTTACAATTAGGGAATGTACGTTATTGTCAGCCTGATTCAGCAGGCGAACGAATGGACCCTCTTGGCATGGAAATAAGTCCTACTGACAACATCGCTCCCCCTTCGAGTCGATCGTGTATCAATCGCCGGGGACTGTTAACAGGACTCGGTGGAGCGATGGCGAGTCTCTGTATGGGCGGTTGTGACTCGTCAGCGAATTCAGCGTCGAATGTCTCAGCGATTTGGGGCAAAAGAGGCTTATCCAACGGCAAATTTCATAAACCACGAGCGATGACCGTCGATGGAAACGGAATGGTTTATGTCGTAGATATGACTGCTCGAATTCAGGTATTTACGCCTGAGGGAAACTATTCGCACGAATGGCAAACACCGACGTGTGAACAAGGACGTCCGACGGGACTCAGTGTGGATCGTCGAGGCAGAATTGCGATTGCCGATACGCATTACTTTCGAGTGTTGTTTTACTCTCCACAAGGAATTCTTGAGGAAAGTGCGACCATTGGTGGAACACATGGGACCGGACCGGGCCAATTTGGTTTCGTCACCGACGTGCTTGAAGATGCCGCTGGGAATTTCTACGTGTCTGAATATGGGGTCTCGGATCGCATCCAAAAGTTCTCATCGAGTGGGGAGTTCATCTGCCAATGGGGTGAGCATGGGGCCGATGCCGGAAAATTTGAGCGGCCCCAAAGCATGGCGTTCGATTCAAAAGGGAATATTTGGATCACAGACGCCTGCAATCATCGCCTGCAGGTGTATAGATGTGAGTCGGATAAGGGAGAGCTCATTGAAGTTTTCGGCAAACAAGGAGATGGACGCGGCGAATTTCAGTATCCCTATGGGCTTATGATCGATAGCGAGGACAGGGTTTGGGTTAGTGAATTTGGGGGGCACCGAATTCAATGCTTAGATTCCCAAGGAAAACCGCTACTTTCCTGGGGAAAAGCGGGGAGAAACCCAGGGGAATTGGCCAATCCCTGGGCAATCGCTCAACACATTGACGGGGATATTTTGATAGTAGATAGCGGTAATCACCGCATTCAGAAGGTCAGGTTATAACGGGCAAAATCGGCCCTCTTGCCCTAAACCTCCCATTTTGCGTGAAGTTCGTTGACATTCGAAATCCCCTGTAACTATACTCGAAACTGTCCGTCCCATAGCCTAAAGACGGTTGACATTCACAGTTGCTTTTCAGGGTATTCTCGTCATGTCGTTGCTCGGCAAGGTTTTCATCGTAGCCACTTTGCTTTTAAGTCTGTTGTTTTTCTTCGCAGCAGCAGCAGTGAATGCGACTCACAACAATTGGCGTGACGCCGTTACCACTCCCAACACGGGATATAGGGACAAGTTGGCCAACACAGAAAGTGTTAACCAGCAGCTCCGCGCAGAAGTCGAAGCTAAGCAGAACGAACTTGCTAAAGAACAAGCTTCGCGTCGTGCTGCTCTGTCTGCTCTGCAAACACAGTTGACCCAAGTTCGCGATGATCTATCGAAACGTGATAAGCAGTTGTCCGACTTGCAAGCAGCTCACTCTGAGTTGGCTGCATCTGAAAAGTCGAGCCAAGAAGTTTTGGCACGCTTGACCAAAGAAACCGAACAGCTGCGAACTTTAATCACGACTACTCGTGCAGACCGTGATTCTCAATTCAACAAAGTGGTTGACTTGACCGACAGCGTTGCTCAACTGCAGGGTGAGCTTCAAGCTTTAACCGAGCGTCGCGAACAGTTGCTCGGCCAGGTCACCATGATGAAGAGCCAGCTGGACATCTTGGGTATCAACCCAGAAACACCGCTTGATTTGGCTCCAGAAGTGAAGGGCGAGATCTTGGTGGTTGGCAAGAGCGGTTTGGTCGAAATCAGCTTGGGAAGTGATGATGGTTTGCGAGAAGGATTGGAATTGGATGTGACCCGCGGAAGCCAATATTTGGGTCGTATTCGAGTTCGAACCACCGAATCGGATAAAGCAGTTTGCGAGATCTTGGAAAACTATCGCAAAGGTGCAATTCAACCTGGTGACAAAGTGGATTCAAAGTTGGGCTAGTTCTTTACCCTGCTCTCGGTTCCCTCTCAGTTGAATTCGTAAGATCTATTCGCATCAAATCAAGAAGCGTTCAAAGCTAACATGAATAAGCCATCGACACAGAAACTGCCATTGACCGTCTACACGGTGATGTTGATCTTGGCGACCATTTTTATGCTCGCCGCCTGCATCCTGATGTTTGTTGAACTTTATCGTTATGGTGGAAGTCCTTGGGATAAAGCGACACTCCCGCCACGTGCGATGCAAACTTTCGAATCGACTTTGGCTTTCGATGAAGAGCCACTGACTCACTTATCGTAGTTTGTTGTTAAACCCAGGCTGACATATATAGAACTATTCAAAGCGGTCCATAGTGACCGCTTTTTTTATTGATGGGGGAACGCAGCCTTAATCAAACTCCGCGTACCGCCCAGCTTCTTGGTTGGGGCCGTTGCGACTCCAAGGGGCTCAGCTTTTTTGGCACGAAATCTGGGTACATACAGGCCGGATGGTTGCATTTTTGTTGCACCTGTGAGATTTTCTCTCAACCAATATTGATTCTTTATCGCAGCAGAGAAAGGCGAGCTCTGTGGCGACAACTCTAGGGCTATCCCGAATGGACTCAATGCGACTGAAACTCGACGACTTTGAGCTAGGAATTACGCTCGGCGTAGGAACGGTAGGGACGGTTTATCAAGCGATTGAAAAGTCTTCTGGCAGAGTGGTTGCGATCAAGGTTTTGCAACGCAGTGTTTCGGAAGACAAATTAGTTCGGGCTCGTTTTCGCCGTGAAATTGGAATTCTGCAACGCGTTCGTCATCCGCATATCATCGAATTTTATGGTTCAGGCGAAAGCGATGGTTTGCTCTTCTATGTCATGGAGATGGTCGAGGGGGGAAGCGTCAAAGACTTGTTGCGGCAATCGGACAGGCTCAGTTGGGCTGAAGTCGCATCGATTGCCAAGCAAGTTTGCTCCGCTCTGCAACACGCGCATAACAACGGCATCGTGCATCGAGACCTCAAGCCAGGCAACCTATTTTTGACCAAAGATGGCAAAGTCAAACTCGGTGACTTTGGCATCGCGCGCGACACCTATGACGCTGACTTGACTCTTGATGGCTTTACGGTAGGGACTCATGCTTATATGGCACCCGAGCAGATCGTCGGTGAAGAGGCGATTACTGGGAAAGCGGATTTGTATTCGCTGGGATGTGTGTTGTTTGAAATGCTCACGGGGCACACACCGTTCGAAGGAGCGAATTTCTCGCAGCTTTTCGAGAAGCATCTGCATCAAACGGCGCCGAAGGTCCGGGACTATATCGGCGACTGTCCCGCAGAATTGGAAACTGTGATTGCCAAGCTTTTAGAAAAGCGTCCTGAAGATCGTCCCTTCAATGCGCGAACCGTTCAGGGCATCATGATGAAATTGTTGGACGAGACCGATACGAGAAAAACAGAGCCCCAAAAACAGCCGACAGCTGCTTCTCCCAATACAGTTCCGCCCCAGGGGGCACAAAGCAAAGATGTTGGGGCTGCTGATGCCCAAATGGATTATGGGCAACGACGGCTTGAACGTCGTCTGTCGCAACGCGAATCGATGACGCGAGAATTGCGGTGGGGCCCAGTCGTGATCTTGGTGCTGCTGGTTATAGCGATTATAGCGCTGGCAATGGTTTTTCGCACTAAATAACCGCAGCTTCGCAGTGTGAGGTCTAGCGGATTATTTTTGTCCGCTAACTTCACAAGCTACGGTTTAATGTCCTGGATTCTGTCGATCCTCCATTCGGTTTCGTTGACCGAACTGGCAAAGCGATCCTTCCTCGCATTCATCATGTATGCTTATGCGCGAAACCGCGACTCGACGCTTAGCACGTAACGCTTTTACGCTTGTAGAGCTTGTGGTCACTACCGCGCTGATTGCCACGATTGCGACGGCAGTGTATTTGTCGGTTCAAGGAAAATCGTCGAGTGCCAAAGCATCGGCCACGGCCGTTTCGATTCGCATGATCAAAGATGCTGCCAACGATTGCCGTCTGGTGACCGGAAGCTGGCCAGCCGAAGTCACTGCCGGTGTCACACCATCCGAGTTAGTGGACTATTTTCCGAGTCAATTTTTTCGTCGCCCTGTACCGCTAGGTGGAGTTTGGGATTGGGTTGGTAGTGGTTCAAAAGCGAGTATTGGAATAGCCATTCAGTTTGACCCTGATCAACTCGATATGGCAGCTTTGCAGCAACTGGATAAGATCTTGGATGATGGAGTTCTCGAATCAGGTGACGGAGTATTAGTGCGAACGAAATCAAGCATTGTCTACACATTCACGATTAGCGACGATTAGCCGAACTTCGATCGCTGGGATTCGTTTAACCCGTAGCTGGAACGCAGCGGAGGCTAGGCGGGCGGGAATAAGACCCCAACTACCTGCATGTGTTCCAAGAAAAGGTACGCAGTGCCAGATTAGCCGAATTAGCGTCGGTTATCCGTTTCTAACGGTACACGGTTTCCATCGCGTTGCACTTGCAACACAAATCGCAGCACGCCAGCGTAGTATTACGTTCCTTCATGTTGCGGTTTCGATACGTACATTTGTACGTGTCCTTCGTTACTGCTGCTTGAATTGTTAAGAAAAGAACCGAACGTGAAGGACTGTGGTGATTGGTTGTTGTTAGTTGTGACGGTTATTGCGTTTGCAATGTTGTTCCAGGCCAAATAGCCCGCTCTTCGGAGGATCAATGGGACCGTTTGGGTGTGCCATGGGACTTCTCAAGCTAAGTTTCAAACATTGGGACTTCGTTGGTGAAGGAGTTGGCTTTGTCGGCTAAACGAACGATGGTTGCAAGGAAAAGAGGATTAACCCTTATGGAGTTAATTCTCGTATCGTCATTGATTGCCGTCATTGCAACCTTGACGCTACTCTCCACGCACAGTCAAACGAGAAATTCCAAGCTTTCGTCCACAGCTAATACGGCCACCATGATCAATCGATTGGCAACCCTCTACAGAACGGAAAAGGGTGTTTGGCCAAAGGACGTCGATAACAGCATCGCTCCCTCTGAAATTGCTTCGATGCTTCCCAGAAATTTGTTTAGTACAGCCACGCCCATCGGAGGTCGTTGGGACTGGAATGGCCCGGGAGGTTCACTCAACGTAATCGGAATCAGTGTTCGATATCCGACAAAAGCGGACGCAGATCTTACTTTGCTACGACTGCTGGATGAGCTCATGGACGATGGCAATTTGACGACGGGCCAAGTGAAGACCCTGACAACCTCTTCGAAGTTCTATTTGCAATTTTCTGTAGAGGGAACATAATTCTGCGAAAACCGCAGAAAATAGCCCCTTTTCAACCCGAGCAATCGTGCCACAATACCAGGGTTCAGCAATTTGTGCGACGATTCGAATTTCTTGCTTTTACAGCAGTTTTGGGGAGATACTGGGGCGTGACAAAACCACATCGGGAACAATTGGAAGTATTCGACAATTCTTACCCAAGTCGAGATTACGAAATTCAGATTCGTTGTCCAGAATTTACTTCGGTCTGTCCCAAAACGGGACAACCCGATTTCGGCGAACTGATTTTTACCTACGTTCCCGACAAGAAGTGCGTCGAACTCAAAAGCCTCAAGCTCTATCTGCAGGCGTATCGCAACGAGGGGATCTTTTACGAAAATGTGACCAATAAAATCCTCGATGATTTTGTGGCTGCTGCCGAACCAAAGACGGCGACCTTAGTAAGCAACTGGGGACCACGCGGTGGTATTTCGTCCATCATTACAGCCAAATATGTGAAGTCGACCTAAGCGATCTTCATACTCCTCTTCCTACCTCTTGCCCCTTTTTTCACTCCTTTGAACGTCGGGATACGCTATGTCAAACGCTAAAGTATTGCTCAGTGGCTTTAGTGATGAAGCTGCCATCAACAAAACTGCTGTCGAGCAACTGGCTGCATTTGCAGCAGTCGGCTTGAAATATCATTCCTTGCGTTTTATCGACGTAGGCGAAGGCATCAAGAACGTCATGCTGCTGACGAAAGGGGAAATTCAGAAACTCCGTTCTATGCAAAAGGAATATGGAATTTCTGTTTCTTCAATCGGTTCTCCGATTGGAAAAGTGAAGTTGCTGGATATCGATGATGGCACTTCAAACCGCTATGTGCCTTTTAAACAATATCTTGAGAAAGATGTGAAGAAAGCTTGCCAGTTAGCGCAAGCTTTCGAAACCAAGCTGATCCGCGGTTTTTCGTTTTATCATCCAAAGGGGACGAACCCCAAAGACCATTTGCCGCAAGTTGTGGATCAACTTGGAAAAATCACCGAGCTATGCGATTCAGAAGGTGTGGTGTTCGGCTTGGAAGTAGAGGCGAATCTGGTCGGACAAACGGGCAAGTTGCTAGCCGAAATTCATAAGCAAGTTAAACATCCAGCGATGATGTTGATCTTCGACGGTGCCAACCTCGTCTGTCAGGGAATGACTCCCGATGAAGTGTTCGCTGAATATTTGGCAATGAAGCCGGGCTTGGGGTGGGTGCATATTAAAGACTACCGACATAACTCTGCTGCCCAACGTTTGCAGCATATCGATGAAGCGTCTCTGAAGAATTTTGTGCCAGCCGATTGTGGAGATACGGGGCACGAAGCCATTCTGCGCGATCTCGCATCGGAGTTACCCAAGTTAGAAAAGAAGCTCGCCAAGAAAGGTATCCCGGGGGTCTTTTTGGATTTAGAACCGCACGTAAAAGGTGGCGGTCAATTCGGCGGTTTCAGTGGTCCCGATGGCTTCGGCGTCGCGCTCCGCGGATTATGTCGAGTCCTTGACTATGTGGGAATCGATTACCATCTGCGCACCTTTGACGATATTTTGGCCTCCAGGGGTTAGAACGCCCCAATTTTGGGCGGTATCAGGGCCGGGGAATCGTTGCAATTCGGCCACCCTTGCGATAGTCTGAAGGGTGGTTGATTACCCCTTTTTCCCGCCAGTGGTGCCGCCATGGATGCCCTCCTCTCCCGATCACTTGCCCTTGCTTGTCTTTGGTTGCTGTCACAACCCGCTGTCAATTTTCTGGCGGCGCAGGACACCCCCTCAGCCACAACTGCTTCTGCATCTCCAAATTGGATCGATCAAATCTCTGGGATCGAAGTATTCCCAGCAGAGATTCATCTCAAGGGAGCTTTTGACTATCGGCAGATCCTGGTTACAGGCAACCTCCCTAAAGGCTTGACCGTTGATATCACCGACGCAGCTAAGATCGAAGGGGGCGATTCGCTCGTCAGCGTAACTGCTCAGGGACGTGTTTCACCTACTGCAGATGGTGAGCGAACACTGAGGGTTTCTTATGGAAGTTTCACCAAAGAAATCAAAGTCAAGGTCGAAGGTGCGACTGCGATCGGCGCTATGAATTTTGGTAAAGACGTTCAGCCCGTTATGAGTCGTTTTGGTTGTAACCAAGGAACATGTCACGGTGCTCAAGATGGCAAGAATGGTTTCAAGCTATCTCTGCGTGGTTATGACACCATCACGGACCACATGAGTTTGGTCGATGATGTGGGTGGGCGACGACTCAATCGAGCCGCTCCAGAACGAAGCCTGATGTTGCTCAAGCCCACGGGTGAAGTACCTCATGCTGGCGGCGCATTGATGAAAAACACCGATCGTGGTTATCGAGTACTTCGAGAATGGATTGCAGCTGGTGCTCCGCTAGAAATGAACTATGCTCGCGTCGAACGAATCGAAGTCTTTCCACAAGATCCAGTTTTGCCCGAAGCTGCTAAGAAGCAACAAATGGTCGTGATCGCGCATTACGACGATGGAAGTCAAAGAGATGTCACCTCCGAAGCGTTTGTGGAGAGCGGCAACATCGAAGTCCTCGCCGCTGAACCCAACGGAATCGTCAAGTTTTTGCGAAAAGGTGAATCGCCTGTGTTGGTTCGCTATGAGGGTCGGTATGTGGCCACCACATTGACCATCATGGCTGAGAAAGCTGCAACGCAATGGGCCGCTGGACCACAATACAATTTCATCGACCAACTAGTAGATGACAAACTCAAACGCATTCAAGTTTCTTCAAGTGCTCTTTGTACCGACGAAGAATTTGCACGTCGCATTTACTTGGATTTGACAGGGACTGTACCAAGCATTGATGAGCTCCAAGCATTCTTGAGCGATCCAACTCCATCGAAAGAAAAACGAGAGAAGCTCGTCGACGACTTGGTGGGGAGCGAAGGGTTTATTGAACAATGGACGAACAAATGGGCGGACTTGTTGCAAGTGAACCGGAAGTTCTTGGGCAAAGCTGGGGCGGCATCGTTCCGGGCTTGGATTCGTCAACAAGTCGCCGCGAATCAACCCTATGATGAATTTGCCCGCGAAGTCTTGTTGGCAAGCGGAAGTAATTTACAGACGCCACCAGCTTCGTATTACAAAATTTTGCGTGATCCATTAGAAACCATGGAGAACACGACCCATCTCTTTTTGGCGATTCGCTTCAATTGCAACCGTTGCCACGACCATCCTTTTGAACGTTGGACCCAAGATCAATACTATGACTTGGCAGCGTACTTTGCTGATGTTGCGATCAAAGAAGATTCTCGATTCGCCGGTCAAAAAGTGGGTGGTTCGGCCGTCATGGGGGCCTTGCCTCTCGTTGAAATCGTTTACGATCGCCAGGGTGGACAGGTCAAAAACGAGCGAACCGGAAAAGTCGTTGAACCCAACTTTCCTTATCAATTTGAATCGACCAGCAACAATGTCGACAACACCGACACCACTCTCACCCGCCGAGAAAAATTAGCACATTGGCTGACGTCGAAGGACAATCCTTACTTCGCCAAAAGTTATGTCAATCGAGTGTGGAGCTATTTGTTGGGCATAGGGATCATCGAGCCGATTGATGATATTCGGGCTGGTAACCCGCCGACGAACCCTGCCTTATTGGAGGCACTTACGCAAGATTTTATTGCGCATCGATTCGATACGCAGCATCTCATCAAGACGATTTGTAAATCACGCACCTACCAACTGTCGTTGCAAACCAACGATTCCAACGCGGATGATGGGATTAACTACTCCCACGCTTTGGCACGTCGTTTACCCGCAGAAGTTCTGTACGACGCTATCTTCAAAGCCACAGGAGCTACCACTCAAATTGCGGAAGTGCCAGCTGGGACTCGAGCCGCCGAATTACCTGATGCCGGCGTTAGCTTGCCGTTCCTGGACGACTTCGGACGACCCGTTCGTGAGAGTGCTTGCGAATGTGAACGGACCAATAGTGTGGTATTAGGGCCGATTATCAAGTTGGTGAACGGTGAAACGGTAGCTTCCGCTTTGACGCAACCGAATTCCGCCTTGAATCAAATGGTGGCTGCGGAGCCGGACGACGCTAAGGTCGTCGACAATGTTTTCTTGCGATTCTTGGGCCGTCGTCCAACTCCGCAAGAAGCTCAAGTGGCTCTGGAATCCCTCCAACAACCAGGTCGCGACTTGGCCGATTATGAAGCGAAGTTAGCCGCATTTGAAAACGGTCCACTCAAGGAACGACTGAACAAATGGGCTGAAAGTTTGGTGGTTTCGCCGAAGTGGGATCCAATCGCTTGGAACGACGCGTCATCAACCGCCGGGGCAATGATGACCCTGAACGACGATGGTAGCTTCCTCGTTTCAGGGAACAAACATTTTGATAAATATGTGCTCCGTACCAAAGTGAAGCAGTTGTCCGCTTTGCGTTTGGAAGTATTGCCTGATCCATCACTGCCAGTACAAGGACCAGGCCGTGCTACGGATGGTAACTTTGTGCTGAGCGAGTTTATCGTCAAGGCAGCCAAAGCGGATAAGCCGATGGAAACCGTGGTTATTCCGTTAATGGAACCACAGGCCGATTTCAGTCAAAATGGTTGGGACATCAAGGGCGCCATTGATGGAAATACGGGAACGGGTTGGGGAATTGCACCGCAATTCGGTAAAGCTCATGAAGCGATTTTCTTGCTGAATGAACCGCTGGCTGGAGATTCGGAATGGATTGTGACCATTGAGTTGGATCAGCAATTCCAGAGCAAGGAACATTCGATTGGTAAATTCCGCTTGACCATGTCACAGCAGATCGGCAAATTCGTTCAAGGCTTGGATGCCGCCTTAGTTGCCGCAATTCAAACACCTGCAGATAAGAGAACGGACGAACAATGGCAAACGCTCAAAAAAGCGTATGAGCCGTTGGATGATGAATGGAAATCTCTGCGAGAAATGGTGGCTCAAGTTCGCTTTGAGAGCCAGAACCGCCGAGCCGTAGGTGTTCAAGATCTCGCTTGGGCATTGATGAATAGTCCTGCCTTTTTGTTTAATCGATAACTCTCGATTAGCAGCAACTTTCGCTCTCTCGAAATTTTGTTGAATTAAGGACGCTGCGCATGTTGGTACGTCGCTTGGTGATGTTCACCTCCGTTGTTTTGGGAATCGTGAATCACCAAGTGGGCGTGGGGCAAACGCCTCCGTCTGCGGTGGAATCGGGGATAAACACTGTCAGTCTCAACAACCATCAATTTCAAATTCCTGCGGGTATGCGTTTGCGACTCGTCGCTGCTGAGCCTTTGGTTAAATGGCCTATCAGTGCGGACTTTGCAGAAGATGGAAGTTTGTTTGTGACCGAGTCGTCGGGAAGTAACGATCCCGTGAAACAACAATTAGAAGAAAGAACCCATCGTGTTGTTCGGCTGGTCGATTCGGATCACGATGGTGTTTACGATCAGCGGCAAGTGTTCGCCGATAAGATGATGTTCCCAGAAGGGATCTTGTGCATCGATCATGGCGTATTAGTTTCTGCTCCTCCTGAAATCTGGAAATTGCAGGATTTGGATGGAGATGGTGTCGCCGAAAAACGTGAGGTGTGGTTCGATGGCAAAACACTCACGGGATGTGCCAATGATCTCCATGGTCCCTATCGCGGCCCAGATGGCCTGATTTATTGGTGTAAAGGAGCGTTCGCCGAACAGACACATGAGCTTCTCGATAGCACCACCCTCAAGACCACTGCTTCCCATATTTTTCGTCGCCCTTTGGATGGTGGCAAGTTAGAAGTGGTAATGACCGGCGGCATGGATAATCCGGTGGAAGTCGCTTTTGATCGCACAGGAAACATTTTTTTCACGAGCACTTTTGTGCAACATCCTGCAGGTGGACGGCGTGATGGTCTGGTTCATGCTGTGTACGGAGGTGTGTATGGCAAAGATCATGGAGTGATACAGTCACATCCTCGTACGGGAGATCTAATGCCGATTATGACTCATCTTGGCCCCGCAGCTCCGTCGGGCTTGATGGCGATCAAGAACAATGTTTTAGGACGTGAATACAATGGTGCGTTGGTTGCTACTCATTTCAATCTGCAAAAGGTAACCGTGCATCGCCTCGAATCATTCGAGTCTGGCTTAGTCACGAGAGATTCCGATCTTTTGAAATCGGATCGGCTTGATTTTCATCCCACCGATGTCTTGCATGACTTCGATGGCAGTTTGCTGATAGTCGATACGGGAGGCTGGTATCGCCTCTGTTGTCCAACGTCGCACTTAGATCAAAGCGCTGCCTCAGGTGGTATTTATCGACTAGAAAAAAACACTGAACCCCTCAGCGGTTCGGAAACATCCTCTGCGAACATTGAATGGGAGAAGCTACCGATTCAGGAAGTGATGGATCGAGTCGAAGATTCGCGAATGGGAATTGCTCAGCGGGCCTTGGCCGAATTGAAACGCCGAGGTGACGAAGCGTATGGCCCAATCATTCAGACGATTGATAACGCAGAACGCTCGATTGAATTGCGACAGGAATTGTTGTGGTTTCTTGGGCAAAGTGAGCGAAGCGAAGCATTAGGATTGGTTGCACGGTTCCTCCAATTGCCGGATACAAGGTTGCGGCAAACCGCTTTGCAAATATTGTCCACTCGCCGTTATTCACCCCTTCAGATATTAGGAATCGCCGACAAGAAAGTGATCTCACCTGTTGAGTTGCGTCTTAGCTTGCAGTGGATTGGGCGGGTGCTTGCCAAGGCCCAAAACTCTGAGCCAGAAGCGACCTCTAGGATATTGAGTGATTTGCCAGATCTTTACCAAGATCGATTGTTAGAACATGCCTTGATTTACGCTGTGATTGAATCGCGAAATGTTGAGTTAGCCAAATTGTTGTTGTCCAGCAAAACCAATGTGCCGGCATTTTGCAAAGCTCTGCATGCTCTGGATCCTCAGGCTCTCGAATTCGATATCATCTTTGACTTGTTGACCAAAGAGGATGGTGATGCGGCTGAGAAGGCGTATGCACGTTCCACCGCATTGTGGTTGATTTCACGCAGTGATGGCTGGGATACGGAAATAGCAGCTAAACTCCAGCAGGTGCTCGCAGTGGGGCTCAGTGCTTCAGAACCGGAGAAACGTGCCTTGCTGAGTTTGCTGATGAGCAAGCCACGTTTGTCTGATGCTTTGGCTGATTACCTTACCAAAAATGAAATACGAACTGAGATCACGACGTCCGTTCTCACTATGTTGGTCTCACTGCCGGCAAGCGAATTGTCTGACCGCTGGATCGAGACTTTAATGCAATTGGGAGGCGCCGACGATGTGGCTACCGATCGAGGTTTGGTTTTATCGATGCTGCGTCGCAACAAAATTCCCGACGGCGCTCAACCCAAGCTAGCTCAATGGTTGAGCCGGATGTTGGAAAGTTCGGTTTTGCCACAGGGACTTAAGACCGAGGTATTGGCAACCTTTCCCGCTAAGACACATACCATCAACGACCAAGAGTTCGAGGAACTTGTTCGGCAGTTAGGTAGCGAGAATTCCGTATCCCAACGTGGACTTGCCATCGAAGCACTGCGTCGAGGGAATCTATCGGATGCTCAGCGCGAACCACTGGCAGCTCAATTGGGAAGTGTCGGTCCGATGGAAATTTCTTCGTTGTTGAGCATTCTTGAACTCGATCATCGATCTGAATTGACGGAGTTGATTGTAGCCGCATTGCTTAAGAACGAGGTGACGACCTCGGTGCCGATGGATCGCTTTACTCGTCACTTTGCCATGCATCCGGCCGATCAACGTGATGAGGCTCTTAAGAGCCTTGCAGCGAAAGTCGATAGTTCGTTGGAAGAAAGAAAAGAACGCTTAGATTCACTTTTGAGCAAACTTGAAAAGGGTGATCCGCTAAAGGGGCTTCAAGTCTTTCATGGATCTAAAGCCTCGTGCGGTGCCTGTCACGAAATCGGTTATCGAGGTGGGAACATTGGGCCCGACTTGAGTCGAATCGGATCGATTCGGTCACGTCGTGATTTGCTGGAAGCGATCTTGTATCCGAGCGCAAGTTTTGTGCGTAGTTACGAGCCGGTGATGGTGCTCACGCGTGACGGTGAAGTGGTGAGTGGATTGCTTACCGAAGAGAACGCAGAGGGAGTGACCGTGATCCTGGCGGCGGACCAACGTCGAAGAATTGCTGCCGAAGATATTGAAGAGGTGCGACCTGGAAAAACTTCGGTGATGCCAGGTGGGCTGGATCAGGTTCTTTCCATTCAAGAACTCTCTGATCTAGTATCGTTGCTCGAGACGAGTCGATAAAGAATGGCCGAGACCTGATTAGCCGCCGCGCGTTAGCTGTGGATCGTTTAACCCGTAGCTGGAACGCAGCGGAGGCTAGGTGGACTGGAGAAAGTCTCCAATCCCCAAATACGCTCTCAAAGAAGATGCGTAAGATCAATAGGGTAGGAGCCTGGTAACGAGAATACTGATCAGCAATGGTTAGAGCAGTTCATGCAATGATCGAATCGTTTCCGTGGGGAGAGACGTAGATTGCTGACTGGCAGTGTTGGCTGCTGCCTGTTGGTCTGCATTTCTTTGCAGCCAGCGTGCATGCCATCCAGCGTTTTGGGCTCCGCGATAGTCTGCTTCAAGGGAATCACCGACCATCAAGAACTGATGGCTTGCCGCGCCTAGTCGCTCTTCCACTGTGCGAAAGAATTCGACACAAGGTTTTTGGTATCCCACATCGACCGAAGCGAACCAATGATCGATGCAGGAGAGGTCGGGTGAGCCCTTTGCAATGTCGTATAAGCGTTGATCGAAGTTTGAAACAGCGCACAGGATGTAGCCACGTTGTTTGAGGGCCGAAAGCGTTGAGGCGACATCCGGGTAAACGAACCAATGTTGCGGTTGGCGAAAGTGGTCCCACAGCGCGACGAAAACAGGTTCGATTTTATCGGCGGGGATTTCCTGTAAAACTTCGGATACCAAGCCTCGCCACGTGGTCCACTGCTGGTCTTGATTGGTTCGGGCATTTTGACTTTCCCACGAGAGTGGAAAGTAACGATTCATCGCGTTGGGAAAACGTTGCTTGATTTCGAGCGGATCAAGAACGAAGCCAAACGACTTCGCTACCTCGCAATACGCGTGATGCACCGCGGGGTACGGTTCGATTATGGTCCCTGCAGCATCAAAGGCGAGGATTTTTACCGTGTTGGGAATCATGAAATAATCGTTCGGCCGAAACCGAGCTATAGCAGAACATATGAGTGGCAAGAAGTTTTATAACATAGCAGTAATTGACTTGGAATCAATGAAGCGGAACGCTTTGGTTATCATTGCCACGTAAGTTCGCCGAGCCGCAACGAGTTGATCCAACCTCGGAGCAGCTAATTTATCACGTACACTTGTACGTGTACTGCGTTGCTTTCAAGTCACCGTCCCACTGGCACAAGGCCAAGTGGTGACGGGGCCGGATCAGTGCGACGAGGCAGCGCCAGTAGCTAATAAGGCGCGAGATCCTCCCGCATAGAGCGGGAGGCGAATATGAACGGAAAGTCCTATTCAACGGAATGAACAGTGGTCCAATACATTGGTCATGAGATACGGCTGATCGAAACAACCGCCTCCCGCCCTGTGCGGGAGGTTCCCGCGCCTTAGCAGCTACCAACCCGAACGCCCATCAACCGCCAAAAGCCTTGATGCGCTCTTTGATGGGTGCGCGGCGAGAAGTTGGCGTCTCATTGATTCGTGCTGGCCGAGCCGCAACGAGTTGCTTCAACCTCGAAGCAGATAATTTATCACGTACAAGTGTACGTGGACGCCATTGTCGTTAAATCACCGTCCCACTGGCACAGGGCCAAGTGGTGAAGGGGGCGGATCAGTGCGACGAGGCAGCGCCAGTAGCTAATAAGGCGCGAGATCCTCCCGCATGGAGCGGGAGGCGAATTTGAACGGATCGTCCTATTCAACAAAATGCGAATTGGTACGTGTGTATCAAAATACCATTTGGACAATATCGTTGAGGATTACGAACGCCATGAGGCACAGCAAGGCCAACACACCAGCAACCGTTAGGCGGATTTGCCAGGTTTCGTTGACGGGTTTCCCTGAAGCTGCTTCTGCGGTCAAGAACATAATGTGACCACCATCTAACGC
Organism: Planctomycetota bacterium; assembly: GCA_017303505.1. GTDB lineage: Bacteria > Planctomycetota > Planctomycetia > Pirellulales > Pirellulaceae > JAFLCP01. The sequence continues at coordinate 3,902 of JAFLCP010000090.1, read as the reverse complement.
CGGTATCGGCAAGAAATTAACCACCGCTAAGTTCGCGCTGAGCAATGTCAAGAAAATCAACAATGTCGAAGGGCCTTGTTCTGCTTGGATACTGGCTGCTTGAGCGATACGAAGTGGGCCGCCCAAAAGATCCACAGGGACTCGTCCAGTAACCAGCATTCGCAAAAATCTTACCACTTGTCCAAGACGGTTCCAGGTTTCGGTGACACCGTATTTGAAGGCTTGAGGTACAGTGGTTGCAATTTTGAGACGTGTCAGTGGCTCCATCATGATTCCACGGGCGATCCAAGAATACTGACTTGAATTCTGGGTTTTAATATCCACTTCGTGAACGACACCGTCACGAGTGAAAAAGGCGACGGTTTCCAAATCCGCAGGCAATTCTTGCATCATGGACATCATCGAGGCCGTAGTGAACTTTTCATCGATGGTCAGCGTTCGGTCGTCAGTTTCTGTGACAATTATTTTTTCCTGTTCAGGATTGGGAATCAACTTTAGCTTTCCAAGTTTATCGCCGACTTGCACACCCGCTTTAGCCGCAGCGCTGTCTGGTTCCACATAGCTCACTTCGGGTTCAAGTTGGTAGGCGATACCCAAATGTTTGATCGTCATGATGCCACTTACTGGAGCAATTAGATCGAAGCTAGGATCGAATGGCTGCAGAGTTAGGACGACGGGTTTCAGATCTTTGTTGGCTTTCTCGATCGTTAACTTGACTTCCGCTTCGGCTGCTTTCTGAGCAATTAATAGCGGAAGTGTCCAGCCATCTACAACGGGTTGATCGTTTACAGCAACCAATTTATCTCCGACTTCAATACCCGCCAGTTTCGCCAATGAGTTCTTAGCGATCGCGGTTATGGCTGAAGGTTTAAAGCCGATGCCTAAAGTTCGCATCGGATTGGGAGGAATGGTAACGGTGTGTTGTTTCAGGCTTTCTCCTTCTTTTCGTTCCACCACCACTTCCACAGGTTTGTAGAAATTAGCTTGGAACTGGCGGTTGACTTCATAGCTGAGAATGGCATCGAAGTTTTTATTGGGAGCCAATGCTTTTCCGCCGATGGATAAGAACTTGTCGCCACTCTTCAAATCAACGGCAGCGATAGCTGGGTTGGCGAAAGTTGCAAACGGTTTGCCCGAAGAAACTTCAGCTAAATTCGTGGATACAATGCCTAACGCAACAAAACGTCCGTTACCTGAAAATTGTTTGGTGCCACGAAATGCGAGTTCGCTTGGGCCTTGCGCGTTCTCTAGTTTGATTGGAATCACTGCCTCCGGATCTTGTAGTCCGTCGGTAGCAACTTGCATACTCATCTCGCGAAAGTCCATTTGCTTATCGGGCTCAGACATCGTCCCAATTTGCGTAATGTAATCGCCAGGTTGGATACCATTTTCCCAGGCGGGCGACCCAGCAATGACTTGCCCAACCACGGTGGGCGTATAGGGAACACCGATGGTGTAGGCTATCGCTGCCATGAACACAGCCGAAATAAGGTTCATGATTACGCCAGCGCTGATGATGATCATGCGGGCGTAGACTGGTTTCGCCGGATAGGAACGCGGATCGAGTTTGGGGGCTGCTGTTTGTGTTTCGCCAGCGTCGTTGCCGACTTTGATTCTCTCGTTTTCCGCTTGAGCATTGCGTGGGTCATCGTCTTGGCCCAGCATCTTCACATAGCCACCCAACGGAATAATCCCGATACCATATTCGGTTTCGCCCCATTGGAATTTACCCAGAGTACGCGGCAACTTGATGGGGCCAATTGAAATGGGAACATCAAAGCCCACATAGAACTTTTCGCACTTAACGCCGAAAAATTTGGCAGCCAAAAAATGCCCCAACTCGTGAATGAAAATCACGAAACCCAAACCGAGGGCAACTTGAAAGTAGTTCCAAAAGCGCCCCACAAAAACCTCGAGAAAGCTCGGGTCTGCGGCTAACAATGGAATCCAAGTGGATAGCTCTACGCTATGAATTAAGTCCACTTCATAACCTCCTGGCGAGCCCAACGATCCAACTCACAAAGTCGCTCAATCGTGGGTGATGATTCATAATGATGTTGATTCAAAATTTCTCGGCAAACCGTCGCAATGTCGACGAACCGTATCTTTCCGGACAAAAACAAATCGATAGCTGCTTCATTCGAAGCATTCAATACGGCTCCGGCAGTTCCGCCCGCTTTCGCTACTTCGAATCCCAATTGCAAAGCTGGAAAACGCTCGAAATCGACCGGCTCCAACTCTAATTGTAGCCGTTTGGTCCAATCCATTCGCAGCGTAGGGGATTCTAACCGTTTTGGGAATGTCAACGCGTACTGAATTGGGAGTTTCATGTCAGGCGGGCTCAATTGCGCTAACACGCTGCCATCCTTAAATTCCACCATGGAGTGGATAATGGACTGCGGATGAACCATGACATGGATCTTTTCGGCAGGCATTTGGAACAGCCACCGGGCCTCAATCACTTCAAGGGCCTTGTTCATCATGGTTGCCGAATCGATTGTGATTTTACGCCCCATTTGCCAGGTGGGATGTCGACACGCTTCTTCTACGCTGACGTGGGGAAGTTCATTCAACGGTTTTCGCAAAAAAGGGCCACCGCTGGCCGTCAAGATGATCCGTTCCACTTCATCGACGCCCCCCGCCTGCATCGCTTGAAAAATGGCACTATGTTCGCTGTCGACGGGGAGAATTTGAGCACCACTTTTGGCTGCCGCCTGCAACATGATCGGTCCGGCAACCACCATCGATTCTTTGTTCGCTAAAGCCACCCGTTTCCCATGCTCGACCGCCGCCAGGGTGCTCGCCATTCCGGCGCTCCCCACAATCGCTGCGACCACAGTATCCACATTCGGTGAGGATGCAAGCTCGACCAACGCTTCTGCGCCTTCCCGAACTCGCCATCTTCCACTACCTGTAAGTGCAGTATCTGCTGAGCTACGCTCGTTAGTGGTGTTTTGGGTGAGGTGGGGCGTTCCCCCGGAAATGACTAGTTCTTCTGGTGAGAGCAGTTCGGCCAGTTCACTCAGCGTGGCCAAGTCACGGTGGGCGGTCAATCCAATAGCGCGATACGGAGCTCCCAAGTGTCGGAGAACTTCGCAGGTTGCTTTACCAATACTCCCAGTCGCACCAAGAACGGCTACGTTTTGCCTTGCAGTCACGTCCATGAATTGCCGTACAGCTTGAGAGGGAGTTGGATCAGGAGAAGTGGAAATCACGCGAATGAGGCATTGTAGAGACTGCTAATTGCCTCGCCAACTACAGTGTGCTGATTCGTGACATAGTTCGCACCGGCCTATTCGCGATATTCGTTTCAGCCGGTTGAAAAATGTCCTAACTCAGTGCTCCTGGTGGTCCCTGCGCCCATTTAGTGGAATATGATACCGTAGGCCTGTTGTTAGTGCTCCCCCTTAAACGGTTACGAAAAGGGAAAACAAATCAACTCGCTGATTCGTATACGCTTAAGGCGTGCGACTCGCCCGGCGCTGATAGTAGTGTTTACAATTCGGTGCCCCAACTTCGGTAGGACTTCACAAGCTAGGTTTGTCGATGAGTGATTCTTCCAATAATTCGAATCGTAAATCCAACTCGGACCGCAATATTTCTAGTGGACAAGTTATTTGGTACATCCTCCTGGGCGGCATGTTGGTTTTGTTGATCGGAGCGTTTGTCGTCAACAACTCTGGCTACCGTTTGGAATACTCGGACTTTGTGCGTCTGGTTGAAGCCACGAAGTATTCGCAGCCTGGTTCCACGAATTTGGTGGAAGGTTTCGAAGGCAAAATTGTCATCAGCTCCAAGACAAAGAATGAAACCAAGATTGAGTTAAGCAATCTGAAGAACATTCAAATGTCGAACGATTTGATCACTGGCAAAGTTCAGTATCGACTTATCAAGCCAGATTC
>JAFLCP010000009.1 GCA_017303505.1 Planctomycetota bacterium | reverse complement strand
GATTTTGAGCGGGAGCAGCGACAGAACGCTCCCTGAGGCCTATCTGCTAGCTTCCATTAGGACTGGACAGTCCGCTGGACGTCAGGCATACTTTGGTTTCCCGCATGCGGATATGGCGGAATTGGCAGACGCGCTAGATTCAGGTTCTAGTGACCGAAAGGTCGTGGAGGTTCGACTCCTCTTATCCGCACTTTCTTACAGCCCCAGTTTCTTGCAAGCGCACTTTCTTGGGAGCTGGGCCCCAAGACAAGGGCCTAAAATACGGGTATGCTATGGCCCGTAATGCGGTCATTTTCTGACTTGCCTTGATGCTACGCTGTCGACATCGAAGGTGCTTGTCTCTTCGGTCGCTTCCGTGTAGTTCCATGCCGCCCCTGTATTCGAAAGCGGCATCGCCCGTTCCAGCCGTTTTCCATCGAGATTTGGGTTGCCATGCCACGCGATTTCTTACAAGGTGCCAAGGATTCCTACGACATTGTAGTTATTGGAAGCGGCTTGGCTGGAATGACGGCCGCCAATATGCTCGGTCGCTCGGGCTATTCCGTACTTTTGCTCGAACAGCATTATAAGCTCGGTGGTTTGGCCACATGGTTTCGACGACCAGGGAGCCATATCTTTGATATTTCGCTCCATGGCTTTCCCGCTGGAATGCTCAAGAGTTGCCGTCGCTATTGGAACGATGCTATTGCCGATAATATCGTTCCACTCAAAAACGTGCGTTTCGACAACCCCATGTTCTCGTTGACAACCACGTATAACCGCGAGGACTTCACCGAACTGTTAGTAAATCAGTTTGGTGTCGAGCGTGAAACGGTCAAGACATTCTTTGATACCGCCCGCGGAATGAATTTTTATGACGACCAGAATGTCACCACCCGACAGTTGTTCGATAAGTTTTTCCCAGGGCGTGAAGATATTGTTCGGCTTCTGATGGAGCCCATCACCTACGCCAACGGTTCGACCTTAGAAGATCCAGCCATCACGTACGGTATTGTGTTTTCTAATTTCATGAGCAAGGGCGTCTATATCTACGAAGGTGGAACGGATGACCTAGTAGGTAAGATGCAAGCGGAAATGGAAAAGAACGGTGTTGACGTTCGCATCCGCTGTGACGTTCAGAAAGTCATTGTCGAGAACGGCGCCGTGCAAGCGGTCGAAGTCAATGGCCGACGCATCGGTTGCAAAGCGGTAGTAAGCAATGCGAATTTGCGATCCACAATATTTCAATTTGTGGGTGAAGATAAATTCGACAAAGACTTCATCGATCAAGCACGCGCTGTTCGACTCAACAACAGCAGTACGCAAGTTTATATGGCATTGAAACCGGATGAGCATATTCCGGAAGAAACCGGTGACTTGTTGTTCTCTTCGACCGCCAATTCTTTCCGCACGGATTTGTTGCTGTCGCGAGATATCACCAGCCGTACCTTCAGTTTCTACTATCCTCGAACGCGTCCGACGGGAAAAACACGTCATGCCATCGTGAGCAGCACCAATGCGCGTTGGGAAGATTGGGCGAATCTAAGTGAAGAGGAATACAACGCCAGCAAGCAGGATCTCATTGAAACGACTCTCGATGCGCTAGAAAAGTACGTGCCCAATTGCCGTGAGAGAATCGAGTTGATCGATGCGGCCACACCGATCACGTTTCATCATTACACCAAACACGTTAGCGGCGCGAGTTTCGGGACCAAGTTCGAAGGTCTAGCCGTAAGTCGAAGCTTGCCAGATAAAGTGCGTGGACTCTATCATGCCGGTAGTGTTGGCATCATCATGAGCGGTTGGTTGGGTGCAATCAATTACGGGGTTATCGTTGCCAACGACGTAGATCAGATGCTGAGCAAACTCGCGGGGGCAGCAGAAGCCCGTAATGCGGTTTAGGCTTCAGCGAAGAAGCTTGTGCCAGAAAGAAAAAGCGGAGGGCACGGGAGTCGAACCCGCAACCGGTCACCCGGCAACTGATTTCGAATCAGCCCCCTAACCATTCGGATACCCTCCGGGACCTAAACACTAGACAAGCTTAGTGCTTAAGCGTTCGTAATTGATACATTCTAAATCGGTTACAAACAAGGCCCAATTGGCGTGCATTGGGCGAGATTTACGGTTTGGGCCCCAGCTAAAGTATGGACTAAGTCGCAATGTGACGGTTCTGTCAGTTGAGCGTTATTTTTCAATGGCGATAACCGGCGAAACTATTTCGAAATAGTCGACCCTAATGAGTCGAAGATGTCTGTGGGCGGAAATATTTCCGCATGGCGAATCGTTCCGTGGAGAGGATGAATGGCTAAGAAAGACACCTTTAGAATTGTGACCCGCGCCAGTGACGGAACGCTGCGCATCCGAGATTTTCCAAATTGCGAGCCAATTTTGGAAAGCCATACCCAAATTGGGGTGGACGATAGCAGCACGGACTTAGCGCTGCGAGGTCTTCCCGTATTTCGTGGGTTAATCGGACCAATGCCGGAAGGCAAGAATATCGTGCGTTATGAGAGCCCTGAGGTCTTTGAAGTGATGACCAAGGAATGGATCGCTACAAGGGGCAAGAAACGCCGCCGTCGTACTGCAGCGCCAACCACCGATGTGGCCAGCGATACGGCAAGTGAAATAGCACTGGATTCGGAACTGGCGTCGATCTGATCGTCAGCCTAGCGGATCGGTAGTTACATAAAAAAAGGTCTGGTTGAAACCAGACCTTTTTTCGTTTGGAAAGCTGCCCGGCTAGGACTCGAACCTAGAATAAAGGCTCCAAAAACCTCTGTGTTGCCATTACACCACCAGGCAGTGTTTTCAGCTGTATTATCTCAGCTAAATCTACTCAGCAGATCGTCACGATTGCTCGCTGTGTCGAAGAGTTGACAATAGCCGTCTCTTCTCCATCTGCCAAGACTACTTTAGGACACGAATCTCTGCGAGAGCGTTCAGTTACTGAATTCTTTTCTTCCGCAAACACTCGATCCGCTGCGTCTACTTTTATTTTATCCATTGGGGAAGTGTGGCAAGGGCCTAAACCGGCACTTGTGGTGCGGTTTCGGACCAAATCACCGGGCCCCCAGTGATGGCGTAGAGAATACACCAGGGAGTCGATTTTGAAAACGCGGGTTTTGAAAATCGAGCTGCAAAATCTTCGATTTGTTGTAACTTGTTTTACGTACTAGGTTTAAGTCGCGTCTTCCGGCGTTGATTCCAGGTCGCGGCGGGAGCGATCGCGGCTCACCACAGCAAACACTAGGCGTTGCAGTTCCAGAGCCAGGTCAACGTCGACGCACGTGATGTCGGTTTGGACCGGTTTCAGAATCACAGGTGCGAAATTTAGTATGCCTTGGATCCCGCATTGCGATAGCCGCTGGGCTAACGGCGGAGCGTGGTCGACCGGGACGGCCAGAATCGCCAATTGAGCTTGTAGTGTCGGTACTAGTTCTTCAAGTCGTTCGACGCTGTAAATGGGAGCATTGGCGATTTTTGTCCCAATGAGGGCTGGGTTGTTATCAAAGGCGGCGACCAAGCGATAGCCATTGCTGGCGAATCCTCGATAACCGGCCAACGCTCGACCGAGGTTTCCGACCCCAATCAAGATCACGTCCCAATTGCGATTGATTCCAAGTATCTGGCGGATGGAGGCTGCAAGTTCCTTGACGGTATAGCCAACTCCTCGGCGACCGAAGAGGCCAAACACCGCTAGATCGCGTCGAATTTGGGCGTCGCTCCAGCCCAGATTCTCACTGAGCTGGCGACTGTTTACGGTGGAGATTTCGGTTCTTTCGAGGCGCTCTAGCTCTCGAAGGTAGATGCCGAGTCGGTTTGCGGAAGCGGCGGGAATCATGCCAAGTACGTGCGCAGGCCCTTCGTGGGACGTCATGTCATCGTCAGGTTGGGTGGGCATGGATGTCGCCTCCATTTTGGTGGGATGGTCGCAATCATTTGTTTATACGGGGCAGCGAATCATTGCAGCTAGATGGAATAAACGATACTACCGGCAACATTGTGTTGCCAAAAAGCACCAAAGTTGCCTAACTAACCTATTGGTTCCAAATTTCTTATTCAGCTGCAGCTATGTAGACGATGTAGATGTTGCGAAGGGTAATTTTTCGCTGATGCTCCCATTTTGCCCAGGAGCGGAACTCAACTCGTCGACGCTTTAGGAGGATGGTCGACGGACCCAGTTGAGAATGCCGCATTTGTAGACCCCTGGTTGAGTGGTTGAGAGAGCTGAGAAATACGCCCGGGCAAATATTGGCGATAAATGGGATCGCCAAGCCAGATACTGCGTCCAGCATTAGTTTGAGAGTGTTCAAGGAGACGGGAAATGAGAAGGCTTTTGACTCTGCCGATTTTGGCGGCCCTTTTGGCTGTCTTTTCGGCCCGGGTCGCTGACGCTTCATATAGCGCAATCAGCTACCAAAACTGCGAAGGCAGCGTGGTTAGCTGCTGTGAAGTACCAGCCTGCCATACAGTGATGAAAACTGTTCGCAAGGTTGTGTACGAACCACAGCAGTTCACCGGAACAAAGACGGTTTCTGAAGTTGTGTACGAAGATCAGGTTCGCAATGGCGTGAAATACGTGCCAGAAACGACCTACCGTGAAGTTAGCTACACGGTGAACAAAGTTGTGCGCGAAAATCGCCAAGCAACTCGTTCGTACACGGTTATGAAGCCAGTATACGAAACACACACCAAGCAAGTTGCATATACGGTTCGCAAGCCCGTATATGAAACACACTCGAAGGTTGTTAACTACACAGTGATGAAGCCTGTGTACGAAACACACCAGAAGACCATTAACTACACTGTTGCTAAACCTGTGTATGAAACCCGTGAAAAGGTTATCAACTACACAGTGATGAAGCCAGTGCATGAGACACACCAAAAGGTTATCAACTACACAGTTTCCAAGCCTGTATACGAAACCCATGAAAAGGTTATCAACTACACGGTTATGGTTCCTGTACGTGAAACCAAAGAACGAACCATCAACTACACCGTAATGGTTCCTGTTCAAGAAACACGCGAACGAGAAGTTCTTTATACCACCACCAAGCCTGTTAACTATACTCGTACGATTAAAGTTAACACCGGCAAGTGGGAAACGGTCACTGAAGAAGTTGCCGGTCCTGTGATTCGCAAAACAGTTCGCGAGCCAGGTAAATGGGTATTTGATTCGGCTACTTGCCGCAACGTATACTGCCCAGGCGAATGCCGAGTAGAATGCGTACAATGCCCACCTAAGACCATCTGCAAGAAGGTCTGGGTACCAAGCTGCGAAGAACGCACCATCAACTGCGTTCGCTATGAAAAGGAAGTTTGCAAGAAGGTTGTTCCATACACCGTCTGCAAGATGGTTCCTGAATGCCGAACCAAGACCTGCACCTATACGGTTTGCAAGATGGTTCCAGAATGCCGCAGCAAGACCTGCACCTATACAACTTGCCGTATCGTTTGCGAACCTCGCAGCCGAACAGTTTGCTACACCACCTGCAAAATGGTTCCTGAGTGCAAGACCAAGACCTGCACCTACACCGTTTGCCGAATGGTTTGCGAACCACGCACCAAGGTTTGCACCTACACGACCTGCAAGATGGTTCCAGAATGCCGCAGCAAGACCTGCACCTACACCACCTGCCGCATCGTATGCGAACAGCGTGTAAAAGATGTATGCTACACCACTTGCAAAATGGTTCCTGAATGCAAAACTCAAGTTTGCAACTACACAGTTTGCAAAGTTGTTCCAGAAACCTGCACCAAGTCGGTTCCATGCACCACATGCAAAGCAGTTCCTTACACCTACACCGTAAAGGTTGCTCGCTGTGTATCGAAGCAAGTTCCTTACACCTACACCCGCTGCGTTAAGCGAGTTGTTTGCGAACAAGTTCCTGTAACGGTTGGATGCCCAGTATCCGGTCGCGGTGGATTGCTCGGTAGCGGTCTCTTCGGTGGTCGTCTTCTGAACCGCATCTTCGGTGGTTCGGATTGCGGCTGTGCAGCTCCAGTCGATTGCGGCTGCGGTTGCTAAGGTTGAGCCTGTGATCCCAACATACTTCCACTAGCTGGAAGTGTATCTGGACGATAATCTCAAACGGCCCGTTCTGACTCGGAAGTCAGAACGGGCTTGTTTTTTTTGATAGTGGGGAAGTGGTTCAGTTTTCAGTTTTCAGTGATTCAGTGAGGAAGTGTTCAAACTTCTGAAGGGTGCGCGGTGGAGTCGGTGGAAGGGGCGCCATAGAGAAGGCGGCCACCATCAATCGCTAAACAGACTCCTGTTATAAATGGAGCTTCCGCCAAGAATAAGCTCCCCTCCGCAATGTCCTGTGCAGTTCCTTCTCGCTTCAATAAACACTGCTCCATCAACTTCTTTCTCGCCTCCAACGTCATCTCGTCAGGAACTTTCACGGGGCCAGGCAATATGGCATTAACCCGAATAGCCGGATTAAGCGCCGACATCTCCACAGCCAAACAGCGTGTCAAACCAGGGATCGCCGCCTTGCTAGGAAAGTAAGCCGAAAATCCTGCATAGGGACGTTCAATAGCCCAGTCGCCAATATTGATGATCGCTCCTCCATGCGATTGGTCACGCATCAATTGCCCCGCTTGTTGCGAACATAAAAACGTCCCAATCACATTGGCATCGTAATTTCGCTGCAGCTCTCGCTTGGTCACCTGATCCAATGGAACCGGATCCCAAATCGCTGCCGAATTCACCAACACATCCAAGCGACCAAAGCCCGCTTGAATCTCCGCTATCGCGCGTTTGGCGAATGCTTCCTCTGCAACGTCACCCACCACCAACATCGCCGAATTAGGACAGATTGCGTTGAGTTGCTTAACACCCGCTTCGCCTTCCTGAACGGAAGAGCGCGCGTGCACCACAATTCGATAGCCATGAGCAAATAGATACTTGGCGACGTGACGTCCCACGCGATTCGCAGCAGAGCCAGTAATCCAAGCTACTGGTTGTTGCTCACCGAACAATCTCTGTAATCGCTGCTCACGACTTTCGACCTCGAGGTTCCATGTTGAATCCGACATTCGCTTCCTACCTGTATCCAATCGTTGATCAAAAAGTGCTTAGAGATATTTCGAAATAGGGAGACCACGGGCAGCGATAGCATCGATCTTGGCGGTGACTTGCGGATCTTCAATGAGCGGTGGTGCATGATGCGGCTTGATCCGCGCATCGATAACCAATGTCTCTTGGCAACCCCAATGCTTGTTCTCAATAAATGAGGCCGTGCCGTAAATGTCGCGGGCTGGATCACTGCGAGTAAAGGTCATCCAGAGAAAGTTGTTGAGTGTTTGAGCTGCAAACTTCGAATCGTCGACAATCACGATCAAAGCGGGCCGCTGTGAATCAGAGTTCGCTTGCAATTGTTGACAAAACCCTTCCACTTGCTGAGCGGCAGACTTGTAGTCCACGAATTTCGCCCCTTCGAGCGCCACGACACCGGGCAAGGCGAGCTGAGGCGAATGAAACGGACCGTCCGGCAAAATCATGCCGTCGATAGATCGTATAAGCGTACGTCGCGGGGCACCTTGAGCGGCAATAACAACCTTTGAGCCCTCGTTGAATCCAGATCCACTATAGTCAAGCGTGTCGATCGTCGTACATGTGTGGAAATGAATGTCACGCTGGAAGTTCACTCGCTGCAACCAGTGTATAAGAAATTGTTCTATGTCATGGATGTCGAGTTGAGGATCGTCCGCCTGATCAATGATGAAGAGATATTTGGCGAGTGACATTTGACCTTGCCCCAAGATGGCTGATGCCTGCGTGAGCAACTCTTGAGGGCGGCTCGGTTTTCTGTAGGGGGTATACCTTTCGCTACCGATGGCTAGCAACAAAGGATGAACACCTGCGGCATCAACGGCATGGACTGCTTTCACTCCTGGCAAGACCGTAGGAATGATGGGGCCGGTTAACTCGTGGATTAACTCACCGAAGGTCGTGTCTTCTTGGGGTGGTCGCCCCACTACCGTAAACGGCCAGATGGCATCATCGCGATGATATACTTCTTTTACGGTGAGAACAGGAAAATCATGGATTTTCGCATAGTACCCAAGATGATCGCCAAACGGTCCTTCGGGCAACAGTTCGCCTGGTGCAATTTCGCCTACGATACAGAAGTCTGCATCGGCATAAATCGGAGCATGGTGTGGGGATGTGATCATGGGAATGCGATGACCCGCAAGTGCACCGGCAAACGTTAACTCACTCATGCCTTCAGGTAACGGCATCACTGCCGCTACCTTCATAGCCGGCGAACCACCGACAAAGATGTTGACGCGAAATGGCTTACCCTGTTGAATCGCTTCATGGTGATGAACGCCGATTCCTCGATGCAGTTGATAGTGTAAGCCTACTTGCTGGTCTGGCTGGTAGCGGTTTCCCGACAATTGAACTCGATACATGCCCAAGTTACAGCCACTTAACTTGGGGCTGGTCAGCGACTGACTGAGTACTTGCGGGAGTGTCACGAATGGACCGCCGTCATCGGGCCACGAGATCAACTGGGGCAAGTCCGAAATCCGGCATCGATTCTTGAGCACAGGACCACGAGATACAGATCGCGGTAGCATGGTCCACGCAACGAACGGTGCGGTGGTATATCGCAGCGGATTTCGAAGTGCAGCTTGGGGATCGATCTTGAGTTCGATAGCGCGGCGAACTCGATCGATGGTATCGCGAAACACATAACGTGCTTGGTCGAGCGAACCAAACAAATTGGCCAACATGGGAAAGCGACAGCCATCTACCTTGGTAAATAGAACCGCCGGTGCTTGTCGCAAATAGAGTCGCCGCTGAATCTCCGCAATTTCCAATCTAGCGCTGATAGGTTCATCATAAATCAGCAGACGCCCTCCCTGTTGAAGGTCGTTAACCACCGAGCGCATGTTGCGAAATCTGGGCATTTCTGTGTGAACCTAAGTGACTCGAACTCTCCATTCCCTAGTGGACGGCCCGCCAAGAGATGATAGGCTGTCGCAATCTTGTCATATTGTACAGTAAAGACCAGTTTGAGACGGAGAGGACTTCATGGTTGAAGCCATTGAATATCCAAGGACAATTGCAGAATTATCCGCTGAAACGATCGTTTTATTAACACCTCGAGTCGCCAGCGAACCAACCGGACGATTGTGGGAGATCAATCAGGCATCCGGAGGACTTATCAGTAAGTTGATTTCCGACAATGTCTGGACGGGAGCCGCCGGCAAGGTCCTAGAACTCCATTTTGTAGCTGGGTTGAAGGCAAGCTCGTTGATTCTGGTAGGTATGGGAGAGCTTGCAAAAATCACCGCTGCCAGCGCATTTCAAGCGGCTGCAGCGGGGGCAAAAGCAGCCGCGTCACGAAAACGCTCAACGGTCGCTTTTACTGCAGACAATCTTCCAGAGACTTTCCACTTGCAAGCCATCATTGGATCGCTCTGTGGCAGTGTTGGGCAAGATTTGTACCGAACCGAACGTTCTTTGTTTCCTTTAGACAAGATCCAATGGCTCGACATGCCACAAAAGTTTGTACTGGAAGCTGAAAAAACGGCAGCCAGCATTAACTGGACGAGGCACATGGTGAACCTGCCACCCAACCATCTCTATCCAGAAAGGTTCGTGGAGTTAGCTGAAGAATTCTTGCAAGGAACCTCGGTTCAAATCGAGGTATGGGACGATCGAAAGTTGCGAGAGCAAAATTGCAACGCTCTGCTTGCCGTGGCACAAGGATCCATTAAACCACCACGTTTGATGCTTGTTTCGTATAAGCCCGAAGCGGCTCCTGGAGAACCCGGCACGAAGGGTGCACCCATTGCAATCGCTGGTAAGGGGGTAACCTTTGACAGTGGAGGATTGTCTCTCAAGCCGACAGACAGTATGACCACCATGAAATGTGATATGGCGGGAGCGGCAACTGCAATTGGAGTCATCAAATTAGCTGCTGAATTGAAATTGAAGCAACCCATCACCGTTGCCGTTGGTCTCGTGGAGAATCTCATCTCGGGAAACAACTTCAAGCTGGGGGATGTTATTAAAAGTCGACAAGGTAAGACCATCGAGATTCTAAACACCGATGCAGAAGGGCGAGTGGTGTTAGCTGATGTGCTGGATGTGCTTGTGGAGCGAAAGCCAACGGCCATCGTCGACTTGGCGACGCTGACGGGCGCATGTGTAGTCGCGCTAGGTACGGACATTACGGGCATCATGGGAAATGATCAACAAATGATTGATCAATTGAGAGCGTCGGCAGACAGCGCGGGCGAATACGCTTGGCCTTTGCCGATGTATGGTTTCTTTAATGAGCAAGTTGCCAGCAAGATCGCCGACATAAAGAATGTGGGGGATGGACGTTGGGGCGGTGCGATAACTGCGGCCAAATTCTTAGAAAATTTTATCGGCAACACTCCTTGGTGCCATCTCGACATTGCAGGCCCGGCTTTTCTTGATAAGCCGAAGCCTTGGCTGGATGCTGGGGGAACTGGCTGCATGGTGCGAACTCTCATTCATTGGCTCAAAGGCCCCGCAGGTTCCATCGATGGTGGTGTCGTATAACGTACCACAAAATTTTAGCGATCAAGAAGGAGCATCTTGAGAAGCTCATCCAATTGCGAATCATGCAAATCGGAGTTGCTATCTACAAAAAAAGAGGCACTGATGACTCAGTGCCTCTTAACTTGCTTGGGAAAAAAATCTATTTGGTGGCTACTGGCTTGGGTTTGCCACCTTTACCTGGCCAGAAGTTGAGCCAGTTGTTGGGGGCAGCCACTTTCTTTTCGGTTTCCTCTTGGGTTTTGGCTTCAATGTGCTGGCCGCTGAGCCGCTCGGCGAGCTGAACCATGGCACCCGTGATGGATGCTTGCGGTGCGTGTTGAATCAACGGTACACCATTGTTTCGAACTTCAACCATCGTGCGGTAATCGTTCGGGATTTGTCCATAAACTTCGCGACCGATAGTTTCGCGAGCTTTCTTCAGACTGATCTGACCGCTTTCCAAACCAGCTCGGTTGACGATGATTCGAACCTTGTCACGAATTTCGGCAATTTCGTCGAACGAGGTCAACAAGCGAACCAAGTTGCGCAACGAAGGCAAGTCCAATTGAACCACCATCACGATCTCGTTCGCCATCTCAAGGGCCGCGACGTCCACTTCGGTGAAACCTTTTGACAGGTCGAGAATCACGTGGGTGAAGCTGGCTTTCAACAAACCGAATACGCGACGCAAACTATCTGGATTGATCAACGCCAAGTCTTGCAACTGCACGGGGCGAGGCAAGAGATAAAGTCCCGACGGGTGTTTGGTCATGGAACGTTTGAGCAATTGAACGTCCAAGCGGGCAATGTTCTGAGTCACGTCCACGAGGCTATAGTCAGGAATCGTATCCAAGAAAACGTCGGCGTCACCTACAGCCAAATCGAGGTCAACTAGGGCCGCAGAGTTCGCTGGGTTCGACGCGAGAATACAACCTACATTCACTGCCAAACTTGTACAGCCCACACCACCCGATGCACCGCAGAACGCGATGATCTTCGACGCTCGAAGCTTACCTTCTGTGCCGCTATATTTTCGTGATGCAATTTGATCGAGCGATGCAACCAATTCTTCTACATCAATTGGAAGGGGGAGGTATTCTTTCGCCCCTGCTCGAATGCTGCGCAAAATGATTTGCCCATCGGTGCTCGTGCTCATCGCGATGATTTCGCACGAAGCATTGCTCTCTTTGAGTTGTTCCATCAGCAAGATGGCTTTCTCGACATCTGAATCGAGGACAACGATTCCAATGTCTGGATTCGATTGACCTACGGTGTCAGGGAAGAACTCATAGCGGGAGCATTCTGCTTCCAACCAGACCATTTCTAATCCCTGCAGGGTCTGCTTGATTTCTTCCCGTGACGAATCATCGGGGTCAACAATTGCAAGTCGTAGAACGTTGCTCATGGAAATTACTTCTTCGAGAAATGTTCGAAATGGTTTACTGGGTGAAACTTATCGGATCTGGGTTGGTGTTTGCGATGGAAATCTTGGTGTTGCAGTTCGATCCTGCGGAACACCTGGAGCTCCTGGATTCATCGGAGGTACCGAGCTGGGTGCATAAGGTTGCATCTGAAAGCCAGGAGGTGCTTGTGGTTGTTGCTGTGATGGAACTCCAGCGTTCGGGGAATTAGGGCCCGAAACCGGTGCGAACTGTCCTTGTGGTGGAAGGTTCTGAGCTGTTGGGTAACCTTCGATTCGAACTGGAGTTGGTTGAGTTGGGTAAGCTCCATTAGGCAAGCTTTCCATCATGGGTACGCCACCGTCTGTTCCTATTTGCGAACCGTTCATGCCTGGTGGGCAATTCATCGCATCGCCAGTCGGAGTTTCAACATAGCCACGGAAGAAGAGTTCGCTGTCGGTCGGTGACTGAGTGTTAAAGCCAGGTAGTGCTCGAGGAACTTCACATGGATCCATGGCTTCTACTAGTTCAGGTGTAACCAAGATCAATAACTCAACTTCGTTCTGCACTTCTCGGACGCGACGGAACGGAACACCGAGGTAGGGGAGTTCTGAAAGACCAAGGATACCTGTGGTTTCAGCTTCTGTGCGAACTTGGATCAAACCTGCAATCGCAAGTGTTTGACCTGCGTTCAATTCCACAGCGGTATCCACAAAGCGACTGCGTAGACCAGGAACGGTCACACCAGAGATCGTCACGCTTCGGGTTGGGTCAATTTCGCTAATCGTCGGACGAACTTCCAAGGAAATACGAGTGTCACCGCGGACCTTTGCGACGAAGTCAACACGGGTACCAAACTCTCGAAACTCAATACCGACTTGCCCAAGACCAGCGGGGACAACGATGGGGAATTCACCACCAGAGTTGAAGCTAGCGGGGCGACCGTCAACAGCCACCACAGTCGGGTCGGCGAGAACTTTAACCAGGTTGTTTTGTCGCAAGGCTCGAATCAATCCAAAGAACGCCGAACCGTTACCAACTACACCGAAGCGGAAAGAGTCCAAGCCAGAGCCCGCGACGGTTCCACCATTGGAACCAGCGTTGATGAGACCGTTGGTGGATTGGGTTGCGAAGTCGCCTGCGTTAGACCATTGCCAATCGAATCCCAAGTCGCGTAATTTCGATCGAGATACTTCCATCACTTGAGTGTGCAATAGAACTTGATGAACACCCATCACTTGAATGTTGTTGATGACACGGCTGAAATATAGTTCCGCAATCGAAATCGCTGTTTCAACATCATCGCTGTCCGCAACCACACCGCTGACAATACAGCCAGTTTGAATTGGGGTAACATTCAATTGAGAGTTCGGAAATTGGCGGCGAAGGATGATTTCAAGTTCGCGTGCATCACCAAAAACAACGATTTGCAGCGATTGAGCTTGACCTTCCCCGTCGACGATTTCTACTTGCGTCACACCGTTGCGACGAGCAGCCAATTGAATTTTGTTGCTGCTGATCGGTTGAGCCGAGATGACATCTGGGTTATCGACCGTGATGTACTTGTACGGTTTTTGTGTTTCGATAGTGTGCGAAGAATTGACCACCATCGAGAGGTCTTGGTTTCGACTGGTAAGAAGCGTAGAGCCTCCTACGGATGGCGCACTAGGAATAGCACTTAGTGAAGCCTCCTGGGCCACCGCTGGCAGTGCAGCCATGGTGCAAAGGTACGAAAGGGACAGCAACAATGGTTGCAAGATCCGCAGGGGGTGCCTCGACTCCATCCGATCACATCCTTGTGAAGCAGTTTGGTCTTGTCTTCAGTTGGGGTCGCCTAAAGCAATCGCACCCAACCTCGTTAAGGTACTTCCGTGTACCCTTCTCATTTTCGATTGAACTCAGACTCGGAATGGTCTATTCGCAAATCTGAGTTTTTTCTCTCAGTCTTCTGTAACCACCAATCTAGCGGGAACAATCCGACTAAGTCCTACCATCGGCCATTCGCGGTCCATTTCTGTCGTTTAAGCCTGAAGGTCTGGTTTTAACGATTAAGTGGAGCGTTAGAATGACTACATCTTGTCTATTCTGCCTATTTGCCGGTCGCGGTTGGACCGGTTACAGGTGGAAATGCCATGCCAGTATCAGGTGTTGGTGTAGTGACAGGTACGCCTGATGGCATGCTGCCAGGTAAACTTGGTGAGGCAGAGGGTGGATAGTTGACGGGGAATCCACCGAAACTTGGGCCCGTGGCTGGTGCAGCACTGCCAGTGTTGCCGGGGGAGGCCGCGTTATCGATCATACGAGGAATTTCCCCTTCTTTTCCAATCATGTAGCGAGTGACACCCCGAGGTGTAATCACAGCTACTTCGCTTGAGTCCTTTGTTCCACTATCCTTGGATTGTGCATTTGCTAGCAAGGCACCAAATGCATCCAGCGGGTTACTCGATGCTGGCGCGGCTGAACCATCTGGGGTAGGGGAGTTACGATCTTTGATCCAGCTCATGAAGGCGGCGCCGGTGTCGACTCTTTCCCCAGCTTCATTGTTGCTGTTTACGCCTGGAGGGCAAAGCGAAACGCGAAGTTGGCCCATGGCGGAAGCTGTCGTCATCGCTTCCAACTGCGAGTCTTGAATCAACAACTGAATCGTAGTAGCCGCTTTTTTCTCGTCGGTCTTTTTGTTATCGCGAATCGTGTTGCCATCGATACCGAAAACTCGCACGGCTCGAAGTACAGTTTGAGTTTGTCCAATTTGCCCAGGTTGACTAGCTTGGAAGAAGCCAATCACGTCCACTCGGTCGCCGGGGAGGATGTAACCCATACCACCCGTGTTGTTATCGACGGACATATCGAAAACACGATGTCCGGGTGGAATCTTGTTGGCTACGCTTTCGGCGGAATCCATCAATTTGGCAGGAAGCAGCGGTTCGCCAGCAAAAAGACGTTGGTTGGCGAAGCGGTTTTCTACGTCTTCGAGCTTGGTGATTGCCCCTTCTGGGAGCCGATCTTTAGGCCATTTTTCCAGCCGAATATTATCGGCGTTGATTTTTTCTTGAACGTCGATGTCTCGGGTTGCGACCAAGATTTCGACGAGTTGGATTTGATTATCAGATGCCTGGCGTTCTGCAACGACTTGGCTGATACCCACCGAAGCGACCATTCCGCAGCCAAGGGCCACGATCAGAAGTATGCCGGACTTACTTCGCATAAAATTCTAACCTCGTCAATTGCATACCATTCCCAGAATAGGGACTGGCCGTTTGTGGATATAAAGGAATCGTCACTGGGGTTTGTTCTGATAGACCCAATCAGATCTATCATTGGCCAAAACACATTGGGAGCTTGAAGAGGACTCCTGCCCCTGTCGTGTTGGCCATTTCCGTTAAAAGCCGAACAACCGCTACCTTTTATCCAAACGGACGTATCGGCATGGATTCGGCGTTATTTCAAGGACCTCTGGAGGTATAACTTAGGTCGCCTTAAACTCGACCTAAGTTATGAATCTTGTGTTTCTTGCTTAGCTCTCGCGTTTACCCTGTCTTACCAGTAGAGACCTTGGTAGAAGAAGTAACCGAGAGCTGCGATGGTCATTGGGATGCCGTAAGGCAAGAGCAACATGGTTGGCTTGCGTTTAGCAGCACGTTCAAAGAGTCGCTCAGCATCTTTGAGTACTACGATCTCTTCCGAGATCATCTTCATTTGACCAAAGTGTTTGCGCCAGCGACCAGTGACTGCGATCATGATCAGAGCCATGATTCCACCCACGATCGTTGTGGCCATGAAAATCCAGAAAGTATGTTCGAGGTGGACCCAAGCACCGATGCCGGCGAGTAACTTCACGTCACCTGCACCCATGCCACCGATGCAGTACACGATCAACAAAAGCACGAGCCCGACCACCGTGCCGGTGATGCTCCAGGCCAAACCTTCCCAGCTACCCGCAACCAAGCTGTAGGCCCAGCCGGTGGCGATCATTGGGAAAGTGATCCAGTTGGGAACTTTTAAGCAGATGCCGTCGATGATGGCTGCAACCACGAGCACAAAAGAAACAAGCCAAATGGGCCAGTGATTGGTAACGGATTCGATGAAAAATTCCATTGCTGATCTGCCTGATATCAATGTGAGCGATGTTATGAGATCGCGTATTTCGCGAAAATGGCTTCTTCGCCATCCAGTGGTAACATAGGATAGAGAAAGCGAACGCGCAGAGGATTTTGAGAAAATTATTTCAAACGTATTGAGATAGTTCGAAGCATAACGACGTCGCTTAAGCAATATCTAGAAACGACATGATCGTTCGAGCTAACCGAATAGCTGAACGATCAGGTGGATTACCTCGCCGATGCTATAACAGCGAGGACCGCATTTATGACCGAGTCAAAGCTCGGCGTGAAGCCATTGCCAATCCGCTGCGATCAAGCAGACGAAAATCGGCAGTGGAGATTACTTCAACTGCTGCGAAACTTTGTTGAACGTTGTCGAAGCGTTGGTGCCGATGGTGCGGATAGCACCCAAGCAAACAACGACGATCAAAGCCAACATAACAGCGTATTCAACTGCTGTTGGGCCGTCTTCACTCTTCAAGAAATTACGAATCTTAGCGGCGAAATTCTTCATGGTGATCTTCTCCAAAATTGGAATGGTCGTGCCAAAAGGCACTTATGAGGGTGAATAACCAGATCCTGCATTCTTTGTTTCCCATTTCGCCACAAAACAGGAAGAAGTCATGCAAGACACTACTGAAACCTATGTCACAAAAATCCAAGTGCGCGAATTTTTTTACAAAAATCCAAAGATATTAGGGAACTAAACACTCCCTTCACACAGGCTGCGAGTATCCATAAAAAAAGGCGATGTGCATAAACACATCGCCTCTAATTAGTCACATTGAGTATTGTCGTGCTGTGCGCACTGCATTTCTCTTGGTGTAGTATTTCCTCGATCAGTTCGGCAGGGCACGCGTTACCACAGCAAGCCTTGAGTTGCGAAGTAGCCGAGAGCGGCAATCGTCATTGGAACTCCGTAAGGGAGCAGCATCATTCGAGGTTTGCGTTCTTTGGCAATAGCGAACAATGTTTCGGGATCGCGAACGTCTACTATTTCTTGAGTGATCATTTTCATCTGACCAAAATGTTTCTTCCAACGTCCGGATGCTGCGATCATGAACAAGGCCATGATGCCACCTACGATTGTGGTTGCAATGAAAATCCAGAAAGTGTGCTCAACGTGCATCCAGGCTCCGATTCCAGCCAAGAGTTTCACATCGCCAGCTCCCATACCACCGATGCTGTAAACGATCAGCAGGAGGATCAAGCCGACCACGGTTCCGAGGAGACTCCAGCCTAAACCGTTCCAACCTGAAACGGTGAAGCTGAAAACCAAACCCGAAATAATCATCGGGATGGTCAGCCAGTTGGGGACTTTCAAATAAAGACCATCGATTACGGCGGCTACCACTAACGTTACGGCAACCAACCAAACACTCCAGTGTTCTAGTAATATCGAGCAAATCGATTCCATGGGGATACTCTTGGTTTTGAGGTGGGAACTTATGGGATGTCGGCGGGGAGGGCAGGGGCACGTCAACGCAAGTAATAGGTTGAGCGGCGATTTATATCCAGGTCGCGTAGCGGGATTAATCGGCAAGAAGTGCAGAGTCTTAACGCAAATTGCAGATCCAAGTAATGAGCACAATCAAGGTGCTAACAGCGCACCAGATGATTTCCCATGAGTTTTGGATCACTTCGATTGGAATGATATTTGGCATGATTGCATCTCTTGTTGGCTAACACCACATGCTGGAAGAGAATAAATGCGATCGGCATCAAAGACACCGATCGCATTCTATTTTCAACATCAGCCCAAGGTAGAAACCTCGGACAAGAATTCGCCAGAGCGAATTACTTCAACTGTTGCGAAACCTTGTTGAAGGTCGTCGAAGCGTTGGTGCCGATGGTGCGGATAGCACCCAAGCAAACAACAACGATCAAAGCCAACATAACAGCGTATTCAACTGCTGTTGGGCCGTCTTCACTCTTCAAAAAGCTACTGATTTTAGCGGCGAAATTCTTCATGGTTATTCCTCTCCAAATTTTGTGGATGGCGTGCCCGAAGGCACAAACAACGGGTGAACAATAAGCTCCTGCATTCAATGCTTCCTATTTCGCCACAAAACGGGAAGCCTGTCGTCAGGAAACGATGGAAATCTAGGTCGTGATCGAGTCGCGATCGACTATTCGATCGCCACACCCCCCAGACTCTGGCTGGCAATCCTCGAAGGGACAGCTTTCGCTCTCCTCTTCGCGGCATTTCCAAAGCCACATAACCATAGAATGTGAATTTGTACCGAAGAGTAAAAATCAAACTATTGTGCGTTCAAGTCACACAATTGCAGTGAAGAAGTAACGATTATGACGACTGTTCAAATCGCGCGTGTCGGCTACGATACCACGGCGAGTTTTCTCAGCCAAATTGGGGGCGAAGCCGCGCCCTGTCAAAGATCGCATGACCCATTTCGAGTCCTGATAAAATGAACTTGCCGTTGCATTTGGAAGCTTCTTTGTGTGGTGAATGCAAGCAGCACCGCATCATAGTCAGTGGCAAGGGCTCTCAGTTCCTTTTGTGTCAGCTGGGAGTTTCGGACCCAACTTGGCCCAAATATCCTCCTCAACCTGTAGGCGCGTGCCGCCGCTTTCAAAGAGTCGACGCCCCAAAGGACAGGGCAGTGGATTCCACTCGGTCGTCAGCGGCGGACTCTTCTAGTTCTGCCACTGTGAATCGGGACGAACCTTAGGTATATTTATCGCTTCTGGGGGGCATACCCCAGGAATCATGCAGCGTTCTGGTAGCCGCCACGGGGGTACTGCCAACCGCTTTGGCATCGATCCTACAAATTGGCCCACTATCGTTTATCCCCGTTTGATTCATTAAAGGTGAGTGTATGCGACGTATTAGTCTGTCGTCGTGGAGTGCGGTGTTTTCCGTAATTGCGATTTCATTCGCAAGCTATGTAGCCGTTGTTGGGCAGGATCCTGCGTCGCCTGCACCTCAGAAAGAAGTTCAAAAACCTATGAGCCCTCCGAGTTACGCAATTGGTCTGAACATCGGTCGAAACTTAAAGGAAGCTGGTTTCAAGCCAGGTGATCTTTCCAAAGATGATCTCGTCGCTGGCATCATGGATATGTTGGCTGGAACAGAGCCACGTTTGAACGACGAAGAAATGTCGAAGGCTTTCGACGATATCAACAAGATGCTCACTTCACGTGTAGAAGCCTCAACCAAGGATAACTTGGCCAAGGCTAGCGAGTTTCTTGAAACGAACAAAAAGGCTGAAGGCGTGATCGCCCTACCGAGCGGTCTTCAGTACAAGGTGGTTAAGCAAGGAACCGGCGCTCAACCAAAACTCACCAGCGAAGTCAAGGTTCACTACGAAGGTAAATTGCTCAACGGCAAAGTTTTCGACAGCTCGATTGCTCGCGGCGAACCCATTTCTTTCCCAGTTTCGGGTGTGATTAAAGGTTGGACCGAAGCGTTGCAGCGCATGAAGGTTGGTGATAAATGGATTCTCTATATCCCACCAGGCTTGGCCTACGGTGAGCGCGGTGCCGGTGGTGACATCGGTCCAAACGAATTGTTGATCTTTGAAGTCGAATTGCTCGATGTCAAGTAAAGCTCTGTCGTTTGTAAGATATTCTCAGCACGCGTTTTGACCTGAATTTCATGAGGTGTTTGCTATGTTTCAATCAGTTCGTTTTTTCGCATCGACGTTGTTTGTAGCGGCATTCAGTTGTTGCTCAATGACAATGGTTCGAGAATCAGCGGCCCAAGAAATGGAGCAGACTCCTCTGAAAGTTCGTGTGGAACGCGCTTTTCCTTCCATTACGATCGAACGCCCGATTTTTGTGACCCATGCGGGCGATAAGTCGGGTCGTTTGTTCGTTGGAAGTCAGTATGGCACCATTTATGTGATGCCCAACGATGAGAGCGTTGAGGAAGCGGAAGTGTTTTTGGATATCACTGATCGTGTGATGTACAAAGACCAGGAAAATGAAGAAGGCTTATTGGGGATCGCTTTCCACCCTGATTTCAAAAAGAACGGCGAGTTCTTTTTGTATTACACTGCGAAGAAAGAAGCCCATCTCAGCACCTTATCTCGATTCCGCGTTGATCCCAAAAATCCCAACAAAGCGTTACCCGAGTCAGAAGAAATTCTGTGGACTCTTAAGCAACCATTTTGGAACCACAATGGTGGCTCGATAGTTTTTGGACCTGATGGCTATCTTTATGTTGGTTTGGGGGATGGCGGTAAGGCAAATGATCCATTGCTAAGTGGCCAGGATTTGTCGACTTGGTTCGGCAAAATTTTGCGATTGGACGTCAATAACAAAGAAGAAGGAAAAGCTTACGCTGTTCCCAAGGACAATCCATTTGTAAATCAGTCTGGTGCCAAGCCCGAAATCTACGCCTATGGCTTCCGTAATATTTGGCGAATGACTTTCGATCCCCAGAGCAAAGATTTTTGGGTTGCGGATGTCGGCCAAGACCTATGGGAAGAAATCAACTTGGTTGAAAAAGGGGGGAACTACGGTTGGAGCTTGCGTGAAGGAAAACACGATTTCAAAAACCAAGGGCAAAAGGCTCCATCTCCAACAATCGACCCAATTTTTGATTACCCCCACAATGAATCATGGGGCAAGTCCATCACGGGCGGGCAGGTATACCACGGTACAAAAGTTCCGTCACTTGCCGGAGCATATTTGTATGGCGACTACGTCTCCGGAAAGCTCTGGGCTCTCCGTTATGACGCAAAATCCAAGAAAGTTACCGCAAATCAACAGATTATTTGGCCACCGAGCCTTCCGGTCGTAACGTTCGGTGAAGATGAAAATGGTGAGGTTTATTTCACCACGGTCACTTCAGGTGGCCGACTGTACAAATTCGTCGAAGGGCTCAATCCTTAGCCGATGCCGCAATTGCATCCAGCCAGCGAATTTTCTATCCTATTGGGCTTTCCTAGATAGCTCACGTTCGATCGAAACCGGTTAAGAAAACAAAACACGTTGGCCAAAACATTGTTAAGGGGGGGACTTGGGAGTAAATCCTAGTCACCCCCTTCTCCCGTTTTCAGGCAGATGGTTTCCGTTTTTTGATTGACTATTACCACTTACACACAACACCCTACAGGAGAAACGACCTCCGTGGAAGAAGCGATTGCAAAGGCAGATACCCTTATCGAAGCGATGGGGTGGATTCGTCGATTTCGAGACAAAACAACGGTCATCAAGCTGGGTGGCAGTTTGATGGATGATGCCAACGCAATGCGCCACATTCTCTTGGATGTGATCTTCATGGAAACCGTGGGTATGCGGCCCGTGATCGTTCACGGTGGTGGAGCAGCGATTGATCGCGCGATGGCACAAGCCAATATTACCCCCAAGAAAATCCAAGGGCGTCGTGTTACCGACGAAGCGACTTTGGATATCGTGGTCAAAACCTTGGCGGGTGAGATTAATCAACAACTCACCGACGAAATCGAGCGTCTCGGCGGTCGAGCTATGAATCTTACGTTTGGAACAACCCCAGTGCTGTTCGGCGAAAAGCTCCTGCTCGATAACGGTTCGGGCGAAAAAATCGATCTGGGCTTCGTGGGGCACGTCACTCGCGTGGATCGCAACGTTATCGAGAGCCTTACTTATACGTCGCAGATTCCCGTCATTCCAAGCGTGTGCGTCGATGACAAAGGTCAGAAGTACAACGTCAACGCCGATACCGCTGCGATGGCAGTAGCCGAAAGTCTAGGGGCCGAGAAATTGGTCTTCTTGAGTGATGTTAACGGCGTGCGAAAAGATAAGAACGATCCATCAACGGTAATTCCTTCCCTTACTGCCGATGAAGCGAACGAATTGATTCGCACTGGTGTCATTGAGAGTGGAATGATTCCCAAGATCGAAGCATGTTTGGGAACTTTGAATCGCGGGGTGGGCAAGGTTCACATCATTGATGGAAAACTTCGTCACTCTTTGCTTCTGGAAGTCTATACGACTCAAGGTGTGGGGACTGAGATTCTGGCTGGTCCTCGACAAGCTTATCGCCACGCTTAGGCACTATTTGCTTTCCCGAAAAGGATGATCTATGTCGCGTCATTTGAGTTCACAAGCCACGGTCGACTTGTTTTCCAAATATGTCATCGGCAACTACAAACGTTATCCGGTGAATTTGGTGCGTGGGGAAGGTTCGCGTATTTGGGATAGCGAAGGCCGCGAATTATTGGATCTGTTCCCAGGTTGGGGCTGCAATCTTCTCGGGCATTGCCACCCCGCTATTGTCGATGCGATTACCGCACAAGTGAAAGAACTCATTCACGTTCCCAATACGTGGCACATGGAACAGCAGGGGCAATGGGCCGAAATGCTTTCCGAGCGAAGCTTCGGCGGGCAAGCGTTTTTCTGCAACAGTGGCGCTGAAGCGAACGAAGCGGCCATCAAGTTGGCCCGCTTAAACGGCAGCCCAACACGCTACAAAATCATCACGTTTGAAGGTGGTTTTCATGGACGCACCATGGGAGCTCTCTCGGCAACGGCCCAACCCAAATACCACGCCGGTCTTGGACCTATGTTGCCAGGATTTAGCTATGTGCCTTGGGGGGATCTTGAGGCCGTATCCAAACGCATCGACCATGAAACCATAGCGATCATGATCGAGCCCATTCAAGGTGAAGGTGGCGTAAAGATCCCCGATGCAAGTTTTATTCAAGGCCTCCGCGATCTGGCTGATCAACACAAGCTATTGCTGATTTTTGATGAGGTTCAAACAGGCTGTGGGCGAACCGGTGAATGGTTTGGTTATCAGTTTTTTGGCGTTGAGCCTGACATTATCACCCTCGCCAAATCACTATGCGGTGGAATCGCCGGGGGAGCGATGTTAGCTAAGAGCGAAGTAGCCAGCTTCCTTAAACCAGGTTTACACGCCTCAACGTTTGGTGGTAACCCCATCGCTGCAGCCGCTGGTATCGCTTACTTGCAAACCGTTGAATCGGAAGGGTTGCTCGGCAGAGCACAACAGATCGGCGCGCGGTTTCAAGCTGGGCTCGAATCGATCAAGGGAGAAGTGGATTTTATCCGTGAGGTTCGAGTGGCCGGGACAATGATCGGCGTCGAACTTGAGATGGAAGGAGCCGGTATCGTTCAAGCTGCTTTGGACGACGGTTTATTGATCAATTGCACTCAAGGGAACGTTTTGCGATTCTTGCCTGCTCTTACATTGACCGATGATGAAGTTGACCAAAGCTTGGAAATTCTCTCGCGTATTTTGGTCGCTTCAGAAAACACGCTTTCGAGTCAAAATGCCTGATTCCAAAGTTTGTGAATCCCAAATTTACATCGCCTTCATGTAGATAAATGTTGGAACATAAAATGAGACATCTCACCACTCTATTCGATGTCACTGCTTCTGAACTTTCAGAGATTTTGAACATCGCGCATCAGCTCAAGCGACTCTGGTCCAAAGGAAAGCGGCCACCTCTCTTGGCTGGTCGAGTATTGGCACTGTTGTTTGAAAAGCCCAGCTTGAGAACTCGTGTCAGCTTTGAAGCGGGAATCATTCAGCTAGGTGGTTCCGCCATGTTCTTAGGCCAAGAAGTAGGGTGGCAAAAACGCGAGAAGACCAGTGACTTCATTCAGGTTCTCGGACAATACACCGACTTCATCGTGTGTCGCACATTTTCACACAGCTCGATTGATGAGTTGGCCAAGTTCAATACGGTATCAATCATCAATGGCTTATCGGACTTGGCACATCCATGCCAAGCGATTGCTGATTTGATGACCATGCAAGAACTCTGCGACAATGTTGCCGGTAAACAACTCACGTTTGTCGGTGATGGAAATAATGTTTCACGCAGTTTGGCGCTGATGTGCGCTATGTCGGGAATCAAGTTCCGCTTGTTGGGACCTGAGTCGCATTTTATTGAAAAAGAATGGCTTGATCGAATTGCCGCACGTTATCCCAAAGCGGATATCGTTCAGACAGCCGACAAAAAGTTAGGCATGCAAGGTGCCGACTTTGTCTACACTGACGTATGGGTGAGCATGGGACAAGAAGAGGAAACTCAACAACGTCTTAAGCTATTTCAGCCCTATCAGGTCAACTCGGCGCTCATGAGCTTGGCACGCCCTAACGCCAAGGTCTTGCATTGCCTTCCCGCTCATCGTGAGGAAGAGGTAACCGCCGAGGTCATTGATAGCCCCAATAGTGCGATCATTCCACAAGCCGGTAACAGAATGCATGCCCAGAAGGGGCTGTTAGTTTGGCTGGCTAAGGAACTAGGCTGGATTGATACAGCTGACATCTAAGAATGATTTGAGACTCACTTCCTGAAAGGTTCCAACATGGCAGCTACGATCCGTCCTGTTAAAGTGAAGCGAAAGTTCACGCAACACGCGCCTGGTAGCGTTTTGTACCAGTGCGGCAACACGATTGTGCTGTGCACCGCCATGATTGAAGAGCAAGTTCCACCGTGGCTCAAAGGTGGTGGCCAAGGTTGGATTACAGCTGAGTACAGTATGCTCCCATCGAGCACTTCAACTCGAAAGGGGCGGGATCGCGGCGGTAAAATCGACGGTCGTACTACAGAAATTCAACGCCTTATCGGTCGCAGTTTGCGGGCCATTGTTGATCTCAAAAAACTCGGCGAACGAACCATCGCCATCGATTGCGATGTGTTACAAGCAGACGGTGGGACGCGAACAGCGAGCATTACCGGCGCCTTTATGGCGCTCGTTGACGCCCTGCACGCTGAATATGGCAAGAAGCCACTGGCTGAATATCCTTTGGTAGATAGTGTAGCTGCCATTAGCGTGGGCATCGTCGACGGAAAAGTCGAACTGGACTTGGACTACATTAAAGATGTTGCGGCTGAAGTTGACATGAATGTCGTCATGACGGGCAAAGGAAAGTTCGTCGAACTTCAAGGTACTGGGGAAGAAGCAACTTTCGACGATGAACAATTAGCGCAACTGATCAGCAAGGCAAAACAAGGCATCAAGCAACTGACGCAGATTCAACGTGAAACTCTGGGCAAGCTTTGGAAATTCGATTGAAAGATAAACTATGAGCCAAGAATCGAAGCCGTTGGTCGGCGTCATTATGGGAAGCCGTTCCGACTGGGAAACGATGCAATCTGCTGCTGAAACACTTCAGCATTTTGGAGTCCCTCATGAATGTCGAGTCGTTTCTGCACATCGTACTCCCGAATGGATGGTTCAATATGCTAAGGAAGCGGCTGCCAGGGGATTGAAAGTAATCATCGCTGGTGCTGGTGGGGCTGCTCATTTACCTGGAATGGTTGCTTCTTGTACAACCTTACCCGTCCTCGGCGTTCCCGTACAAAGTAAAGCTTTGCAGGGATTAGATTCCCTTCTTTCGATCGTACAAATGCCAGGTGGAATTCCTGTAGGGACTTTGGCAATCGGCGCTGCGGGAGCACGTAATGCAGGTCTGCTCGCCGTACGAATTCTGGCTATCAATGATCCGCTCTTGGCTGATAAGCTCCAACAGTTTGCGATGTCTCAAACGGAAACCGTGTTGAAGGACTCAGTGTTATGAATCGGAACCTGAGTCCAATTTTGCCTGGCGCTACTTTGGGAATGCTGGGAGGTGGGCAACTGGGACGCATGTTTGCTGTCGCCGCTTCACGCCTGGGGTATAAGGTTATTGTCTATGCCCCAGAGACTGAATCTCCTGCGGGCGAAGTTTCGCATAAACATATCTGCGCTCCCTACGAGGATGAAGAACGACTCCTGCAATTTGCTCGCGAGGTTCAGGTTATATCTCTCGAGTTTGAAAATATCCCTGTTGCAACTCTGGAACGTGTCTCTGAATTAGCTCCCGTTCGGCCTGGGCCAAAAGTGCTGGGGATATCGCAACATCGCATTAAAGAGAAATCAACCTTGCAAGATGCGGGGTTCCTGGTAACTCCATTCTTGCCGGTTGAACCGAATGCTGACTTAAGGGGAATCGCCGAAACGCTTGGACTTCCTATCGTATTGAAAACGGTTCAGTTTGGTTACGATGGAAAAGGCCAACGGATTGTTCGTTCGATGGAAGAACTCGAGGCGGCCCGAGTAGCTCTTGGGAATGGTCTGTTAATCGCTGAAAAGATGATCGATTTTCGGGCTGAAGTTTCGATCTTGGTCGCGCGGAATCCAAAGAGTGAGACCGTTGTTTACCCGCTGGTCGAAAATGAACATCGGCACCACATTCTCGATGTAACTCGCTGCCCCGTTTCCCCCACACTCGCTCATCTCGACCAACAAGCCCAGCAAATTGCTTTAGGTGTGGCGGATACTTTGCAACTAGAAGGTCTGCTCTGTATCGAGTTCTTCGTTGCGGGCGATCAACTTATGATCAATGAAATTGCACCGCGTCCGCATAACTCGGGACATTGGTCGATTGAAGGTTGTGTTACCAGTCAATTCGAGCAGCAAGTTAGGGCTGTATGTAATCTGCCGCTGGGCTCAACCTCCTTGGTTGCTCCATGCGCTATGGTGAATATTCTTGGTGATTTGTGGGGCAACAGTTCTCCTAAGTGGAAGCTGGCCATGGAAGAACCCAGAACCTACCTGCATTTGTACGGGAAATCTAAAGCCGCTATGGGCCGCAAGATGGGACATATCACCCAACTCGCTGAGTCATCAACGATTGCGTCAGAGAACCTAAGAAAGTTACGCGACCATATGAAAGGGTAGCTCCAATGACTCAAGCTCCACTGAAGATCGGTATCATCGGTGCCACGGGCCGCGGTGATTACGGGCATAGTCTGGATCTGGGAGCGAGTCAGTTTGGCGATGGGAAAATCATGGCCATTGCCGATGCTGATCCCAAAGGCCTTGAGTCCGCACAGAAAAAGGTAAATGCCCCCAAAGCGTTCGCCAATTATCGCGAGATGCTAGAACGCGAAAAGCTTGATATCGTCGTTATCGGGCCACGTTGGATCGATCAACATGCGGACATGTTGCTGGCTGCTGCTGAGGCGGGCTGCCACGTCTATATGGAGAAACCCTTCTGTCGCACTTTGGCAGAATGTGATCAAGTGCTTCGCGAATTTGAAATGCGACACTTGCATATCGCTATCGCACATACGGCATTCTATTCGCCTGTAACCGAACGTGTGTTAGAAGCGATCCAAGCGGGAGAGATCGGTGAGGTCTTGGAATTACGGGGCCGCGGCAAAGAAGATCAGCGTGGCGGTGGTGAGGATTTGTGGGTTCTCGGCAGCCATGTTCTCGGTTTGATGTCCCTGGTTGCTGGATGCGGAGCAACCAACTGTTATGCAACGGTTCAGACGCAAGGGAAAACTATCACTTCCAAAGATGTGGTCGATGGGAATGAAGGGTTGGGACTCATTGCCGGTGATCAATTGACGGCGACATACCAATTTGCCAGTGGCGTAACAGGGCACTTTGCCTCAAAGCGAAATGCCGGAGGGAGCGAAAATCGATTTGCTTTGCAAGTCTTTGGATCGAAAGGAATGATCGAATTGCAAACAGGCTATATGCAGCCAGCTGGTATTTTGCGCGATTCGACCTGGGCACCCTATCGATCTAAGAAAACTTGGGAAACCATCACCTCAGGCGGAATCAATAAACCAGAACTCGAACGCAACACTCGTTACGAAAACGCTCACACCGAAGCGCTGAGAGACTTAGCAGCTGCCATTCGAGAGCAGCGTTCTCCAAAATGCAATGGTTTGATGGGACGTCGCATCACAGAGTTGATCGTTGCCGTGTATGCGTCCCAGGTCGCCGGTAAGCAAGTCTCGTTGCCGCTAACCCATAGAGAAAATCCGCTGGCTACATGGAAGCCGTAGGCCCGAAAAGCCTTGCAAAAATAACCTTCGTTCCTATCGATAGAATGGCGTCAATCTAACGCGACGTTTCGATAGAGTTCTGCTAATGGGATGGCGATGTTTACGGAATGTAGAGAAAGAACACTTGACGGTTCGCGGTATTCCTGGAACAACCATTCATTAACATTGATCCTTGTAAAACACTCGACGAACCTTCGTTCCTGGGATATCAAAACCAACTGACGCAGTGCAGGGATGCTCCGGTAGTGTTCTGCCTTCTTACCTCGGTCATACTTTTCCGTCGAATCGGATAAAACTTCTACAAGTACCGTAGGATTCAAAACTGTGTTGGAAAGTTCTTGGTCGAATTCCAAATCGCCGCAAATGATGGATGCATCGGGATAAGTGTAAAGACCTGAGGCTTCGACCTTGATGCGGAGGTCTCCGTTGTAGGCAACGCAAGGCTGGTCTTTTAGAGCTTGTGAAGCTTCGCGGAGAAAGTTGGTGGCAATAAGTGCATGCTGTGGGGTACCGCCAACCATGGCAAAAAGTTCACCACGATAATACTCATGTTTCTCGCCTGTTTTTCGTTCTTGATCGAGGTACTGAGAGAGCGTCTGGCCCTTCAAAGCGGTCGACATGATGGGGTCACCTTGGTAGCTCGGCAGAATTTGAGAGTTGCTCAGAAAGGTAGCGGGGCATTGATTATCGCGACAACGGTGGGCGCACTCACGAATAGGATCGTAGGAATGCGCGAGTTACAAACAAGGAAGTCTCTTCAGTTTAGGTCCTGGAACGCTGGGAAGCAACCAAGAGCGAAACTTGACCTAGCCCACCGGTTATAATCGACCGTAGGAAATCAAGGCCAACATTCGGTACGACATTTGCAGTTCGTGTTAGGTTCTTCCTGGGCCTAGGAATGCTCGCAGCGGATAGATCCTTTTTCGAAACGAACTTCACGCTGAATCGCCCCCAGCTAAATGAAAATTGGTATTTCCTCGAACAACTCCACGACAAACTGACAGGTACTCGACGACATAATGGCAGACAATACAAAATTCCGTAACCCTTGGCTGGTCGCCGTTTGGCCTGGAATGGGGCAGGTAGCACTAACAGCGGGCTATTATCTGATGACGAAACTGGGCATGGAGGAGTTAGCCGAACTACCTACACATGCTGCGTTTGACATTGAAAGTGTCGATGTCCAACATGGGATCGTTCAACCTCCACGAGCAACGCGTTCCCGTTTCTTTGGTTGGCACAATCCCGACGAAAGTGGGCCGGATTTGATTTTGTTTGTTGGCGATGCTCAACCTGCAATCAACAAAATGGAGTTTTGTCATCGATTGTTGGGCTTCGCAAAACGATGGGGTATTCAGCGCATTGTGACTTTTGCGGCGATGGTCACACAAACCACGCCCGACGCAGATCTAAGATTGTGGGGTGCTGCTACCGATACGACATTGCTGCAAGAATTGAAGCAGCAACATGTCGCGGCACTCGAAGGGGGACAAATCGGTGGGCTGAATGGTCTAGTTTTGGGGGCGGGTGTTGACAAACAAATCCCAGGAATTTGTTTGTTGGGTGAACTCCCGCAAATGTTCATTCAGATTGCCTATCCGAAGTCCTCACTCCCCATTCTAGAGGCCTTCGAAAAATTGACCGGTGTTCCATTGAAATTGCATGAACTTCGCAAGCAGGTCGATGATTTCGATGAACATCTTCGTTCCATCCTGGCACAGAACGAGGAGGCCCAGAACGAGGAAACACAGAGCGATGAGACAGCCAATGAGTCCACGGATGATTTAGAAAACGACGCCCCGAGACTTTCGCCAAGTGACGAAATTCGGATCGAAGAATTATTTGAGAAAGCACAACGCGATCGAGCCCAAGCGTACGAATTGAAACGGGAGCTCGATCGCTTGAATGTGTTCAGCGACTATGAAAATCGATTTCTCGATTTGTTTAAACGCGATGTCTAGCCTCAGTCAAGTTGCTGGACTTGCAATAAAATATGGTTTCGTCATTGAGGAATTGCGACGGGGAGAGCGTTTCCGAAGCGTTCGAAGTCGCGGAAACTCCAGACCACTTTCTTTTCGGGAGTGACTTCCAAAATTTGTGGTTGCTCTTCGCCATGGCAGTTCACGATCCAGGTGTTGCCGTTCGGAAGTCGCTCGACCATCGTAACCCAAGCTAATCGCACGTTAGGAATTTCCTTTTCCGAGATTTGCCACACAATCTTGTGATCAGGCGAAATCTCTTGAACGCTATGGCCATCACCTGTGCCAATGAGTGTGTTGCCGTTTGCTAATCGGCTGGCGGAATAAACCTTCGAACCGACATTGTGTTCCCAAGCAATGGAACCATCGCGTCGATATTCGCGAATCAAATTTTCCGCTTCGTGGCTCACAAGATAATTGCCTTCGGGTGTTGGTCGAACCAAGCGTGTATCGCGATGGGGATCAGGTTTACTGACCTTAAGCGGAATCGAGTGTTTGATCGTGCCATCTTGAGCCACTTCAAGAATGCGTGTGGTGCCGCTTTCTGCAATCATCGTTAAACCATTGTCCAAACGGCGGAATGCATGAATCTCTACTTGCTTTCCATCGCTTGTTTTTCCTGCGTCATACCGCCAAACCTCTTTCCCAGATTTGTCGAGTTCGATCACGTTCGTAAAGCTTGTTTGCAGCAACCAGTTGCCATTGGGTAGGGGTTGGGCGTCGTGTATATCGCGAATAGGGATAGACCAAGCGACGCTATTGTCGGCCTTGACTAAGGCCGCGATTTTTTTGTGATAGTCTGCAGCAAAAAACTGACGAGGAGTTCCGGTTTGCTGAGCCGGGCATACCGACGTCAAGGTGGCTGCTACCAAAGCGAGGCAAATTGTTGTAGGACGCATCAGCATGTTGCAAAGTCGAGAGAGCATAGGTGTTTACAGTCCTGCGTGGGGAGAGGCGATCGGGGAACATCCTCGAAGCGATTTCGTTTGGTTTCGCTGGCTCTGAGGATGATGTATGATTTTAGGGAGTTCCGCAGCAACATTCACGTGGGCGGGCGAAGTTTTTTGCAGCTAAGGGCCTCTTCATGTTTCTTTT
The DNA here is from genome assembly GCA_017303505.1 of Planctomycetota bacterium. Taxonomy (GTDB): domain Bacteria; phylum Planctomycetota; class Planctomycetia; order Pirellulales; family Pirellulaceae; genus JAFLCP01. Next base: position 54,753 of record JAFLCP010000009.1, on the reverse strand, counting down.
CACTAGCACACGCTTCATTGGCTTCGGCTTGTTGTTTAGTTTTCTTTGTTGGTTTGGATACTCACCGTGCCACGGTGAAGAGTTGAGCCTGAGTTTGCGCAGCAGAACAGAGATAGAACCAAAGACGGGGCGTTTTTTCGAATTGGAACGATCCGAAAAGTGGGCTACGGAAACGACCGCAGTTATTGTTTGCGATATGTGGGATTCCCATAGTTGCAAGAACGCTGTCATGCGCGTCGAAGAGTTGGTACCGCGCATGAATCAACTGTTACACGCGTTGCGCGATAAGGGCGTTACCGTCATTCATGCTCCTAGTGATTGCATGGAGTATTACAAAGACCATCCAGGGAGAAAGCTCGCGATCGACATCCCCAAAGCGAGCAACCTACCTCCGTTGATTGGACGATGGTGTTATCAGATTCCTGCGGAAGAGCAGGGCCTGTATCCGCTCGATCAAAGCGATGGCGGAAATGATGATGAGCCGGAACAGAAGTTGCTCTGGCAAGAAGAACTCCTCTCAAAAGGACTCAAGCCGATGTCACCTTGGAAAAGTGAACATCCTGGACTTGATATAGAGAGTGGAGACTATGTCAGTGACCGCGGCGACGAAGTGTGGAGCATTTTAGAGAACAAAAAAATTCGCAACGTGATGATCATGGGGGTGCACACCAACATGTGTGTGCTCGGTCGACCGTTCGGCTTGCGCAATCTCGCTCAATACGGCAAGAATGTGGTGTTGGTCCGCGATATGACAGACACCATGTATAACCCTAACATGCCCCCTTACGTGAATCATTTTTCGGGAACCGACTTAATCGTTGAGCATATAGAGAAGTATGTCTGTCCCACAATCAGCAGCAATCAAATCTTGGGGGGGCATGAATTTCGTTTCGCTAAAGATTTGCGGGCGACTGTGCTGGTGGCAATGGCGGAACCCGAATACAAAACCGAGATCGGTTTGACTGAGTTTGCCCGCAAACGACTGTGGCGAGATTATCGCGTCGTGATGGTGTACGGTCGTAATGATGGCTCTGGTGATCTACCCGCCTTTCAACGTCTCCAGGAAGCCGATCTGCTCTTGTTGAGTATTCGACGTCGACCGATCAGTGCGCAAGATATGTCCGTACTGCGAGATTTCGTAAAGGGAGGTAAGCCGATCATCGGAATTCGGACTGCCAATCACGCTTTCTCGCTTCGCCAAGGTTCTCCTCCACCGGATCGATTGACATGGGATAGTTGGGATGCTGAAGTTTTTGGCGGCAGCTACACCAATCATTACGGAGCAGAGATGGCCGTTTCGCTGTTGCCTATGTCCGCCGAACAACAAGGCCACGCGATTATTGCGGACTGCGGAATCGAATCCCTGCGGATCGGCGGTTCGCTCTATAAAGTGGCACCACTTCATGCGAAGTGTGTTCCACTCATGAACGCTCAAGTGGATGGCAAGCCTGTTGAGCCGATTGCCTGGACGTTTGAACGAGCCGATGGAGGAAAGTCGTTTTACACGTCACTAGGTCATGAAAAAGAATTTGAGCAAGAGTGTTTTGTAAGATTGCTGGAAAATGCAATCCAATGGGGACTCAATCACTAATCAGAAACTGCCATGTTGATTTCATAATCGCAGGATCATTCATTAAAAAACTGTGCAATTGAGAATACTCTTCAATTTGGGTTGCTCCGGTTAGCATCGCCTCATCTTTGGTCACGACGCCATCATTGGGGCCGTTTAGCAAGGGGTTGCCTACGGGTTTGTCGTCCAATGTTCCCACAATGATCAAGAATGGGATCGGTGGGATGGCCAATTCCGTTTGCAGTTGATCCCAGGCTTTCCCCAATTGAAGACCAGAGGTGCCAGTGATCACTTCGAAGAGCTTAAGCTTGGCGAGTTTCTCTGCCAACATTGAGCCTTGATTGGGAGGGCCGAGCATCACGAATCGCTGCAGCCTCGGCAGAATTTTTTGCGGATCACCATTCCGTTGCCACCGTCCAATCGCATGGCGTATCACGATATTGCCCAAGCTGTGAGCAACAAAACTGATTTCTGTATCGGCGGGTAAGTGCTCAATCAGTTCGCATAACGCTTGCGAGTGATGTTGGATCGAGTCACGAGTGCTTGCGTATGAAACGGTAAAGGGTGTTAATTGGAGATGAGGTTCATTGGGTTGCAAGTCTGCTTGCTTCTGTAGAAATGCAGCCATTGGGTCCATGCTATCAGCGGTTCTCCCCAGTCCGTGTACCAGGATAACGAAGTGTTTGGGGGCTTGTTCATAGGGCTTACTCGCAACGAGTTTTTCAAATTGTGCCACCATGGCTTCGCGGGAGCCCCAGCCGAGTCTCACATTCTTCGCGTCCACGATGCGATAGTGTTTCAATGTGCTGTTGTATTGCAAACGAATGTCGCGGTGCCAACGCTGGTCGGTCCAAAATTGCTTTCCACCTAAGGTCGGCAACGGAACGTTGAAGTTGCCTTCTGCCGAGTCAGATGTGGAGTTAACTTCCTGAGCATTGGCGGGCACTAATCGAATTGAGAGTATGAGCAGTAGCAGAACGATCCGTCTCATTGAAGTTTCTTTTCCGGTTAAGGGGCTTGGCAATTGACATACTTCCTACTGCAAACTCGAACTATCAGCTGTAACTACTCATCCACATCGGTAAGGTTAGGAGCCCAGAGCCCCGGCTTTAGTTTTGGTGTTTCGCCGTCGACGGGAAAGGTTGAAGGGATCGCTTGATGAAGCAACTCCGAAAGCATCGCCAAATCCTTTTCAAACTTTGGATCTTCAGCCAAGTTCGCTTTCTCGCTTGGGTCGTTGTGGTGGTCGTACAATTCTCTTCCTTTGCCACCTCCGTCCCATTCGGTGTATCGGAAGCGTTCGGTGCGAATCGAATAGCCGAAAAAGCGACTGCCATTGGCTCCGCCGCGAGTGACTTGCGTTAAAGCCCAACCTCTCCCTTTTTCATCGGAGTTCTTGAGGATTGGGATCAAGCTTTGCCCTTGCAGTGATTTCGGACTCTCCACTCGAGCCAATTCGGTTAGCGTTGGATACAAATCCAAATGGGACACCGGGGTGGCCACTACGGACTTAGGACTTGTTAAGCCGGGAACGACCATTAACAACGGAACGCGCGAACTCTCTTCGAATAAACTCATCTTTTGCCACAGTCCGTGCTCGCCCATGTGGTATCCATGGTCGCTGGTAAAAACGATAATTGTCGAGTCCGCTAGTCCGAGTCGGTCAAGCGCTGAGATAATCTTGCCTACCTGCGCGTCCATGAAACTGATGCTCGCGTAATACGCTTGAGCAGCTTCCTGTTTAAGTTCGTCGCTCATCGATTCTTGTTCCGCTTTTTTGCTGGCCAAAGCGGGGGCTGGTATATCGAGACGATCTTCCTCGATGTTGCCATATAGCGGCATTTGGGGCTTGGGGAACTTTTCGAAATACGCTTTAGGGGCTACATAAGGCGTGTGAGGCCGAAACAGTCCTACACTCAGAAAGAATGGTCGGTTGCGATTCTTAGCCATGCGCTCCAGAATCCACACTGCATCATCCGCCAAAAGTGAATCGGTGTGTTGGGTGTCCTCCGCTTCGCTTGCCAGCCAACTCAAGGTGCCGCCAAATTGATTCGGTTGTAGCGAGAAAATATTGGGGTGTTCCTTCAACCGATCCACACCTGCCGGATTGCATTCGACTTCCCAAGAAGCTGGGTCATCATGGCCATCCGTTCCAACGGAATTGGGGACGTTATAGTGATACAGTTTTCCAACTCGAGCCGTGAAATAGCCGTTCAATCGAAAAGCTTGAGGCAAGCTGACATGCTTGGGAATAGCTTGTCGAAATATCTGGCCGTTGCCGAGGACGCCGTTGCTGTTTGGATACAGCCCTGTCAGCATGGAATTACGACTCGGACCGCATAATGGAAACGTGCAATAAGCCCGATCGAAACGAGTACCTCGGTTGGCCAGCGCATCGATGTGTGGAGTTTGGGCGATTGGGTCACCGTATGTTCCAAGACGATTCGCCAAATCATCGGACATGATGAATAGAACGTTGTATGGCTTGTTCGGCTCTGCATCTTGCGAATAAAGCGATCGTTCAGTGGTTAACCCAGTAAGAAAACAGACAATCACCACTAACAACGAATTTTTATGGAGCATGGAGACAGGCCAGAGGTATCTGTGAGCGAAGGGTGGATTGGAGAGATTTTTCATGATTGAAACGCTGCAACAGAGAAGTGACAAGATTGAAAAAGGGTAAATGTAATTCGAGGAGCGAAGTGTGTTTGCGACTTGGCTGCAATATTGGCGTTTGGGTCTCCTAAAGCAAACAAATTCCCAACTCCCACTTTGTTTGTGTTCATGTGTTCACTTTGGAGGGTGCTTTCAAGAGGAGGTACCACTTGCGACAACCGCCCGTTTGCGGCGACAATGTTACCCGACAGACAATGCGAGTTGGAATCGCAGATCGACTATGGATCAGGAAGTTATCCCCTGCCGGATTTGACTCACCTCTTTAATCTTCTCACGGAATAGGTTTGATGAAACGTTCACACTTTTTAGCGAGCATGCTTTTCTCGTGGGTGGTTGCCACTCTCGGCATGTTCTCGACGCTCCATGCATTTCAAGAACCCGCAGAAAAGCGAATTGTTTTTCTAGCTGGCGATCCATCACATAACTATGGTTCTCACGAACACTATGCGGGTTGTCGAATTTTGGCTGCCGAACTACAGGCCAACCTCAAAGGCGTGAAATGTGAAGTGTATCGGGGTGGCTGGCCTTCCGATGAATCCGTACTGGATGGGGCTGATACGATCATCATGTACGCTGACGGTGGCGGGGGACATCCCGCCATACCACACCAAAAGAAGATGGCTGAGTTGATGGCCAAGGGAGTTGGGCTCGTTTGTTTGCATTATGGTGTAGAGGTCCCAAAGGGGGAGCCTGGCAACAACTTTCTGAATTGGTTGGGTGGATATTTCGAAACGGATTGGTCTGTGAACCCTCACTGGGTTGCTGAATACAAAAATCTTCCCGTTCATCCCATCACGCGTGGCGTGCCACCATTCAAGGCGAATGACGAATGGTATTTCCATATGCGTTTTCCAGAGGGGATGAAGAATGTCACTCCGATCTTGACCGCTGTTGCTCCTGAGTCGACCATGCAGCGAGCCGATGGTCCGCATAGTGGAAATCCGCATGTTCGTAAGGAAGTTGCTGCTGGCATTCCACAACATACAGCATGGGCTTTTGAACGACCTGATGGTGGGCGTAGTTTCGGTTTCACCGGTGGCCATTTTCACTGGAATTGGGGCCGTCCTGAGATCCTAAAGCTCGTTTGCAATGCGATCGCTTGGACTGCAAAAGTTGAAGTGCCCGAAAATGGTGTGGGAGTGAAGCCTGAAGGCGTAGAACAGTTGAAGAATGGTCAAGATGAACCCATTCCAGGGAACTTTAATGCGGAACAAATTCGCAAGGAATTTCAGATTGCCGCAGGAACTCCTAACGCCGACAAACAATCTGCCAACGGTCCCAAGCCTCGCCAATTGTATCGCAGTGAATTGGTCAGCGCTTCAACACCCAACCACATGGTAGCTGCTGAAGTTGGTGTGAAAGATGTGAAGGATCTGTATTTGGTGGTTTCTGATGGTGGTGATGGTTTCGGTTGCGATTGGGCCAACTGGATTGAGCCAACTCTGTCTGGCGCCAAAGGGAAAACGAAGCTGACCGATCTCAAATGGAAAGAAGCAACTTCGTCTTGGGGCAACGTGCAAGCTGGAAAAAACGCGGGCGGCCAAACCATGAAAATTCATGGTAAAGAGTTCGCCGATGGGATCGGCACACATGCCAACAGCGTCATTCATTTTCAGCTCAATGGTGAATATGAAATGCTTCGTTTCTCGGCTGGCCTGGATGAAGGTGGAACTCGCCAAGGGTGCGGTTCGACCGTTCGTTTTTTGGTGTATGCCGATGCGGTTCCCGATGTGAATGCAGAACAGAAACGCATGGAATCGGAAGTGCGTTCACCAGAGAAAGCCATTTCTGGTTTAGACGTTCATCCTGGAGTCGAATTGACCTTGGTTTCCTCGGAACCTGAACTGTTGAGCCTTACCAACCTTGATATCGATCAGCGTGGTCGAATTTGGGTTTGTGAAGTGGTCAACTATCGCGGCCACAATGGCAAGCGTCCTGAAGGTGATCGGATTTTGATCTTAGAAGACAAAGACCAAGATGGAAAAGCCGACAAGAAAACCGTTTTCTATCAAGGTCGAGAAATCGATTCAGCCATGGGGATTTGTGTTCTTGGCAACAAAGTTATCGTCTCTGCGTCACCCAATGTCTGGGTTTTCAGTGACGAGAATGGTGACGACGTTGCTGATAAGAAAGAGCTACTATTTAGCAATACTGGACAGCCACAGCATGACCACTCGGCTCATTCAATCGTGTTTGGTCCAGATGGAAAACTCTACTGGAACTTTGGTAATACGGGTAAAGCAGTTCACGATGCAACTGGTAAACCTGTTGTCGACAAAGCAGGCAATACGGTAGTCGACAACGGCAAGCCCTATTACGGTGGCATGGTGTTCCGCTGTGATGCCGATGGAAGCAATTTCGAAGTGCTTGGGCATAACTTTCGAAACAACTATGAAGCAGCCGTAGATTCGTTTGGGACCGTATGGCAGTCGGATAATGATGACGATGGTAATCGAGCCACACGTATCAATTACGTAATGGAATTTGGTAACTTCGGTTATCGCGACGAGTTGAGTGGAGCAGGTTGGCAGGCGGAGCGTACAGGCTGGGAAAAGGAAATTCCGCAACGCCATTGGCATCTCAACGATCCAGGCGTTGTTCCAACCATGCTTATCACGGGGGCTGGTTCACCGACGGGTATTACGGTTTACGAAGGGCGACTGTTGCCTGAAGTATTCTGGGATCAACCGTTGCATTGCGATGCTGGCCCTAACGTTGTTCGCGCTTATGTTACTGAAGAAAGTGGCGCGGGTTACAACGCCAAAATCGAAAACTTGGTGGTTGGTGAGCGCGATCGTTGGTTCCGTCCAGCAGACGTAGCCGTAGCCCCAGATGGATCGGTCTTCATTACGGACTGGTATGATCCGGGCGTGGGTGGGCATGCTATGGGAGATCTGGACAGAGGTCGATTATTCCGCGCTGCTCCTCCTGGAACAAAATACGTTGTTCCAACCTATGACTACACCAATCTAGAAGATTGCTTCAAAGCCCTCCAAAATCCTTGCAATTCGGTGCGTTATCTGGCGTGGCAAGCAATCCATGCAAAAGGTCCGGAAGCACAGCCGGGGTTGATGAAGCTGTTCGGTGACTCGAATCCTAGAATTCGCGCTCGTGCACTGTGGTTGTTGGGCAAGATTGATGGGATGGGCAAGAAGTACGTTGAATTGGGGCTTTCGGACAAGGATCCGAACATTCGAATTACAGCCGTTCGCCTAGCTCGCCAGCTTGGTATGCCCGTCAACGAATTTGTTTCTCCCCTTGTAAATGACCCCAGCAGCGCAGTTCGCCGCGAGCTGGCAATTGCATTACATGGCGACAAATCGTCCGAAATGCCCGCACTCTGGGCGCAGCTTGCGAAGAAGCATGATGGTTCAGATCGTTGGTATCTCGAAGCGTTGGGAATTGGCGCCGATAAACGTTGGGACGATTGCCTCAGCGCTTGGAAAGGTTTAGTGGGCGAGCAATGGAACTCGGCAGCTGGACGACAGATCGTATGGCGTAGCCGCGCGATGGATACTTCGAAGTTGCTTGTCGATTTGCTTTCGGCAGAGAATGTCACTGAAGAAGATTCGAATCGCTACCTGCGAGCATTGGACTATCAGGATGCGGCCAAACGCGAAGCTGCACTAAAAGAGCTGCTAGGTGATGCGGGTAAAGAGTAGCCGATTCGAAGTAGATCAAGCATGATAGTAGTGCACTGAGCTCTATTGGAACTCAGTGCACTTTGTTTTTGAAACGCACATCGAATATTCGAAGTAACATTCGATATTGAGGATGTTGCATTCTGGTTCTAGGTTGGATCTGGTTGTGGTTAGAAATTGGCTTGCGGTTGGAAATATGTGCAGCAAATTACCGGCGTTTAGAATAGCAATACTTGGAATGTTAGTCGCCTTCTGTTGTGATAAGGGGTGGACGCAGGATCCTCCAGCGAATCCGTTACAAATTCGCCGCGACAAGATCTTGATTGAGGCGATGTTGCGTTTGCCGAAAGGGGAAGTGAAGCACGATGAGAAAACGAACGCTTTAGTTCGGCGGTTTCTTAAATCAACGTCCGATGGAAATGTGTTCTTGAAAGTCGTCGAACATTGTGAGCCGGAAGGGGCTGCTGAACTTTTGTGGGATTTTGCGTTATCGAATAAAGCCACCGATTCTACGATGGTGCAGGCGATTGAAATGTGCTTGAACCGAAAAGGGAAAGGCATCGTAGAAAAATGGCTGACGGATAACAAATCGGCGGACAAGGCTCATGAAACCGTTGCCAAGATCGCACTGGCCAATCATGCCGATGTGGCGTCGCTGCTTGGGCCTTTGGTTGTGGATGCTAATTCATTGCCTGGTGTGGCTGCAGCAGCTGGTCAAGGAATGGTACGAAGCACAGCAGGACAAAAAGCCTTGTTGGATGCAGCCACAGCAGGAACGTTGCGGGGGGATGTGAAAACTTTAGTGGCGGGCAGCTTACGAAAAAGTTCCAATGAAGAAATTGCAAAAGCCGCCGCCGATGTTTTTCCACTGCCGATGTCAAAGGATCAAAAGCCTCTTCCTTCGATTGACGAATTAGCAAAGCGAACCGGGACTCCCGCCAATGGGGAGAAACTATTTCGCAGCGCGGCGACCTGCTCGAATTGTCATATCGTGAAGGGATTCGGTAAAAACGTAGGCCCAGACCTGAGCGAGATCGGTAGTAAGTTAACTCGAGAAGCTATGTTTGTGGCGATTGTCGATCCCAGCGCGGGCATTAGTCATAACTACGAATCGTACATCCTCCAGACCGATAGCGGAGATGTCGCGACTGGGTTGCTGGTTAGCCAAACCGAGGAAGAAATTGTGTTGAAGGATGCACAAGGTATCGAACGCAAATTTCCTCGAGACGAAGTAGAAGAATTCAAGAAACAAGAGAAATCCATCATGCCAGAGAACTTACATCATAATTTTGATGAGCAAGGCTTGGTGGACCTAGTCGAATACATGCTGGCATTGAAGAAAGAATAAATTGAGCAAAGCTAGAGCCCATTATCAGCAGAAGTTGGCATCGCTCTCTGGATTGAGTAACGCGTTGATGCAGCAAGATCAGCGATTCAGCCAAATTCGTGTCGCCGTATTCATGGTTGCTGCCGCGTTGTTGTTTGTGGGTTATGCCATTTCTCCACAGCGCGCGCCGTGGACCATTATGGGATGGTTGGGCATGATCGTTTTCCTGGCCGTGATTACTTGGCACGAATACATTCGATTGCGATTGTGGGAAAATGAAAAGCGGAGCGGGTTATACAAGCGTCTATTGGCCAGACTTGATCGGCAATGGGACCAACTTCCTGTTGTAAAGAGCGAAGTGGCTGATAAATATCAAGGGCTAGCAGATGATTTAGACGTACAAGGCCGAGCCTCTTTGATGCATTGGCTCTGTTTTGCGGAAACTCAACCGGCGCGGCAATTCTTGCTCGACTGGATTTTGGAAGAGCCAGACATTGCCGAGATTAAAAAACGCCAAGAGGCCGTATGCTATTATGCCGATCAAGTTGAGCTTCGCGAACGTGTTTATTGTTTGAGTTCAGAAGTTGCGTCGAGCACCGCATCCCCTGAGCGGTTTGTAGAATGGGCTTCAAGTCCGCCCTGGCTTGGGAGTCGAGCTTGGCTATATCTCTGTAGTTGGTTGGGCGTGGCCCTAATCGCCGTGGGGTTGATTCTCGGTGGATTCAGTGCGGGAGGTTTGCTACGGCTGGAATGGGGGCTTGGCTTTTTGATTGTGGGCGTGTTGTGTAATGTGCTGTTGAGCGTTGGGTTCGGCAGTCATTTGCATGAGATCTTTCAACGAATATCTTCACGCCATCAAGATGTTGAAAAATATCAAGAATTGTTGAGGTTGGTGGCCCGCGAAGGCGTTGCACACGACCGGGGTGATGCGCCTCAGTTGATTTTGAAGATGCGTGAACAGTTGCAATTAGGAGGAGATGCGGAGGCCGCGTTCCAGAGTCTTAATTGGCGGATAGGTTTAGCGGGCATTCGACACAGCCCACTATTCTTCATTCCCTATCTGGTATTGCAGATATTGGTTGCCTGGGATTATCGCTCGTTATCTTTGCTTGAAAAGTGGCAACATAAATATGGTCCGCACACTCGCGAATGGTTTGCTGCACTAGCTCAGTTTGAAACTTTATGTTCCATCGCTGCGGTGCGATTTGAACATCCGGAATGGTGCATGCCAACTTGGGTGGAAAGCCATGAAAAGAAATTAAATGCGTCTCAATTGGGGCACCCTTTGTTGCGAGACACTCAGCGAGTGACGAACGACATTGCGGTTGAACCCAATAAGCCGCTGTGGCTGATTACCGGTTCAAATATGTCCGGCAAAAGCACATTCCTGCGCTCTTTGGGGATTAACATCCTTCTGGCAAAAACAGGCTCCCCCGTGTGCGCTGCAAAAATGGAATTGCCTCCTTTGGTGTTGGCAACCAGCATACGAATTCGCGACAGCTTGGATCAGGGAATCTCCTATTTCATGGCCGAGTTGCGACGGTTGAAATTCGTGGTTGACATTGCGGAAGAATATGAAAAATCGGATCGCTTTCGTGTTTTGTTCTTGCTGGATGAAATCATGCAGGGAACCAATAGTCGCGAGCGGCATATCGCGGTAGGACATGTACTGCATACTCTCCTGAGCAAAGGGGCGTTTGGAGCCGTGTCGACTCACGATCTCGATTTGGTGTCTCATCCTTTGTTGGAACCCCGTTGTGAAGTGGTCCATTTTCGAGAACATATTGAGAAGACCGCTGAGGGGCGCAGAATGGTCTTCGACTACAAAATGCGAAATGGACCAACGCCTACCACCAACGCCTTGCGGCTGTTAGCATTAGTTGGGTTGGGTGATTTGGTAGAGGATTGAAAAGAGCGCCAGTTTTGCACTTCGATGTTGGAATGCGTTAAAAAAGGATAAGTCCATTGGAAATTCGACGCGGCGATCTTCCTCCCGATTTTCTTAGTGAAGCTCCGGCACCCGAGCCGGTTCGACAGTCGCGTGGTCCGCGTTTTCGAATTACTTGGACAACATCGATTGTGCTGTTCGTTCTGACTTCAATTACGATGTTTTGGGCCGGGGTTTCGCACTGGGTCCCCATCGGTCCATTGCTTGCTTCGCCATTTTATGGAAGCTTGCTTCCAGTTCGTCAGATCATTCTCGAACACTGGCAAGATGGTCTGATCTATTCGTTAGCCACATTGGCCATTTTGTTGGCCCATGAGATGGGACATTATTTGATGACCGTGCGATATCGAGTCGCGGCAACGCCTCCATTGTTTTTACCCATGCCCATTTCGCCACTAGGAACATTTGGGGCGGTGATCGCGATGGATGGACGTCAAGCCGATCGACGTGAGGTCTTTGACATTGGAATTGCTGGTCCTTTAGCGGGCCTTGTCATTGCGATTCCGGTTTTGATTATAGGTGTAATTACAGCAACCACGCCCTCCATGGTCGCCGAAAAGGGCTTTGTTCTTGGGCATCCTCTGTTGATTCAATGGCTGGCGGATTTGTTTCGCGAAGGAGGCGCCAATTCGCTTCCTACTCTTAATAACGAGGTGAACCCCTGGTTAATGGCTGGTTGGACGGGGCTATTGGTCACTGGACTCAATATGGTGCCCATGGGGCAACTTGATGGTGGGCACGTAACTTTTGGATTACTGGGGACCAAGAGTGTGTGGGTTGCCAGAGCTTTTTTGGGATTAGCGGTTGCATTCATGATTTACTCACAGCAACTGCTGTTCGTGCTGATGTTGATTCTGGTTGTGGTTTCTGGATTAAGACATCCTCCCACTCGCAATGACGCAGCCAAGCTCAGTTGGTTACAAACTGCAATTGGTTGGCCCTGTCTTATCTTGCCGTTTATCTGTTTGCCTTATCGTCCCTTAACGGTAATCTAGTGCAGGTCGTAAGTGCAGCATTGGCCACACTGTGCGGTGGACATGTTGGCAACTTTTTTTCCAAAGAATCGCAGAGTGGATTCAGGGTGTTCCGAGTTCGTGCTTCCTGAACTGGCGTCCGAGTAACCCCTCGTCTGCCAAATGGCTTGCCTTCCTTCAAATTCTCGAATACCGAATTCCAGGATCGCGAGCTCACTCGCACCGCTTAGCAAGATGGAACATTGATTTTTGAAGAAATTCTTAGCAGAGAAATTACCTTCCGAATTCCTGAACTAACAAATGCGGGGAAGCATAGCACCAGTTGGTTCGAGCAAAGGAACCTCTTTTCCTAGGCCTCGCACCACTGTAACGGGATATCGTCGTCCCGCATGTACATTTCCTATTCTCGTTGCTCCCACGCCTATGGGGACAGAACGCATCGCCTCAACCGCAGCTTTGGCAAATGTAGAATCGACGACGACTACCATTGTTCCTTCATTTGCTACAAACAAAGGATCAAGCCCCAATAACTCCGTCAAACCACGCACATCGGAGCGAACAGGTACACTCTCTTCATCCACTGAAATCGATACATCGAATTGCCGAGCCCATTCGTGGAGTACTGCAGCCACACCGCCGCGAGTTGCATCTCTCATCGCTTTAACTGGTACTTCTCGATTTCGCAGCGATTGCACCAGCGGTAGCAGCAATCCACAATCGCTTTCGATCTCCGTTTCGACCAATCCAGGATTCCTGGCTGCCATGACCGACATTCCATGACAGCCGATCGGTCCACTAACCAGGACAACATCATGTTCCTTAACGACTGAATTGGGACTAGTAACCCCCTTTACTCGTCTCCCAAGTCCGCTGGTGTTGATAAAGATCCCATCAACCTTCCCCTTCGGCACAACTTTGGTGTCACCGCAGACTATTTCAACATTGGCTTTCTGGCACCATTTTTCGACACTATCCAAAATGCGAGATAAGTCACTGAGTGGAAAGCCCTCTTCCAGAATAAGCGACAGGCTCAGGCATGTGGGGTCTGCATTGACCATGCTCAGATCGTTGACGGTTCCACATACAGCGAGTTTTCCGATATCACCACCAGGAAAGAAGTAAGGCTCAACGACAAACGAGTCCGTCGTAAACGCCAATTGCAGCGCATCGATTTCAAGGATGGCCGCGTCGTCACGCCGCTGCAGCGTCTGGTTTTTGAATCGATTATGAATGAACTTATCCAAAAAAAGTCTGCTTGCCTTCGCCCCCTCCCCCACCGCAAGCTCGACTACATCAGCAGGTGAAACTGCAGGTATAGGGCAATGAAGATTTGGGTCCCCTTCATTCATAGTACACTCCTCGAAGTATTCGCAGCCCCGCTATTTGTCTCAAAGTGCGAGTATTGATAGTACGCCGCGCAGGCACCTTCCGATGAAACCATAGGTGCCCCAAACGGTGTTTGCGGTGTGCATTTAATCCCGAAAAGTGGACAATCCTTTGGTTTAAGGCTCCCTGTCAACACGTCGCCGCTTCGGCAATCATGCTCCCTACGGATTTCGGTAACGTCTTGTTGAATAGATTGTGAAAGGTGATTCCAATCTGGCAGCAATCGACTTGCGTCAAATCGCTGGTAAACCGGCTTCAAACTAAAACCACCGCGAGGAACTAAACCAAGTCCACGCCAATCTTGGTCATCCACCTCAAACGCATCTTTAATCACAGCTTGTGCCTGGAGGTTACCCGCGTCTGCAACAACTCGTTGATACTCATTCACGACTCTATGTTCGTTGGCTTCCAACAACCTGACACATTGCTCGATTCCAATGAGCAAGTCTAGTGGTTCAAATCCAGTGACGACGATAGGAACCTTGTACTTGGCCGCCAATTCTTGACAGTCACTTATGCCAGTCACAGTTGTTACATGTCCCGCAGCCAAGAATCCATCAATACGAGTTGTGTCCTTTTCAAGAATGTACTCCATCGCTGGAGCAACACGTACATGTGACATTAGGACAAAGAAATTGGAAAGCTCCAAACTTGCGGCCTGCAAAATGGCAATTGCGGTTGCAGGCAATGTGGTTTCAAATCCAACAGCAAAAAACACGATTCTTTTGTTTGGTTGTGCTGCAGCAAGTGTCACAGCATCCAGGGGTGAATATACGGTATGAATTTGTCCTCCCAGGGCCTTGGCTTGCAAGAGACTTATTTTGTCACCAGGTACTCTCAACATATCCCCAAAAGAGACAACCACAACATCTGGCAAAAAGGACATCGCGATGGCTCTATCAATTGCTGATTTGGATGTAACACACACGGGACATCCAGGGCCATGCAGCAGTTCCACTCGCTCCAGTAGTGCCTCTTCGATCCCGAACTTTAACAGACCATGGGTTTGCCCTCCGCAGACTTCCATGATTGTCCAGCGACGCGTAGCGGTACGGAGAATTTTCTCGCAGAGCAGCCTGCATCGCTGCCGATCTCGAAACTCGTCTATGTATTTCATTCCACTGCTCCTCGCCGCCACTCGTCGAGCTCCAATTCGGAAACCTGTGACAAGAGTTCGGCTGCCGCCTGAGCATCGATTTTGCTTATCGCAATACCTGCATGCACAATGACATACTCTCCCACCGATGCTTCAGGTACACACAGCATGTTCACCTTACGTAGTACACCTCCGAATCGCACTTCAGCCTCGCAAAATGGAGCTGCATGCTGGAGCCAACGAACAACTTCACCTGGTATCGCTAAGCACATTGGCCCGGTGCCTCCGTCATCCATTTCTCCTGCTCATCTTTGGTCATTTCTTCAACAACTCCAGCAATAACTTGTCCGAGAGCTATTCCCGAATCATTGACGGGGACTATTCCAGGCCAAGCGACAGAACGGGTTGCTTCAATGTTCGCTTCTTGCAATAGCCTCAGCAAAACGCGATTCTGAAAACAACCGCCGCTCATTGTCAGAGGAAGTTCGGGATACAATCTCAACAACTCGCAGATAGCGTTAGCCAACGCTCGATGGAAACGCATCGCAATTTTCCTGCTCGATACTTCCGCCATCTTCTCTTCAGCAATTCTCGCAATCATTGGACGCCAATCCCAGACGTACTTAATCCCGTCCGTCTCTTTTTCTGCTTTGACAAGTGGAATGAGATAACAGCCGGTTTCATTTTCATCACAACACTCCTCCAGCAATTGAGCCAGTTCACCTTCATACGATACGGCGCGACAACCCATGTTTGCATCCATAATCATCGCGGCGACGCCGTCGAAGAGACGCCCCATACTGCTCGTTGGAGTAACATGCAATTCCTGGTTCAGCATTGCTTTCAAAGGACGAATGGGCTGGTTCTTAAAGAGTTGTTCCGCGTAATTCCAGTTCACTTGAGAGAGAAGTGAAATCGCAACTCTCCAAGGCTCTCGAATTGCAGCTTCCCCTCCTGGCAAACCGAACTTGTGCAATGTCGCTACGCGTTCCTGTCGGCGGCAATGGCCAACGAAAGCCTCACCACCCCAGATATTGCCATCCTCCCCAAAACCAGTCCCATCCCACACGATTCCGATTGCGGCGCGATCCAACCACCCAGGCTCCAAGAGACTCGACAGCCAATGTGCCCGATGATGCTGCACTGAATGGCGTCGTATGCCCTTTTCTCTCTCTAATGCTCTCGCCCAATGGGTTGTAAAGAAATCGGGATGGTCATCATGAACCACTATGGTTGCCTCCTCCCGTATCATCGCAGAGAGATGCTCCCATTGCAGCATCGCAGCCGACTGCATGGCAACAGATCCCAGGTCGCCGATATACGGCCCCAACGTCACTTGAACACCATCACTCCAAGCGAAACACACCTTTTGCTGTGCGCCCAAACCGAGGACCTTTGTGTGGCGATCTTTGAGATTCAAGTCCAGTCCGGCTCTACGCAAATTCCAGCTTTTGGGAGTTAAGCCCCTTCCTGGACGCACCGTCATGAACCCATTTGTCCGAGCCAAAACCACGGAGTCATCGACTCGGTTGTAAATTGGTCGGTTATGATCAATGAGTGGGATGGACGTCCCTAACAATTCTCTCGTTAGCGTTTCAACTTCTGAAACCTCGATACACATCGGTTCGCCGTCAAGATTCGCACTGGTCAACACCACCGGTCCTACATTTTCAACAATAGCTTCATGCAGCATCGAGGTTGGTAACATTAGACCGACCGACGACATTTCATGTAACACGGATTGGGCTAACACCTCTTGTGCATTACATCGCAATTGACTGCGCTGCACGATGACGATCGAACCATCAGGCTCTAAAAGTCGTTCTTTAACCGATAAGTCCAACACCCAAGTATCGAGTTGCTCATGCCCAATCATGACAGCCAGTGGCTTACGAGGTCGCCCCTTTAACGAACGAACCTTTTGCACGGCCGACTCCGAGTTCGCTGCCGCTAGCCATTGATAACCACCGATTCCGCGTAGGGACACAACTCCCGCACGCTGCAAGATCTCTATCCCTTGCTTAAGTCCATGCACTTGAGGACCACATCGTTGACAGATATTGGTCTGCGAATGAAATCTTCTATCGTGAACATCCTCGTATTCACGCTTACATTCATCGCACATTCCAAACCGATTTAGTGCATTTGATTCACGATCAAACGGCATCGATGTCAGAATGGAAAAGCGAGGTCCGCAGCTATTGCATCCAATCAGTGGGTACCTGTATCTACGATTACTCGCATCGTGAAACTCCTGGCGACACTCCCCACACACGACACGATCCAGAGGCAAATCACTCGATTCACCCAAATCACGGGCTTCACTCGGCAATATCCGGAAACCTTCGTACCCAAGAGTCGGTACGGTACATTTCTGCTTTACTTCAACGCGACCTGGCAGTTTACCAAGCTCCACGAGACATTTCTCGAATGCATGAACTTGCGTCGAATTCCCTTCGATCCACAACTCTACCTGTGTGAGCGCGTTTCGCACCCACCCCTTAACTCCATACTGTTGTGCTAACTGCGCCAATGCAGGTCGCATTCCAACTCCCTGCACTTGACCGGCAATCCAGATATGTTGTGCGACCACTACTGTGCCTTGAGGATCCTTCGCTTCGTGCGGTTCATGTTCACAATGCAGCGGATTCATTGGACTTCTCACGAATTGGGGAGCCCACTCGGCGTAACCTCTCGTTCTCGAAATATCTGCAAAGCTCGGAGATCCCGAAACGCCTCAACGAGGAAATTTCAAAACACGATAATTTAGGTTGAATGGATTTTGCATCCCTAATCGCTTCCTCGGTTCGAAATGGAACGTAGTTCAAGAGATCACATTTACTGATAATCAAAGCGTGGCTGGTGCGAAACATCTTTGGATACTTCGCCGGTTTGTCATCGCCATCGGTTACGCTTAGCAATACGACTCGAAGATGTTCACCGAGGTCGTGCGAAGCTGGGCACACCAAGTTACCGATATTCTCGATAAACAGAAAATCGACCTGTGGATCCCCGAGAGCCATTCGCCCTCGATACACCAAGGGCAACTCTAAATGGCAAGCCCCACCGGTAGTCAATTGTGTTACCGGTACAAAAGGGGCAAGTCTTTGGGCATCCCGATCCGTCTCGATGTCTCCCACTAATACCGCCATCGAATGTCGTCCTTGCCAGTGCTGCGCTATCTCAGCCAACAAACTGGTTTTCCCGGCACCAGGTGAGGATACCATGTTAACAACTAAGGTTCCGCGGCTTCCCAGTAACTCACGCTCCGCGTCAGCTTCTCGCTTTTGCTCCGCTTGCACATCTCTGCGGACAACAATCGTTCGACCTACCATGTAATCCCCTTATACTTCCAGGTCTTCCACCGTAATGGACATGATTCGAACGCAATCACCTCCTGTTACCTCAATTTCGGTTGATCCGCACAAGACACAGCTAAACGCATAGTGTTCGACTTGAAAGTCCTTTTGGCACTTCGAACAATGTGCTAGGACTGGGACAACGTTTATCACGAACTCCACAGGCTTGTCCCTGTCCACCTGCTCGTCCTGAAGGGATACAGCCAAAATGTCAGGATCCACTCCGGACATCAAGCCAACTTCGAGTTCAACGGCAGATATGTGCTGATCAACATACTCGTTACGTAACTCCTCTACTTGCCTAAGAATACGGCGAGCCAACGATAACTCATGCATACAGCGTTTCAACTTCCTCGACGATAGCGTCTATTTCAGCTTCTTGACTCGGCATCCAAGTTTCAGAAACACGCCCTTGTTCCACTCCAATACCGATAATCATCACTCTCTTGGGTAACAGTTGCAACTCTCCAGCAAGCTCAAGTACTTGAACAATCCCCAAGCCGTGTGAGCCGCCATCTGCTCCATCCGTGATCTGCTGGTTAGGCCACTTCCAACACTGAATCGTTTTGGGTGTTAAACCATGAACAGCGTCGACCAAAATCAATTCATCACACTCACCCAGACAATCCAAAACGTCGATCGGGTTAGCGACTTTTATATAGGTTGCATCATCAAGTCGACGGGCCTTCAGTCGATCCACAACAGTCCAACCAACTTGATCTGCACCATGCGGAGAACCAACTCCGACGACGAGACGCAACATCCTATTATTCCACTCCCTTGGTTCTACGCACTTTTAAAAAGTGCGTAGCGCAACTGATGCAAGGATCGTAGTTCCGAATCACCGTTTCGCATCGCCGGGCAATGTTCTCGTCGGTTTCGGACAGCAAACTAGGTAAGATTTTCACAAGATCTCGTTCGATCTGACGTTGATTCTGGGATGTTGGCGGAACAATCTTAGCTCGGCTTACATGTCCCGATTGATCCAAATCATATCGGTGATAAATTAGCCCTCGAGGCGCCTCTGTAGCCGAACATCCACTCGCTTCGGAAGTTTCATACGCAACGCGTGCCTGAACCTTCGGCTCGAAACTCTTCAAGATATCGAGCCCTTCTTGGAAAGCTTGTACTAGCTCGAGTCCTCTCGCAATGATGGAATGGTACGGATTGAAACTGGGCAACGTCCAACCTATTTCTTCTGCTAACTCTCTCACGGTGGGCGACAATTGGTCGAAACTCAAGTGAACTCTCGCCATCGGTCCAACCTGGTAGGGAAGTGGGTTCCCGACACGATGCGCATGCAATGCGGTTGAATGCTCTACATGCTCTTCATAAAAACATTGTTCATACTTACCCACATCGACCGTCGCTCCGTCGGACGAAGCAATCACACCTTTCATAATGGCATATTCTTGCGGGCACTGTAATGCAACGTAAGTCGTAGGAGAGTGGAACTCTGGAAAAGCGAACCCGCCAATCCACCGAACCATCGCAATGGAGGCCTCTAGTCCCCACTCAAATTGAGGAACGAGCTGCAACAGTTCTTCGCGTCGTGGTAGTCGAAAGAAGCCTCCCACAGCCAAACTGATGGGATGAATGGCTCGCCCACCGAGCAACTCCAAGACTTGATTGCCGATTTTCTTGAGCTTTAATCCGCGTTGGACTGCAACCGGCTCCTTCTTCGCGAGTTCCAATCCACTAGCGCAGCCAAAGAAATCGGGCGCATGCAATAGATGAATATGCAATCCATGGCTTTCTATCCACTCCGCAAAGTACATCAAGCGGCGCAGCCGGTAAATCGATTCAGATATTTGGATTCCCCAAGCTGACTCCATTGCTTGAATCGCCGTCATCTGATAGGCGATAGGACAAATACCACAAATGCGGGCTGTGATATCAGCCACTTCGTTGTGATTCCGACCTTGGAGAAAGGCTTCGAAAAATCGGGGAGGTTCGTAAATGTTCAACTCAACTCTTTGAATAGAGTCTCGCCCCAACACGATGTTTAGCGCCCCTTCCCCTTCCACTCGTGTGAGAATGGGAACATGTATCTTTCTTTTTGGTGAAGTATCATCCATTACTTGGTATCCCCACCTTCTTTATGAGACTTGTTCGAAAGAGTCAGTGGCCACAGTCGCACACTCTCCTCAGCGAATACGGGCGAGTATCCGTTAAAACTCCTTAGCCATTTACCAGCTTCGGTGGGACTCATGTTCGGTAACAACACGTTATCGGAGAGGCTCGTCATATTAGTCGCGGCAGCAGGACCGAAGCATCCGTAGCAACCTCGATCAAATGCGGGACAAATGGAACCGCAACCCGATTGAGTAATCGGTCCAAGACAGGGAATCCCCTGGACTACGACGACACAAACAGTTCCGCGCCTTTTGCAAGGTTGGCAAACAGACTCCGACGAAGTCTTGGGCCTAACACCCCTTAGGTACGCTTGTATCACTTCCAGCAGTTGAACTTTGTCAACAGGACATCCGCGCAGTTCGAAATCGACCTTAACATGTTGCGAGATCGGTGTCGAAGTTGAAAGCGTTTGGATGAACTCAGGTCGTGCATACACAGCCTTCATGAACTCCTGATGATCAGCAAAGTTCTTCAAGGCCTGAATTCCACCTGAAGTCGCGCATGCGCCGATCGTAATCAAGACTCTAGATATCGATCGCAACAGTAGGATACGCTCCACATCGTGCGGCGTAGTGATGGAACCTTCAACTAAAGCGATGTCGTAAGGTCCTTCTTCCAGCTGGCTTGATGCCTCGGCGAAATGCGCTATATGCACGGCTTCACCAAGTGCTAACAACTCATCTTCGCAATCAAGCAGCGTCAATTGACAACCATCACACGATGCAAACTTGACCACAGCTAATCGGGGGAGCTTGCTCATCGCTAGAGATCCCTCACGGCAAAGTAATGTTTTACGCGATCATATTTCAAGACAGGTCCATTTTTGCAGATAAAATCGGGGCCAAGCTGGCAATGTCCGCAAACCCCAACAGCACATTGCATATTGCGTTCCAACGACAGGTAGATCGACTCCCCTTTGAGACCTTTGTTCTGCAAACTGCGAGCGGAATAGTCCATCATTACCTCTGGTCCGCAAACTATAGCGACTAGCTTTTGCGGATCGCGAGGTTGCCAACGATCTATCAATAGCGGAACAACACCTGTGTGATATCCAAGTTCCTGCGGATCGCGATCAACGGTCACTTGTACGTTGATGTCAGCTTGCGTCCAAGCTTCATATTCCTTGGCGAACAGCAGCAGCTCGGGACTTCTCGCACCGATGAACAGGTTCACTTTGTGAAATCTATGCCGTTCACTCACTATGGCTTCAATGACTGGCCGTAAGGGTGCCAAGCCTAAACCACCCGCAACTAACACGACATCCTTTTCCATACATTCTGCCAAAGGCCACGCTGTTCCATACGGTCCTCGTAGTCCGAGTTCAGAACCAGGCTGAAGATTGGCAATGGCATTCGTCACACGCCCAACATGCCGAATCGTGTGACGCATCAACGTCCCATCGTGGCTGCTTCCGCTAATGCTGATCGCTACTTCGCCGCATCCCGGAATGTAGAGCATGTTAAACTGCCCCGGCGCAAATTGCGTTGAATCCTTATCTTCACTTTTGGCTCGCAAACTATAGGTCGCGACGCCATCCACTTCGGGTTCAATGGAATCCACCACGACAACTCTCGGTAGCCAAATAGAACGACTTCGCTCCTTCGACTGGCTATTCTCCCACATCAACAGGCTCCTCCAAAAGTGTCGCAACCTCTTGGGTGAGATCGATACCTACGGGGCACCAAGTAATACACCGTCCACAGCCCACACAGCCCGATGATCCGAATTGGTCGATCCAACTTGCTAACTTGTGGGTCAGCCATTGACGATAACGAGAGGCAGTGGTATCTCGAATCGGCGTCCCACTCGCATGGCTAAAGTCTAAGTTGAAACAGGAATCCCAACGGCGTACGCGAGTGATATCTCCGTTATTGAGATCAGAGACATCATCTACAGAGTGGCAAAAACAAGTCGGACAGACCATGGTGCAATTGGCACAACTCAAGCAACGCTCTGCTACAGATTGCCAGTGCGGATGTTTGAGCTTCTTCAGTAACTTGGAGTGCTCATCCACCTGCGGCATCTGTTTAGTGATCTTAGCTTCAGCGTGCGCTAGACTTTGTTTGGCTTCGTCCATCTCAGCTTGTGTTGCCGGTCGAAGCGGCAGTCGCTTAACCAATGCAGCCCCGGATGAAGTACCTACCGCGATAACGAAGCCAGCTTTCAATTCGGTCAATGCAACATCATAACCAGATCGACAAGCTGGCCCAGTTTGCATGGAACTGCAAAAACACGTGGCCGCTGGCGTGGTGCAGTTTACTGCCAAAATCAATGAACTCTCACGACGTTGCCGATACACAGGGTCTGAATGAGCGGGATCAAGCCACAAGCGATCTTGAATTAAAATTGCTGCTAGTTCACATCCTCGCACTCCCAAGAACGCGAACTTTTGTGGCTTCTGAATCACTTCTTCAATTTCGAGCTCCGAATTCTTTTGTTTGACTCGCAACAATGGCATTATGGGCGGGGTCAAGTATTTCTTCCAGGAATGCGGGCCTACTGCAAAACTAAAGCAGTACTCATCTCCAGCAGCTTCCAGTCGGTATTTTCCTGGCTCTTGTTGGTCTCTAATTCCTTTTGGCAAATCGTCGGCCGAAGATATTCGATCGTAGATAATTGCTCCTTGCTCTACTGTCGGGCCGACAATTTCGTATCCGTCATCGATCAACACATCGAAGATCCGTTGGAGTTCATGGCGATCAAGCCAGAGTTTGGGCTCATTCTCCTTTTCGTTCATCACTGGCGTCCTCTCTCATCCGCAGAAAAGAGGTCAAGCAGTTGCAATCGTGTCGCCAACAACCGACTTGAAAGTGCAGTCGCCAGGAACTTCATCCACGCATATCCGAACTCCGTGTCTGTTCGGCAAGCGGCTTCGAGTTTTTCATGGGGCCAGAAGATCAACTGGCAACTTGTCATACAAGTTGCGCGACAGGTCATCCGTCCCGACGCGAGCATGGCCGACCATGCGATAACGTCGCCACGGCTCAGTGACAGAATTTTGACCCAACCACGCCCGGTAACTTTCATGGCCAGATCGACACGGCCCTCGACAAGCAAATAAAGATTGGGATTGAAGTCTCCCTCATCAAACAGGACTTCTCCCGCAGAGCAATCTCGCTTGTGCGCTTGAGACAACAACTGTAGCCAGCGGCTTCGGCTCAGACCATGTTGCTCGGCAATCTGATCAAGAATGGACGATTCTTTTTCTGGCATGTGGATTTTGGTGGGAATAGCGGGATGAGGCAGGAGATGAGACGCTGGTCGAAAGCTATTCGCAAAATCCGTTCCAATTTGGCCCAATTCTTGGGAATTCGAAAGAGACGTCAAATTCGAAGTGCTTTTTCACACCTGGCGGAAGAAATGGAACACCTTTTGCGATGCAGCTTGACTGCTTTGTAACTCTTCCTACGCTCGATTCCAATCCCATTCCCATCCCCAGACTCTGGAAGGAGCCTCAATGTCCCCAGATCCTAAGGCAAACGAGTTTGTTCTCTTCTTCAATCAACTGCGTTTGAGCGATGTACCCAGAGTAGGTGGGAAGAACGCATCGCTGGGCGAAATGGTGCGCGAACTGAGCGGCAAAGGTGTGCGAGTACCTGACGGCTTTGCCATTACCGCAGAGGCCTACCGCTATTTTTTGGCCGAAAATAGACTCGAGCAACGTATTGCAAATCTGCTGGCTGATCTCAACACCCATGATATCGAAAATCTGCGACAACGCGGTAATCAAGTAAGAACCGCCATCCTCGAAGCTCCAATGCCCACTCTTCTAATCGAAGAAATCGAAAGGGCTTATAGACAACTCAGCGGCTCACAAGCATGGCTCGACGTCGCGGTACGCAGCAGTGCAACCGCAGAAGATCTTCCCGATGCGAGTTTTGCTGGTCAACAAGAAACTTATCTCAACGTATGTGGGTTAACGGCCTTAATCGATACTTGCCGTCGCTGTTTTGCATCTTTGTTTACAGATCGAGCGATCTCCTATCGTTATGACCGTGGCTTCAGTCAAACTGCGATTGCTCTCTCTGTTGGTGTACAGCGCATGGTACGAAGCGATTTGGGTTCTGCAGGTGTGATGTTCTCGATCGATACCGAAAGCGGTTTTCGCGACGCCATTCTTATCAACTCCGCATACGGCTTGGGTGAAAACGTTGTACAAGGCTCAGTTACTCCTGATGAGTTTTATGTTTTCAAGCCGACGCTTCTTCAAGGCTTCCGTCCGATTTTGAAGAAGGGTCTCGGATCGAAGGAATTCAAACTCATCTATGACCTAGGGGGCGGGAGGATGACACGCAATGTTCCCGTTCCAATGCCCGATCGCATCCGGTTCTCATTGAGCGATGATGACATCCTAACCCTAGCGACTTGGGCTACAATAATCGAAAATCACTATAGCGATCGTCGAGGAACGTATACGCCGATGGATATGGAATGGGCCAAAGATGGCCGGACGGGTGAGCTATTCATCGTGCAAGCCCGCCCTGAAACCATTCACTCTCGTCGCAAAGCCAATGTTCTTGAATCCTATAAGATTAACGCTGGTGGTGCGAAAGTCCTCGCCAGTGGCCGATCCGTAGGCGAACGCATCGGAACTGGAAAAGTTCGAGTCATCCAAGATGCAACGCGTTTACAAGAATTGCAGACCGGAGAAATTCTCGTCACCGACAAAACCGACCCTGACTGGGAACCAATCATGAAAAAAGCGGCCGCGATTGTAACCAATCGAGGTGGCCGAACATGTCATGCCGCCATTGTCAGCCGTGAACTTGGACTCCCTGCGATCGTTGGTGCAATCAATGCCACAGAAAAACTCATCACAGGTATGGACGCAACGGTAAGCTGCGCTGAAGGCGACACAGGATTTGTCTATCAAGGCATCTTGAATTACGAACACAGCGAACTCAATCTTGCCGAATTGAAACATCCCAAAACCAAAATCATGATGAACGTTGCTAATCCTGATGAAGTCTTTTCGCTTGCCGCCATTCCTAACGACGGAGTCGGTTTAGCTCGAATGGAGTTTATCATCGCTAATCATATCAAGATCCATCCTTTGGCTCTTCTGCGATTTGATTCACTGAAAGATCAAGATGCTCGTGCCAAAATTGAGCAAGCAACGCTTGGATTTCCCAACAAGTCCGAGTACTTTGTCGATCGTCTAGCGCGAGGCGTCGCCATGATCGCTGCCGCTTTCTATCCGAAAGATGTAATCATTCGCATGAGTGACTTCAAAAGCAATGAATATGCGAATTTGATAGGTGGTCGCGAATTCGAACCAGTCGAAGAGAATCCCATGATCGGTTTTCGCGGCGCATCGAGGTATTACGCTCCAGACTTCAAAGATGCTTTCGGTTTAGAGTGCTCAGCCATGAAACGAGTGCGTGAGGAAATGGGACTAACCAATCTCAAGTTGATGATCCCTTTCTGCCGCACCGTTGAAGAAGGGAAAAAAGTACTCAGTGTTATGGAGGAGTATGGTCTGAAACGAGGCGAGAAAAATCTTGAGGTCTATGTGATGTGTGAAATTCCTAGCAATGTAATTGCGGCTGAAGCCTTCGCTGAAATTTTCGATGGCTTTTCGATCGGCTCCAACGATCTCACGCAATTGACGCTCGGTGTTGATCGCGACTCAGAAATCGTGGCCCATGTCTTCAACGAGCGTGACCCCGCCATGTTAGCATTTTTTCAATTAGCTTTGGAAAAAGTGAAGAAAACGGGTCGCAAAATTGGGATTTGCGGACAAGCGCCCAGTGACTATCCAGACTTTGCACGTTTTTTAGTAGAGCATGGAATTGACAGTATTTCACTGAATCCAGACGCAGTCATCAAAACGACTTTGGAGATACTTAAAGCGGAAGGCGGTTGAGCCAAATGCTCACGCGGCTTACTTTCCTTTGCTCGTTGATGTGAACGAACAAACTACACTAGCGTTTGGGAAATTGAACAGCCAGCCATCCACTGGCTAGGCCAACCAATAGGCCGCCTAAATGGGCCATGTTCGCGATAGGTCCCACTTGTCCCGTGAATCCCAGCACGAGCCACAACATCATGAGGATGATGGTGGACGTTGGAAAATAGATTCCCATTTGCGGTTGCAAGGATGTCTTGACCCACAGAAAACCGAATAGGGCATACGCAACTCCAGAGAGGCCGCCGAACAACGGGCTGCCAAAGTAAGCCGGAGGGAGAAGGCCTTGCATGAGATTCGGGATGATTGCTGCGGCCAGGATAAACATCGAGTAGCGGAATGTTCCCTCGCCCCGTTCTACAATCCGTCCTAATGGAATCAGTGCAAACAGGTTGAAGAGCAAATGCAATGGACGCAGATGCAGAAAAATCGGTGTGATCACTCGCCAAACTTCGCCTTGCAAAATCGAAGCGGCTGGTGCAGTGATTCGACCGCTATCTGCTACTTGCTCTTGAATGTTGGCTGAACTAATAAACATAAGTTCGTTCACGAGCGTGTTGCCAAGACTGTTGTTTTTCGGTGGTGTACCGAAGTCTGTGGCTAGCGATACCAGCGAAGCAATCACCACTAAAGCTAAGGTGATTGGTGGAGGCCAGAATCCGCTGGCCCCGCCGGTGTTATAGCGTAGCTTTTGAACGTTCTTGGCCGAGGCAGCCTTGCGATGTTGTTCTTCACGCAACACTTCTTCCGCTTTTCGCCGTGATTCTTCGTATACGGAGAGATCTGCAGCGCCGCGGAATTTCTCCAGCTCCCCTTTAGCTAATGGAACCTGATCTTCATCGCAAATCCAAATTTCGTAGACATCCGTTGCACCAGCTTGTGTTTCAACGATGGTCCGTACTTTTTGAGCGATCAAAAAAGCGACGAAAACTTCCGCACGTTTTCGTCCTTCCAGCGTTCCAATCAAACGCATTTATTCCATCCATTCCGCCAAAAGTATGTAATTCCAAGACGCCCGCATTGTACGAAATCAGAGGCTTAAGAGCGAGGTCGCTGTGAGCTTAATCTTCGTCCCAGCCAAAATCTGCAGGGGCATATGGGCTAGGTGGAACATGTTGTTGCAGCCAAGCTGCGATCGTCAATAGCCGATCCTCGCCCCAAAATCGACTGGTCAATTTGACGGGCCAGGGGCGTCGACTACCTCGGCGATCCATTGTGCCTGCGGTGACGATCATACTCGGATGGCCACTCAAGTTGGTAAGCACCAAGTCATCGCTCCCCACTACGACATCAACGGTTTGATACACGGCTTCCGCCTCACGTACTAATTCGGTTCGCAAGCGATTACTGCGAAGATAGTGGACGGCAGGTACAAATTGTCCTTCGCGGAAAATCGATGGCCAAGCCCCCAAACCGCGCAGTGGTCCAGTGCGAAGTAAATCATCAAAGCTGGTGGCCGCTTCGACATCCAGCGTCGAGACCATCGCGCCGAGCGGAAACCGATCGGGCAATTTGATTTCGACTAATTTAGCCCCAGCATTCTTCAATGCATCGACACATTTTTGCTCTCCGTCAGAAAGTGTGCCAGGGACATAACCGATGTTCCATTGTTCTACCGCAGCTTCAAACGGATAGATAAAAGAGCGTTCGCGTGTGGCGGGATCGCGAGCATCGACCCCAGAAATTTTCGATAAGACCAAAGCACAATCTTCTGCGGTGCGGGCAATGGGGCCAAGTTTGTCCATGCTCCAGGAAAGTGTCATACAGCCTGCTCGCGACACTCGCCCGAAGGTTGGACGCAAGCCAGTTACATGGCACCGGCGGCAAGGAGAGATGATGCTCCCCAACGTTTCGCTCCCAATTGCAAAGGAGCATAAGCCAGCTGCGACGGCTGAAGCCGAACCTGCTGATGAACCGCTGCTTCCTTGTCGAGGATTCCATGGACTGCGGGTCATTCCACCAAACCATTGATCGCCCATAGCGAGCGCACCCAACGACAACTTGGCGATCAAAATTGCCCCAGCAGCTTGCAATCGCTCGGCTACTGTTGCCGTATTCGGACGAACTTGATCACGATACGCCGGGGCTCCCCACTGTGTTGGCCATGGCGGAACTGCCACAAGATCTTTCGCTCCGTACGGAATGCCATGCAAAGGGCCGCGATCTTTACCGCTAGCCAGTTCAGCATCAGCCACTGCGGCTGCTTTTAAGGCTGGTTCATCCAATCGTTCTACAACGGCCTGAAGCACGGTGTCGTATCGACTGATTCGTTGCAAATAGATTTTTGTGAGTTCGACGCTTGTGATTTTCTTGGCCCGCAACCAAGTTGCTTGTTTCGCTACGGATGCAAATGCAATTTCATCTGAATCGCTTGGAAGGTCGCCATCAAAGGGCTTAGGCGTGACCTTGTAAACCGCTTCGACGCTGGAGTTCGAATTTGGGGGAAGGAGTAGATCGTGAGGTGAGAAGACCATCGCGGGAGGAATGTCGGCGTCCAGCGGAACTTTGCGAACGGATTTCTGCCCATCAGACATCTGTTGCAGTGAGCGAACCAAATCCTCTTGTTCTTGCTCGCTCAGTTCAAGTTGGGAAACCCAAGCTGCGTTGGCGACCATTTCTTTGGTAATTTTGCCGCTTTCCTCAGCTTGTGCGGCGAGTGAACGTTGAAATGCGACCGACCCGACACCTACCGCTGAACAAAGTTGCAACCACTTTCGGCGATCCACTCGAGTTTCCTTATGTTTCGGGGCAAATATCGCGTACAGAGGCTCGCTGCCCCCACGCAAATGGGTGCTGAGCTTCCCTGGAAATTTTGCTTAACTCTCGCGGTCAATACAAGCAGCGAGAAGCAAGGTTGGGTATTATATGGGGCTGTATAGCTACGGAGATCTGTATAGATACAGAGATGTATAGCTACAGAGATACGGCGTAGCGATGGATATACTACGCCGATCCGCGACGAGGAAACTTGTCACCACTCATGTCCCTTTCCCCTCCCCAAAATCCAAAGTTATGCACCGACCATCGCGTGTATTTCGTTTGGTCTGATCAGGAATACATCAGGATTGTTTGTGATGAAAAAGTTCAATAGCCAAATCTGGATTCGTCTGTTTTTCGTTGGTTTGGTTTTCTTGTCGGTGTGGAGTGGCTTTTCGATTGCCTCGGCCGCTGAAGCAGCAACTAAATCGACGGCCGTCGTGGCAGCCACGCCTCCCAATGTTCTTTTAATCATCGCCGATGACCAAGGATACGGCGATATTGGATTTCATGGAAACACCATGATTCAGACGCCCAATCTGGATCGACTCGCGAAGGATTCCATTCGCCTTACAAATTTTCATGTCGATCCTACATGTGCCGAAACTCGAGCCGCCTTGATGTCGGGGCAATATGCAATGCGGGGGGGTGTTTGGCATACCGTAATGGGCCGCAGTTTCTTGAATGCCTCGCGTTGGACAATGCCACAAGCCTTTAAGACGGCAGGTTTTCGCACAGGAATCTTCGGTAAGTGGCATCTGGGAGATAATTCACCTTATCGCCCTTGGGAGCGGGGATTTGATGAATCGTTGATCCATGGTGGCGGAGGTGTCGGTCAAGTTCCCGATCATTGGGGCAATGATTACTTCGATGATACCTTTTTGCAGAACGGAAAACCTACCCAAGTTCTAGGTTACTGCACCAATGTATTTGCACAAGCCGCTAGCCGGTTCATGGACGAAACTAAAGATCAACCGTTCTTCTGCTACTTGGCATTTAACGCTCCGCACAGTCCTTACAAAGTGCCTGAATCGTTCGAGCAAAAGTACTTGAATCAAGGCGTTGAAAAACCGATGTCGGCGTTTTACGGCATGATCGAGTGTATCGACAGCAATGTGGGACGTTTGCTTGAGCAATTGCAAAGCAGCGGCAAGCTCGACAATACCATTGTCATCTACATGACGGACAACGGGACAGCAGCCGGGATGAGCAATCAAGTGAAAGAGGGTAAGTGGAATGGATACAACGCGGGCATGCGAGGCATGAAGGGTACGGTTTATGAAGGAGGTCATCGAGTTCCTTGCTTTATCCACTATCCGAAGAAGCTAGGGGCTGCCCGCGACGTTGGACAATTGACTGCACATTTTGATTTACTGCCAACCTTGGTTGAGCTCTGTGGATTGAGTATTCCCAAAGATTGGAAAAGTGATGGAATGAGTTTAGTGGGTTTGATCCAGGGCGATGCAGGCTCTTGGAACGATCGCACCTTAGTCGTTCAATCGCAACGAATCGATCATCCAGAAAAAAGACGCAAGTTTGTCGTGGCCGATCAACGTTATCGGCTTGTCGGTGAAGAACTTTACGACTTGGAGAAAGATCCAGGTCAAACGCAGAACATTAGTAGTGCTCATCCCGATATCGTGCAGCGTCTTAACCGCTTTTACGAAGCGTTCTGGAACGACGTCTCGAAAGAAAACGATGATTACCAACGCATTCACCTCGGAACCGATGCGGACGCAGAAGTGTACTTGACGGCTCATGATTGGCACAGCCAGGACATTGTGGCTTATCAAAGCGATTTGAATCGGGATCGAGCTGTTAATGGAGAATGGGCTGTCGATGTTCGAAAAGCGGGCGTTTATCAATTCCGTTTGCGGATGCGACCAGACGGTGTTCAGCAACCGCTCGGCGGTGTATTTGCATTGGTCCGTGCCCATAATCAGGAGAGTTACACTGCTATTTCTCCCGATTCGCAAGAGGTCCGATTGACGTTGTCGCTCGCTGAAGGACCGGCGATGATCAAAACGGTTCTTAAACGTGAGGCCAACTCGGGTGAAGAGCGAGGTTTCTATTTTGCATATGTGAGTTACTTGGGGGCACTCTCAGAGGCCACTGCGTCCAATAGTGCTGCTCAGGAAGTTGGACTCTTTCAACAGAATGACCGAGTTGCCTTGTTGGGAGCAACTTTGTTTGAACGTATGCAGATGCAAGATGAATTGGAGACGATTCTTGTTTCACGGACTGCCAATCTCGGGGTATCGTTCCGCAACGTTGCCTGGAGTGGCGACGATGCGAGCGGCCGCGCACGAGCAGTATTTGGTGGATATGAAGAAGGTTACCAACGTCGCTTGAAAGATCTGGCAGCCGCTAAACCTACACACGTTTTGGTGGCCTATGGAATGAACGAAGCGTTTGATAAGAACTTAACTGTGGATGTTTTCAAACAACAGATGCGGCGGTTGTTGGATGATTTAGTCAAGTCTAACTATCGAGTCAGCTTATTGTTGCCACCGGTTCTTGAAGCCTCCCAAGCTGATGTGCGATTGGCGAACTACAAGGAACGCTACCCGGTGATCGTTGCTGCTTTGAAGGAGATCGGCAGCGAACGACAGTTATCAGTAGTGGCCATGCCAGAGATCAAGAATGAATGGACGGCCAATGGAATTCACTTGAATGCTGCAGGTTATTCCGAATACAGTCGAAGGTTGGCCGATGTCTTGGTGCCAAGTGAATGCAAGTTGGAGTTGTCGGAGGATAATATCACTTTGAAGGTGAGTGATGCCGAGCGCACGAAGCCGATTTCGTTTGGCGACAAGTGGAGTTTAGAGGCGATCGAGTCGTCCAATGCGAGCGAATGGCGTTGGAAGGAAATTGCACCCTGCTTGCCGCTTCCTCTGCGATCAACGGGCGAGTTGATGCCTGTCGATATGGCTCCGGCGTTGTCGAAGAAAGTGGTGGTAGAAGGATTGGCTGATGGCGAGTATGTTTTGGAGATTGGTGGCGAAGAGGTTGCCAAAGGTACAGCGGGCGAGTTCGCCAAGGGAATTGGTTGTTCAGCCCCCGGATTGCAGATGCAAACCGAGAAACTCCGTCGCTTGTTGCACCGCAAGAATGATCTCTTTTTCCATCACTACCGTCCGCAAAACGAAACGTATCTCTTTCTTTTTCGTAAGCACGAGCAGGGGAATAACGCGGTAGAAATCGATCAATTTCCACCGATTATTGCCCCGCTGGAAACCGAAGCGGGTAGTCTGTCGCACGCCAGCGAAGTTGTATGGGTTTTGCGGAAAAAGTAATCCGGAAATTTGCCAATTTATTGAACTATTTCGGTGAGGGTGGGAATTGATTTGACCGAGGGTTCCAATTCCAATAGAACCCTTAACATCCTCTCCGAATTGGTTACGTTTTCATCTCATTACTCTTTTGGTATCCAACGAAATCGCGATCTCCGCTTTTGCGGCGGACTCAATTGATTGCGAAATTGTCGAGGATTGGTTTCATGCAAAAAAAATCTTCCGCTGGGCATTGGGCCAGTGCAGCGCGTTGGGCAGTTTTGGGCGCGCTCGTTTTTGGACTTTCTTGTATCTCGCTGCCAAATGTGTTGGGACAAGAAGCTGGTGCAGCTTCGAGTGAAAGTGCTCCAACAACGGCACCCGCCGTAACCGATGCAGCCGCAGCCAGCGAAACAGCTTCGTCGCCAGCCCCAACATCGACTCAGCCAGTTGAAGGTGAAAAGAACGCTGAGGCCGCTCCCAAGAAGCCACGAACCCCGGAAGAGAAGTGGGCTGAAAAAGAAAAAACCTGGATTGGCAAAATCGACAATCGTGCTGGCTACTACGTCGTTGATCCGATGAGCGCAGTGTTGTTTTTTGATTTTGGCACTGAAAAACTGCTCGGTGTCAAAATACCTTTTGTGGTGTTGTGGCTATTGTGCGGCGGCGTATTTCTGACCATCAAAATGGGATTCATTAACTTTCGAGGCTTTAAGCACGGTCTCGACCTCGTAATGGGGAAGTACGACGATCCAAAGAACTCGGGCGAGGTATCGCATTTTCAAGCGCTCGCGTCAGCTTTGTCCGGAACCGTGGGGTTGGGTAACATCGCAGGTGTTGCTGCCGCGATTGGACTAGGTGGTCCAGGCGCCACGTTCTGGATGATTCTTTGCGGCCTGTTGGGAATGACGAGCAAATTCGCGGAATGTTCTTTGGCGGTCATGTACCGCCGCGTTGGAACGGATGGGACCGTTCTCGGTGGTCCCATGGTCTACCTCAAAGATGGTCTTGCCAAGATGGGGCTTGGTAAATTGGGTGGCATTTTGGCTATTGTATTCGCCGTATTGTGTGTGGGTGGTTCATTTGGCGGCGGTAACTCTTATCAAATTGTTCAATCCCTAAACACGATCAAAGCAGATCCAAACTTAAAGTTCTTGGAAACCTATCCATGGATTTATGGCTTGCTCATGGTCGTAGCTGTCGGCGTTGTTATTTTGGGTGGTATCAAGTCGATTGGACGGACTGCAGAGAAAATTGTGCCCGTGATGTGTTTAGCCTATTTGTTGATGGCCTTTGTTGTGATTGGCCTCAATTTCTCTCGAGTCCCGTTGGCCATTCAACAGATCTTTGAAGGTGCGTTCACGCCCGGTGGTATGGCAGGCGGATTTTTAGGTGTTATGGTTATCGGAATTAAACGAGCCGTATTCTCGAACGAAGCCGGAGCTGGCTCTGCGGCGATTGCCCACTCCGCCGCAAAAACGGAT
The DNA here is from genome assembly GCA_017303505.1 of Planctomycetota bacterium. Lineage (GTDB taxonomy): Bacteria > Planctomycetota > Planctomycetia > Pirellulales > Pirellulaceae > JAFLCP01. The sequence continues at coordinate 21,219 of JAFLCP010000009.1, read as the reverse complement.
CGGCCGATGTCGGAAGGGTTTGTGGCACTACTCGAACCATTTATCGATACCGTTGTCGTTTGTACGGTGACGGCGGTGATGATTGTCGTCACTGGTTTACATGCTACTCCAGAAGTTCAAGCCTTAGCCTCTGATGGTAATGGTGCACAGATTACGTTAAAGGCGGTGACACAAAACGCGCAACTTGACTGGTTTCGCTACGTGCTTTACTTCTCTGTAGTACTGTTTGCCTATTCGACTTGTATCTCTTGGTCCTATTATGGCGAACGATGCTTTGTCTTCCTGTTTGGCCCACGATCCTCGCTATTTTACAAGGTCCTGTTTTTGACGTTTACCTTTCTTGGTTCCGTTGTGTCTGCCGATAAGATTATGGACTTTAGCGATATGCTCATCTTATCGATGTCTGTGCCTAACTTGATTGGTGTGTTCTTGATGAGTGGTGTTATCAAACGCTCGCTAGACGCCTATCTTCTCGACCTAAAGAACGGCAAGATTGTCAAACACTAACCGCTTTTGACCCAAATAATCGCCGAGTTAGCGCCTAGTTTCGGTCGGAGTTACGCCTGTAGCTCCGACCGTTTTTCTTTGAACCAGCAACCGAAATGGAGATTTGAAGTGCTCACGATCAATTGTCCTAACTGTGGTAAAGAATATCGCATTGCCCCCGAGCACTCAGGCAAATCGTTTCGCTGCAAAGGCTGCGAACAAGTCTTTATTGCCGGTCATCATGCATCGGAAACCGTCGTTGAAACGCTTCAGCCTTCCAACGTAGGGCGAAAACGAACAGCAGATGAAATTGACTATGAAATCTTTGGCGAAGACATTCAGTTCGCCGAAGTCGCTCTCGACCCTGGTGAAACCGTGATCGCCGAAGCGGGGGGCATGATGTATATGACTCCTGGCATCAAAATGGAAACCGTTTTCGGCGATCCATCTGATAGCGGCGGCGGTTTCTGGGGCAAAGTAGTCAGCGCGGGTAAACGCATGCTGACCGGTGAGTCGTTGTTTATGACCACCTTCACCAATCGCAACCCAACCGCACGTGAAGTTGTCGCCTTTGCTGCCCCTTATCCTGGCCGAATCATTCCGCTGCACTTGGATCAACTCGGTGGAGAAATCATCTGCCAAAAAGATTCTTTCTTGTGTGGTGCCAAAGGCATCAAAATCAACATCGCGTTTCAAAAGAAATTCGGTGTCGGTTTGTTTGGCGGCGAAGGCTTTATCATGCAACGGCTCAATGGCGACGGCATTGCTTTGATTCACGCCGGTGGCATGTTGATGCATCGCGATTTAGGGCCAGGCGAACGACTCCTGTTGGATACCGGTTGCTTGGTCGCGCTCGCCCCCACAGTAAGCTACGATATTCAGATGGTGGGCGGAATCAAAAATACGCTCTTCGGTGGCGAAGGGCTCTTCTTGGTAACATTGACTGGCCCGGGCCGCGTTTGGCTGCAAAGCCTTCCGATTTCACGCCTATCGGGTCGCATTATTGCCGCTGCCGGTGGCCGTGCAGGGGCGCCACGCGACGAAGGTTCCGTGTTGGGTGGGCTCGGCGGCATGATCATGGGGAACAACGAATAGCCCGCAGAGAAGGTACGGTTCTGCGTGTGCCATTTGTTCGTATGTTTAGTGCTTTAACGCCGCAAGGTCTCACTAACCTTCGGCGTTATCCGCTTTATGCCACATTTCAGCCTAGAGAAAGCGCCTACTTTGATCCGAGCCTGTGGTCAATTTCAGCTGAAACCGTTAATCTTTGAATATCGAATTTTTTGATCTCACCCACTTGGCTGATGGCGAGTTTCCATGGGGCAGACCACCTACAAAGATAGCGGCGTTGATTTAGAGCTTTATGAGCAGGCGATGGAACGCTTGCCACGCTGGATGCACCGCACTTTTTGCCCTCGAGTCCTACGCAACGATGGCGGTTTTGCGGGGCTCTTTAGCCTCGACTTTAAGGGAAACCTCTTCTCTCGAAAGTACCAGGAACCAGTCCTCGTCTCAGGCACGGATGGTGTTGGCACGAAGTTGAAAGTCGCCCAACTTGTGGGGCAACACGGTACCATCGGGCTCGATTTGGTCGCGATGTGTGTCAACGATATCTTGTGCTGTGGGGCCGAGCCTTTATTCTTCCTGGACTATGTCGCCATGTCGCGCGACAACCCACCGTTGCTCGAATCGATTGTTCGCGGAATCAGCGATGGTTGCGTGGACGCTGGTTGCGCATTGCTCGGTGGTGAAACTGCCATCATGCCCGACGTCTATCACGGCGATGATTACGATCTAGCCGGGTTTTGCGTTGGTGTTGTAGACAAGCCCGAAGCCATCACAGGTAAAGAGATTCGGGCTGGTGATTTAGTGGTTGGCGTCTCGTCGTCTGGTGTTCATTCCAACGGATATAGCTTGGCTCGCAAAATCGTTTTTGAGAAAGCTAAGCTTGCTATTGATTCGTACGTGGATGAACTAGGGACTACGGTTGGCGAAGAACTACTGCGCCCCACTAAGATTTATGCGTCGTTAGTACGCAATGTTCTGAATCATTATCGCGTCAAGAATGTGGTTCATGGCATCGGTCACATTACCGGTGGTGGCTTGCTTGAGAATACAGAACGCATCTTGCCACCTGATGTCGACTTGGTCTTCAAGCAAGCATGGGAAATCCCTGCCGTGTTTCAATGGATGCAGCGGTTAGGCGAAGTTCCTCACGATGAAATGTTCCGCGTTTTCAACATGGGGGTCGGCCTCACTTTCATCGTAAGTCCCTATTACGCTCAAGCCATTATGGACATGGCTAAAGAAGCAGGTAATCAGAGTTGGATCATCGGTGAAGCTGTTGCCGGATCGGGCAAGAGCCGTTGGGCAAGTTAAGCGTCGATTGTGCACAACAGATTGTTGGCAAGTTCGCTTGGTCTGACTTTACCTGCCCGTGCGACGACATATTCCAGGCTCTTCACATAAGTCTGCAGTCGTTCCAGCAATTGAGGTTGAATGGAAGTCGCGGGCTTAGACGCTGAATAGGATGAGAGCATGCCGCTGTAGCCGATGTTGGGCTGCGGTGCTTGAGGCTGTCGCAATAAGGCGTCAATCGCTGATTGCCCGCACCATGCGTGAGCCCCCAAGGCAAATAGCTTGGGAAAATCTTCAACGCTTCCCAGCGGTGCATCGATGATCACTTTCAGTTCATCTCCCCCGCCATTGGCCGAATAATTTGATTTGGCTAAGCGAACTTCGCTAAGTGCATCTGCAACGGAAATCGTAGAGCTGCTTCCAGCTTTATCATCAAATAAACTGGGGCTCCATGTGAGCACTACAAAGTCGACTTGGCACGCCAGAGCCAAGGCAACATCGGCTTGCACATTGCCTGCCGGAATCGCAAAGCCGATGGGGATCTTGTGCTCCGTGACTTCTCGCAACATGGCGACGCGATGTACCAGTGAGTTAGTATCAAGCACATCAATGGGCCAGCTAACGACAGACTCTGCTCCAGCATATTGTTTGTTTTCTTCCGCATGAGCAGACTTCTCGCTACAGAAGTTCAGCTCAATAAGGTCCGACATTTCCAGTTCGGCTAGGTCGGGAGAATGATCGCTCCAAATCTGAGCAATGCGCAAGGGAGTTGCTGCTGCCGGAAGTTGTTCCATCATCGAAATGGGCACCGCTATCGCTGAGCCAAGTTGGCGTACAGCCGCGCATAAATTGGTTGCCGTTTCCTTCGACAGATTCTTCCAGGGGATGCGTCGAAAAAGGAAAGGGGACTTCAGTGAGATCACACGTCCACCGGGTGGCGTCAAACGGCATTCGAGTTGTGGGCTAACACCAAATGGCGATTCGGCGAGAGAACCCATGGCCGGAAACTTCCAACCGAGTCTTTTTAGGCTTTGCATAAATGTCATCTTGCTTGGAAGAGGTAGCGTCGTGAAAGTTCTAGCTGTTGGCCGTACTTGCTTCTATCACATATTTACGAAAGTCTTTGGCATTGGCATCTACGCCACTGTTTAACAACAAAAGCCCCAGTCTCAGCTTATCGGATTCTTTCATCCTCGCTTCGGTCAATTGAGGAGCACTCTGATGGACTTCGCCCACGACGTACCAAGTACCACCCGATGCGCCGTATCCGGCATTTGGCCCTATATCCCCGAGTATGACCATGGTCCCATCCCGCATGAAGGCTCCGGCATGTGAACCGACGGAGCCTTCGACCAAGATATCTGCTCCTTGCAGACCAGCACCGCACCGCGCGCCCGCGCTGCCATGTATGACAATCAAACCGCCTGAAGCCATGGCTCCGACCGCCACTCCCGCATCTTTGCGAATCGTAATGACTCCCGACTGAAGGGAATGCCCTAATCCGGTTTCTGCTGTTCCAAGGATCTCGACATCGGCATCGCGTAATGCCGCTGCGCAATAGTCGCCCACATCACCATCGATGACGAAAGAGCATGCAGGTACGGCATTGAGCAGATTGTGCTTTTTTTCCGGACTGGATAGTCGTATTCGCTTCACTTCGGAGCGGGTTGAGACCAAACTTCGGATTTGATCGTTTACCGCTCTGGCGTTTAATCCAGATACATCGAATGAAATCTCAGATACTTCAGCAGTCAATTCACAGCCCTTTGAATGGCAAATGAGAAGAGCAATTTAGTTCGAGTGGCTTGGCGTATTATTGTAATCGAACTTCAATCGGGGAGCGAAAATCGTTCCAATCGCCGGTTTTCCACCGAATTTCGCGGAAAATCGGGGCGTTTTCCCCATCTCCCGTGGCGGAACGCGATGGCGTGTAGAATCCGGTCCATTTTCGGTCAATATTGGTTTTTTCGAAGAATCATACTCCGCCAAGTCGGGTCCCTTAATGCCAGCATGCTTGCTGTATACGTGAATACGCCAAGCATCACAGCGATCCACCACGCGGCTGTTATGGGTAGCCATAACGCTCCAGCTGCAACTAAACTTCCCGACGTTGATCCCAGGATGGATCGGACGATAGTAGGTCCCAGCTCATGCCCCATCTTTCGTAGTTGTAAACGCTGATAAAGGATCGGGAGCATGATCAACACGCTGAGCAAAGTGTAGCCTGATGTGGCGATCGCTAAGCCAAGAACTCCCCAATATTGAACTCCCGCAATCTTGAAGCCCATGCCCAAGGTAAACGCTAAGGCCCCGATGATAGAAGGTGTTTTCGTATCACCCAGTGCATAAAAACACTTTGCAATAAGATCACCCACCGCTGACGCTACAAAGAACCCTATTAATGCGATTAACAAGATAGAAACCTGGGTTGTGTCCTGTGATGTAAACTCCCCTCGTTCCAAAAGCGTCCTGATTGAAGCTTGCGCGAATAGTGATAAGCCGACAACGACGGGGATGACCACCAGCAACATGCGGCGCAAATTCTCGTAAAAGCGAACGCGAAATTGCGAAAGGTCTCCGCTATAGGCACCTGCTAAATCGGAAAACGCCATAGTGGATACTCCGCTCGACGCGACAAGAACTAAAGCCGTTATGAAGCGTTGTGCGTAGTTGAGATGTGAGATGGCACCTACCGTCAAACCTGCTAACAAGACACGATCAATAACGGGGTCAAGTTTCGTGTATGAGTTGAACGCGATCAGTGGGATACTGCGACGTAATGCCAACATCGTACTCGGAGGAAACGATAACCGCTGCGGAATTGCAAACCGGATAGCAGGTACCAAACAACTTAAAGTGGCCAAGGTCCCCAAGAAAAGACACCAGGCAATCCAATAAATGGGCTGCTCGAATCGAACGGGGATGAAAAGCAATAAGGTGATGGCAGATGGTCCTACAGCGCTAGCCAGGGCAGGGACGATGAAATTTTGACGGCTATGATAGATGCCTTGGAGCCAACCTTGCACAGCACTGAGCACAATGAGAGGAGATAAAATTCGCAGCATATTGCTGACGAGCGAATGTTCTTCAGAGCCGAAACGTGGGTAGAGCAGGGTGGTGAGTGGGGACGCACAAAACGCTACCGATAGCGTGGCGATTAGGCAGGTTCCAATGGCCCAGATGCCTACCGACAGCGCGACTTGTCGAAACTCTTGTTCATTTTTCTCGCGCGTAGTCTCATTCACATCCTGTATCAACGGAACTAACAGCGGCACCATGATATAGCCAATAAAGCTTGTTAGGATGGCGCTCAATACGGTGGGTACAGCTAACGCTGCGTTAAAACTGTCAACTTCCTTAGATGCTCCAAATTGCTTGGCAATCACCACTTGAAAAACGACTTGCGCCAAGACTTGAAGCACGGCGCAAAAGGTGATAGCTGCCAGAGAGGTACAAGTTGCTGCCGTTCGAGAAGCGTTCATCGATTATTCCTTCGTTGAACGACTTCGTCAAAAAGACTCTCGATCTTCATCAGCCAGTTAGATAATTGATGTCGTTGAGTGGCGACCTCTTGTGCTTGTTGAGCTCTATCGAGCCATGGCTTGGGATGTTCTATTCGATCCAAGATGGCTGCCGCGATCGCTGGCGGATTTTTTGTGGGAACAAGTGTCCCATAGCTTTGGTCTCCCAGTAGTTCTCTTGGGCCGGAGGAACAATCCGACGCTAACACGGGTACCCCTAAGTACATGGCTTCCATGATGACGTTAGGTAATCCTTCACACAACGAAGCAAGGCACAGCAAGTCCGTATGGCGATAAAAGGGAAATGGATTCGATCTAAATCCATGGAATCGAATGAACTGTTGCAAGCCGTCTCGATTGGTTTGTTGTTCAAGGTTTGATTTGAGTGGACCGTCGCCGACGAAGTCGACCTGGATTCGGCGTTGCTTCTCGTGAATCAGAAATTTGGCCGCATCATACACATCCTGCTGGCGTTTGACGTCCGTGATTCGTCCGATACACAAAACCCTTAGCTCGACATTTTCGACATCCGCGTAGTCGGCGATCGGTTCGTTCACTGCAGCTGAGATTTGTTCCTGATCGATCGCGCTATACAGAACCTGAATGCGTTGTTCGGGAACGTGGAAATAGCTCTGCATTTCCCGAGCGATGGACTGGCTGACCGCAAGAACTCGATCCGCTTGTTGGTAAGCTCGCGCGAGCAGCTTTCGTTTGAGCCAACGAAATCGCTTTTCGTAAAATTCAAAATCGTCGCTGGGGGAAGCAACTACAGTGGAAATTCGGGCGACGTTCAAGCCTGTGGTGGCTGGTCCCGTCAATTGTGTCATGTGCAAGGCACGATCGAAAACCAAATCATATTGGTTATGGGCAATGACTTTGCGCAGATGGCGAATTTGTTGCTGACGAATTCTGCCAGGCCAATGGATCCAGTTCTTGGATGCCTCTGCATCGAAACTATGGATTGGTATATCGTGTGGTATAGAGGCGAGATGGGGGCCGCTTCGGTGCTGAAGGTAAAGCTCTGGGGCAAAGCGGGAACGATCAAGGTTGCGGACCAGGAGCGCCATTTGTCGCTCGCTGCCGCCACCTTCCATCGAAGTGCTGCAACACAATACTCGAAGCGGTCTGCCCAGGCTCACACGACCCGATCTCAAAGAGTGAGTGACAATAAGAGTAAAACATCGCTATCGCTATGGGACAGGGGTGTTTTGGCTTTTGTCACCCGGTTCCGGTAGCGGCTCGTCATCTAGCAGTATGCGCCATGGAGGGGTTGTCAGGTCATCGAATTGCCCGCGAAGGGCAGACATTGTAAAGGCGACAACCGCACAACCCGCTACAATCAATGCAACCGGCAAAGCCACATAGATAACGCTCATGATTTTTTGGGTCCTATGGGCTTGGCCGCATCGGCTCTTTTAGGGAAAACTTGACTGGCCAGAGTCACGCCGACTACGGTGATCGAGCTCACCGGCATAAGTCCCGCCGCAATCAATGGATGGATCAGGCCCACAACGGCCAATCCTACAGCGAAGATATTGTAACTGATCGACGCAAAAAAGTTTCGACGAATGGCACGAATTGTATTTCGGCCTGCTTGAGACAAATCCAGTAACGCGGTGAGGTCCGCATTTTTGAGGTAGACCGATGCGGCTTGAAGGCTGATTTCGGCGCCACCTTTTACAGCAACGCCCACATCGGCTTGAGCTAAGGCTACGGCATCATTGACACCGTCCCCGACCATCACGACTGAGAGCTTTTGCTGTTGAAGTTGGTGGACTACCTGCTGTTTGTCTTCGGGTGATTTACCACCCCAGACCAAATTGGAATCAAGGCCCAATTGTTGTCCCACAGCAGCGACAACTTGAGGATGATCGCCTGATAGAAGTCCTACTTGCCAACCTGCCTTTTTTAACGCATCGACGACACTGATAATATCGCTGCGCAAGTGGTCTCCGATTCCCAGTGTTCCGATCAGTTTATGTTCGCAAGCTACGAATACTGGGCTACAACCTGCAGCTAGATAGTCCGCCTGATGTTGAAGGTTGGATTCATTCAACACAATGCCTTCCGATTCAACAAAAGCTCGATTGCCGATGAGCCATTGTTTTCCAGCAAGCGATCCGCGAATTCCTCCGCCACTGCGATATTCAACCTGTTCAGGTTCGATGGTTGTGCGACAAGCGTGTGATGCGGTTTCGTTTCCGTAACGCACCAATGCTAATGCAATTGGGTGACTGCTCTTGCGTTCCAGTGCGACAATGGCAGGCCAGAACTCTTTCGCTATATGATCAAAGCGTACTTCCACATCGCCAGTCGTTACCGTTCCCGTTTTATCGAGCAACACAACGCCTCGATCCGCAAGTCGTTGCAAGGCATCACCACCTCGAATCAGAATGCCTCGCCGTGCTGCTTCACCAAGAGCAAGGGAAATGGCCATGGGGGTAGCCAAACCTAGGGCACATGGACAGGCAACGATTAGCAATGAGACGACTCGATCGACAAGCGCTTCAGGCCGATAGAAATAGCAATAGATGGCGGTAGCAACCGCTACGAACAAGACCAAAATCACAAAACGGCCAGCGAGTCGATCCGCCAACTGCACAAGTGGCGTGCGCATCACTGCGGCCTTCTCAATGGTCGTCGCCAGCTTGCCAACTCGACTATCCTCGCCGACTTGTTCAACTTTAATTCGTATCGCCGAGCCTCGGTTAACGGTCCCCGCAAACACTGGATCGCCCGCGGCTACAACAACAGGGAGTGTTTCGCCTGTCAATAAAGCTTGATCAACTTCGGTTCGGCCCTGAATAATCGAGCCATCAGCCGCGAAACTCTCCCCTTCCAATACTTCGATCGTGTCACCTACCGAAAGTGATTCGCTGGAAATGAGTTCGGCTTTCCCGTCGCGGATGCGTCGCGCTTTGCGTGGCGTCAACTGGAGCAATATGTCTAACGAATCATAAGCTAATTGTTGTTGTCGAGCTTGAACATATCGACCAGCAAGCAACAGAAAAACCAACATCGACAATGAGTCATAATACAACTCGCCGGTGCCTTTGAGGGTATTCCAAATGCCACTGAGTGCTCCGACAGCCAATGCAACTGCGACAGGTATATCAATGTGCGGCGTTCTTGTGCGAAGAGCTGAGGCCGCACCTTTGAAGAATGTCCAGCCAGGCCCCAGGAGAGCGACCAAGCCAATCACGGTGCTCGCGCCACGCAACAATTGAATATGTTCGCCCGACATGCCATACAGTTCGCCCAAGTAAAGAGCAGCTGCAAGCAACATCGAATTGCCTGAGCACGCAAAGGCGATCCCGACTTGGGCAAGTTGCCGCCGAAGATCTTTGGCTCGTTGTTCAAACTTTGCTTCGCCACGGATAGGGTGCGGACGATAGCCAAGCCGAGCGATCTCGACGGCTATGCGGCTCAAGGAAACCTTGGTGGGATCCCAGATCAACTCGACGGTGGATCGAGCAAGGCTGACCTGCGCTGACAATACGCCGGGAACCAATTTGGGCATTTTTTCGATCAGCCAGACGCAGGCTGCACAATGAATCCCTTCAAGATAGATTTTCGTTTTTAGTCCATTGGAGGCAACGGGCCGAATATGTTGCTGGGCATACCACGCGGAATCAAATTCACTCATTTCATCGAGCGTGACTTCAGCGCCGCGATTACCATCGGCCGCATTGAAGCGTTCCCGCAATTCGTAGTATTGTTCTAGGCCTTCTGCGGTAAGCCATTGATAAGCTGCACAACATCCATGACAACAAAACGGTTTGTGATCAAAGACGATTTCGGCTGGTGTCGATACCTCGGCGTTGCAATGGGCGCAACGACAACGATGCGAGTTGTCTGGCGTTTCCTTAGTTGCAACGATCGTCTGATTCGTTTCCATGTTTATCGATACGATTCTCTGAGGCCCAACTTCAGGTAAGCAACAACAAACTACTTCTTTTCATCTTTGGTTTGGCAGCATGCTGGCTTCATTGAGGTGTTCTTCTCAAGTAATTCGAGTTGCTGTTGTGGGGCAGCTTTGGTAGCCTGCGTGAGGCCGTCATAGCTTGCATGCGCTCGATGAGACATCGTGTAAAACCCTACTCCTACCAACAGGATCGCGGAAATCCACGGCAACACTCGGCGAAGTCTCTGCGTCAACATATGCACGCTGAATAACATCACGGTCAGACTGGGAACCGTGCCAATCCAGAACATGACCATCACGGCTCCACCTTGCCAGGGACTGGCGGTTGCAGCGGCTGTGATCAAGAAGGCATAGAGCCATCCGCAAGGCAGAAATACGGTAAGAGCTCCGACCGTCGTGGCTTTCATGAGCGGTGATTGTCGGCGAGCGATTTGATGGAGTTTTCCAAATAATGTTTGAAGCTTAGAGGGCAAGATGAAGTGTGGGCTGTTGCCCGCTGCTAGGCGCAAAACCATCAGAATTCCCAAGAGAGCCATCGTGCCACCAGCGATTCTAGCTGCAGCTTGTTGTAAACCCAGCAGGTCCCCAGTGGATTGCACAGCCGCTCCGAACGCACCAGCGACAACTCCGAAACTTGCATAGCCTAGTACTCTGGAGAGATGGTATGCAGCTAATGGCCCGAAGAGAGGTGTCTTGCGATTTTCTTGAGTGGTGGCAACGAGCGCTAATGGGCCGCACATACCAACGCAATGTAGGCTTCCCAAAAAGCTGGCGATCAATACCGCGCCGAGCAATGGAATCATGACTTGTTTCCTTCCAGGTCGTCTGACATCCATTTTAGGTTTTGGGCTTGTTGCCAGAGGAATTCATCTTGGTCCCGCTGCAAGTGGAGGGTCATGTCCCACTTACCTGCATCTGGCATGGAGGCCTCACCCTCATAAACACCTGGATAAATTTCTGTCAGTGAAATCTCCTGCACATTTTTGGAATGTGCATGATGAAAAATAGAGAGCGTGCCTGTGGCCTTTTCAACCGTTTTTCCATCTCGGTCCAGCAGCGTAAATCGCACTTTGCGCTGCACTGCCTGCGCAGCATCGGGGGCTATCGAAACTTGAATCGACCAACCGAGTTGCTCGCTCGCAGCAAACAGAGCCTTGGTCTTATCCCAATCCAAGCCTTTCTGATAGTAGTTGGGAATCACAGATTGTGTTGGGTCGCTCAAAGCCAAATAAACGGCGAAAAAACCCATCCCAACATTGCTGCCCAAGATCAAGCAGATGAACGTTACCCAAAAGCGACGTGCACGTCGTTCGGCAACTTCGGGCGAAACTTCCGTTTTCATATGAATCGCAGCGGACATGATTGGGTATCCAATGATTGGCTTATTTTCCAGAGTAACTTCGAGGAGCGAGAAGTGTGAGTTTCATTTTGCGAACCGCATTCTGAGAGCTGTCCACTTCTAATTGAATATCTTTCTTCCCAGTGGGAGCTTCACTTGGTGAGAACCTCACGAGGAAGGTAAACGTTTTGGTCTCTTCAGGCTTAAGCACAAGTTTTTCGCCATCCTGCAATGAAATGACGGCATCCTCCGCACCGATCAGCTTTAGTGTGAATTCGGTTTCTTTTTCAGTTCGGTTTACGAGTTTGAGCCGCATGTTGTTTTCGATCTTACCATCCTGGGCAATGATGAACGGGCTGCCGAGACTTCTCAATAGCGTTGCATCAAAAGCATGTTTCGATGCAAAAACGATTCCGAACAAGGTGAAGGTAATCAACAACACGACAGGATAAATGATCAAACGAGGCCGCAAGATTTTCTTGGTCTTGCTTTCCAATTGCTCTTGGCTGCTGTAGCGAATAAGTCCGCGCGGTGAGCCAATCTTATCCATCACATCATTGCAAACGTCGATACATTGAGTGCAATTGATGCATTCCATTTGCAGCCCGTTGCGAATGTCGATGCCAGTTGGACAAACCTGAACGCATTTTCCGCAATCGATGCAGTCACCCACATTCGAGACGACAGGAAGGTTTCTCTTGCCTTTGGCTCGCGGTTCGCCTCGGTTCTTGTCATAAGCAACAATCAGTGATCTACGGTCTAACATCACGGATTGAAACCGACCATAAGGGCACGCAATCAAACACATTTGCTCGCGGAAAAAAAGGAAGTCGAACATCATTAAACCGGTGGTAAATGACATGACCAAGAACGGTATGGGATGTTCGAATGGAGATTGTCGAATCCATTGAGCCAGAGCTTCCGTGCCGACAAAGTAGGCCAGGAAGGTATGGGTGAGAAACATGCAAAGGACGAGATAGACCAGGAACCGGCCCCAGTATCGAAGACCACTTAATGGCTCTTTGGGGCGTCCCCCTTTGCCTTTTGTGCCTTCAAACAAACGATCGATTGGACGGAACAAGAATTCCATGTAGACCGTTTGCGGACATGCCCAACCACACCATACTCGCCCCACTAAGGCGGTGATCAAAAAGATGGTCACGAAGAGGCTCACCATCGCCAACGCGAGCAGCAGAGTGTCGGTTGGTAAGAACGTGAAGCCAAGAATGGTAAAGCGACGGTGTGGAATGTCGAGCAATACAAGTGGCTTATCCGCAAATCGCAAGTGTGGAATCAGGGTAAAGATCGCAATCAATACCCACGCGACGATTCGGCGTGCTTTCCAAAGATTGCCTGGTGCCAATCGAGGATAAAGCCAACGCCGTGAACCGTCGTGCTCCAACGTGGAAAGTACATGCTCTTCGGGTTGAAGAAATGCACTTGATTTTGCTTGAGTTTCGTTCTCCGTGTTACCACGGTCTTGGATTTGTTCCTGAGTGGAACTCATGTTCCTACCGCTTACTGCGATGCAGTTCCTTTTCAATGAGCCATAACAAAACAGAAACGGCTGGGTGCCCTTCCCAGCCGAATCGATTACTTGGCTTCGCTAACGGGAGTCGCTTCTTCAGCGGCGACAGCCGTCAAGGTCCAAGGGCCTATTTCGTTACCTTCGGGAGCACGCGCTTTGCCGGGTGTCGATCCACGTAACGATGCGATGTAGCAAGCAACTAATACCAATTCATTAGGATGCAAGCGAGTCTTCCAGGCGGGCATAGCGCCGTTGCCGGCACCGTTTTCCAGAATCTTCGCAATGTCATCGATGGTTTTGACGTTCTTCCAGTAATTGTCGCAGAGGTTTGGTCCGACGAGACCACCTGCTTCTGGACCATGGCAACTAACGCAATGTTGCTTGTAGACGCTTTCGCCAACTTTCAGCCAGCGTTTGTCGTCGACATATTTCATAAGTGTCGCGTTGTCTGGTTGCAGTTCACCGATTTCCGAGAATTGTAGGCGGAGGTTCGCAGCTACAGCTTCATCATAAACGGTGTACACCGAGCGTTGTTTCTCAGCCCCAGTATGGAAGTACATTCCATAAAAGATGCTGAAGACAAAGGTGCCAACAAACAACCACTTCCACCAGCCTGGTAGCGGGTTGTCGTATTCTTGAATGCCATCGTAACTGTGGATGGTCTGCTGTTCTCCTGAGTGACTCATACTTAGTTAACCTTATTTCCTTCTTCCAGAACGATGGATGCATTTTGATTCATGGAGTCTTTGCGAACCAAAAGGGTTCGAAGTGTGACAGCCACAAAGACAACCATAAAGATCACCAATGAGATATTGGCACATAGCGAATAATCCAAATAGGAAACCACATCTTTGATCATTGTTGTGACTCCACATTGGCAGCTACGGCTGGAGCAGTATTTTGCTCAGCAACTTCCGCAGGTGGGGCAGCGGGAGCTGCTGTAGGTGCGGGTTCTGCTGCCGGAGCCGGCTTATAACGATCGATACCCATGCGTTGCAGATAAGCAATGATGGCTACGATCTGTTTGTCTTCCATATCGAGCGGGCCGCCTTGAGTAGCGATGTCGGCCGCAATCTTCTGAGCTTGTTTGATGGCCAAAGTTTCCGCATTCGCGGTGCCATCTTCGGCAACATCAAGTTCCGTGGTGTAAGGTGCACCCAGGAATTTGGCCGCTTGTACTCGCTCTCGAATCGATTTGAAGTTGAGCCGGGTGGTTAGCAGGTGGGAGTATTCAGGCATCAACGAATTTTCATTCAAAGCTTGGGGATTCTCCAAGTGTTGCAGATGCCAGAGGTTGGACTGTTTGCCACCTTCGCGGGCCAAGTCTGGACCAATGCGGCGCGAGCCCCATTGGAACGGATGGTCATAGACGAACTCACCTGGAAGTGAATAGTCGCCATAGCGTTTGGTTTCAGCCAAAATCGGACGAATCATTTGGGAATGACAGTTGTAGCAACCTTCAGCGATATAAAGATCGCGACCTGCAAGCTCCAATGGAGTGTATGGTTGAACCGAAGCAATGGTCGGTACGTTGGAACGAATCAAGAACGTTGGAATGATCTCGAACAGCGATGCCACCACTACCGAGGCAATAACCCATAGGGTAAAGGTCACGGGCAAGCGTTCCCAACGACGATGCCAGAAAGCCTTGGTCCATTCATCGATCCAGCGTGCGCTATCGGTAACCGCTGTGAGCTTGGATGGTGGGGCAGTTTCGTCAATATATTTGCCTGTGAGCTTAGGAGCCGAGTAAACAGGGACTTCGTACTTCGCTGGACGCGATGCCCAAGTCATTACAAAGTTGACGAACATGAATAGAGCACCGACGAAGAACATGAGAGCTCCACCAACACGGATCCAGTACAAAGGAATCAAGCGTGCGGTTGTTTCGACGAAATCGGGATAAGCCAAGCCACCATTTTCGTCGATAGCTCGCCACATAAGTCCTTGAGTTAAGCCGGCGACATAAATCGGCATGATGTAGCCCAGGATACCTACCGTTCCCAACCAGAAATGCCATTCAGCAAGTTTGGTGCTCCAAAGCTTGGTTTGGAACAAGCGAGGGGCTAACCAGTAAACCATTCCAAACGCCATAAAGCCGTTCCAGCCGAGTGCACCCGAGTGAACGTGAGCGATGGTCCAGTCGGTGTAATGTGATAGAGCATTGACGCTCTTGACGCTCAACAGTGGGCCTTCAAAGGTGCTCATTCCGTAGAAGGTGATAGCGACCACGAAGAATTTTAGAACTGGGTCGGTGGCAACCTTATTCCACGCCCCACGGAGTGTGAGCAAACCGTTGATCATTCCACCCCATGAAGGCATCCACAACATCACCGAAAACAACATACCAAGTGTGGAAGCCCATTCAGGTAGAGCGGTGTAATGCAAATGGTGAGGGCCGGCCCAGATGTAGATAAAGACGAGAGACCAAAAGTGAATGATCGAAAGTTTGTAGGAGAAAACAGGGCGATCTGCAGCTTTGGGTAGGAAGTAATACATCAAGCCAAGAAACGGAGTTGTTAGGAAGAAGGCAACCGCATTATGGCCATACCACCATTGCATGAACGCGTCTTGCACACCTGCGTAGATCGAGTAACTCTTGATGGTGCCCGATGATGGATCGAGAGGAATCACCAAATTGTTGAAAACATGCAAGATGGCTACCGTGACGATCGTGGCGATATAGAACCACAAGGCAACGTACATGTGACGTTCACGTCGCTTGTAGAGCGTCATGAAAAAGTTGACGCCAAAAAAGGCAACCCAAACCACTGCAATCAAGAGGTCGATGGGCCATTCAAGTTCAGCGTATTCTTTGCTTTGCGTAATGCCCAAGGGGAGCGTTACCGCAGCGCAAACAATGATCAATTGCCAGCCCCAAAAGTGGGCTTGGCTCAGCCAATCGCTCCACATTCTCGCTTTGCACAATCGCTGGGTGGAATAGTAAATGGCTGCGAACAACGCGTTGCCAGCGAAAGCGAAGATCGCCGCGTTGGTATGGAGCGGTCGTAAGCGACCGAAACTTAGAAACTGCAGGCCAAAATTGAGTTGGGGGAGCACCAGTTGCAGCGCGATAAAGATACCGGCTAAAAACGCGACCAATCCCCAAACCACAGTTGCCAAGGTAAACATTCGTACGATTTTGTCGTCGTAGGAATAGGTTTCCATGACCACCCCACCGGCTCCCTCATGCGATTTGTCATGCGATGAGGCTTGTGCCACAACTGTCATATCCGTCAATCTCCACAATATATTTGCGTCGTCTTCCAAACGACATGAATCAAGCGTTACTTATGCTCGTGACGCTCTCGAAGCAAGATTCGTGCCAATACAGGAACAAATTGAACGAACCTGGGACTTGGCGTGTCGCTATCATACCGTTTCCGCTCAAGTAACGGCTATGCCAGTAGTCAGGCGTTT
Organism: Planctomycetota bacterium; assembly: GCA_017303505.1. Classification (GTDB taxonomy): domain Bacteria; phylum Planctomycetota; class Planctomycetia; order Pirellulales; family Pirellulaceae; genus JAFLCP01. The sequence continues at coordinate 4,642 of JAFLCP010000009.1, read as the reverse complement.
TGACGCAGCCATTTGGGGGCGGCAAGATAATGAGCGAGCGAGCAAAATTCTTAGCGAATACGCCCATCTTTTTGTGCGGATGGGCGCAGTGTATGCCAAGCACGCACACAATTGCGTGCTGGCTCACTTATCCTTGATCGCACACCGTTTGCGAGTGCGTCAAAATGATCTAGTCGCTAGAATAGAAAAAGAGGTTAGCTAGACGATCGCTGTCGTACCTTTCGGCTCGAAACGGAAACGTTTTGTGCGAATGTTCAGCAGAGGAAAGTCCGGGCTCCACAGAGCAGGGTGGTCGGTAACGCCGACCGGCTGAAAAGCTAGGGAAAGTGCCACAGAAAACAAACCGCCGAACGGTTGTGTACGTAGACGTAAGTTTACTTACCTATGCGTGGTAAGGGTGAAACGGCGAGGTAAGAGCTCACCGGCGATGAAGGTGACTTCACGGCCTGGTAAACCCCACCCGGAGCAAGATCGAACAGAGGTGAGGACGCTAGGTGCTTGCACCGACCGTGCACGGTTCGGCTCGAACCGTTACCAACTTCGGGTTGATCGCTTGAGGCGACCAGCAATGGGCGTCCCAGATTAATGATCGTCGCTTCGCTTGCGAAGTTACAGAACCCGGCTTACCGGCTAACCTCTTTTTCTTCTTTTGCGTTGCTCGCATCGCGCCTCCGCCGGTGTCGTACCGTGCGAGTGTCTAAATCACTACGGCTTCTTCTCATCCAATTTCTTTAGGATGGCATCGAGGGCAGCTTCCATCCGGCGAACACGATTTTCCAATGCCTCTAATCGAGCATTCGGGTCGCCTTCCCCATGAAGACGATTGGGTGGAGGATTCCTATTCGCTTCTAACTCAGCTCGACGCTTTTCTTGTTCCGCTCGAGCATCCGCCATCTGCTTCTCTTGCTCTACTTTTTGCTTCTCAAAACGCTTAGCAATTTCTGTAAAGTTTCCTACAACAATCAGGCTATACGAGATCTCATCGCGCAGGCCATCGGAGCTTTCTAAGGCTATTGAAATTGGTATTTCTGCGGCAATCTTATCTTTCGGGAGGTCTTTGCCAGTTAGAAGTTTGTATTGCGATGCCGTTTCGATCTGCACCGAACCAACGTCGCTGGCTGCAGGGTTTGACGAGAATCGTGAGAAATCGAAGATGTTGTTTCTGAAGTTGGTAGAAAAGGCATTCCACAGCATGGGTGTATCGATCGAAACTTCGCCCGTCTCACTATCGATCGACAAACCTTCGTATTCCATCAGCAGGCTGAATGTCAACTTATTAGAGCCATCCACGACCCGCGGTTTAAACTTAAAAGGTTTGTCGGCTTCAATAACCTCCAGTTTGGTTGGACCAAAATGAGGTGGAATGGATAGCGTCGTCTTAACTTCTTCTGGAATCTCGCTAACAAGAACTCGATTCTGATCCAGGCAAAAGATTTTGTCGCCTCGCAAAACCAAGGCGCGCTGCATCGACACCATCGCCATGGAAGAATTCGTTCGAGCTTTAGTACTCAACTTAGCGGCTTGAATCGTCGAGCCATCGGTAATATTGATAAACGAGAGCATACGGTTTGGATCCGTAAGTCCCATATCCATGGAGACTGCAACCGGAAATTCGGCTGATAGAGTCGTGATTTTATCGCCAGGAAAGGTTGCGATGCGACTGCCGTTAGCTGTCACTAGACTGTTGCTTTCGATCATTCGACCCCAAGTTGGAATTCCCGAGTTGGGGAATCGAACTGGCTGTGAATTGTTTTGCACCTTTACCAGAGCTGGGAGTTTTGCAGTTCCTACGGTTCGTAGCAATTCACCTGTTTTGCGATCGATCAAACGGTTTTCGATGAGGACATACTGATCGTTCGCAATAATTGAAAATCGCGAGTTCTGGCGGATGCCGAAGATTCCTGCGTTCAACGGCTTCATTTCTTGAATGTCGATGAGTTGATTGGCTTCGATATCTGATTGGGTAAGGAGCCACGATTTGCCAAGGCGAATGAGGCGACTTGGGCTCGCTTGGATAAAGACACGTTGGCTATCGCCAAGTTGTGGCGACAGGCGATAGATGAGGTTTCCAGAATGTGGGGCGACAAAAACAAAATTGTCGTCAATGGTGACGCAGCGAATTCCCTGCGGAATAGTCTTTTTCGCGATCACCTTTTGTTCCTGAATATCAACAACGGCCAAATCATCGCTACCAACATGGCTTGGATGTGCTCTGTTTTGGCCGGGGGACGGTCCCCACGCAACTAGATATCTCGCACCAGGTGATACTTCCAAGCCGATGGCGGGGAAACCCAATTCGTAGTGGACAGGTCCCACGCTTAGATTGATATCGACGGAATCTACGATTCTTTGATCTGCAACTAATTTCAGATCAAGTTTAAGCGTATGTTCGCCAACGTCGTCAGCGCTCGGACGCCAAACGAGGTGGCCATCCACAATTTTTGCATCTTTAGGCCCTTCGGCTATCTCCATCTCTGTTTTGTTGTTGATACCCGTGGCACTCAGTGGGACTTTGATTTCTTTACCAAGGACTGCATTCAGTTGAGACGGGACAAGTAAGATATTCTGCTCTGAAGCCATCTTAATGATTTCACTGACATCTACCCAATACGCTTTGGTAGGCGTACCAACAAACACTCGTTGACCCTTGCTGTCAATACGTACGATCGAATCATGGTTAAATGGAATTGTTGACGTTGTCCCAGCTTTTTCCGAGGACTGGGGCTTAGCATTGAGCGACAGTTTGGCGATCAGTGAGGCATCGCTGAATTGTTCGAGGAGGAGATCGGTACCTGATAAAGAAGCGACCAAGTCCAAGTTCGGATGAAAGGCAACAGGCTCACCCCCAAAAGTGCGCAGCATTTTGGATAGGTCCTGCGAATAGAGGGCCTTTCCTAACGCCCAAAAACGATTGGACGGGGCTGCAACAATGGGACCAAAACTATCATGGTGATGTTGAAGTTGTTCGAATGTGCATTCTTCTTCGTTGACTTTCATCAAGTCGGCGCCACTGGGTGAGGATGCTCCTCTCGCATCAGGAACAATCCAGTTTCCATCGGGGCTCATGGCTACGTGAATAACGTGAGATTGACGCCACGTCGAAACAGCAACCTCCTTTCGGATTTTCATCGTTTTCAAATCGCATTGAAACACTTTGCCGTCCCACCAAGCAGTCCCCGTGTTACAAACACAATAGACGAAGCTATTATCCACCTGAGAACAGAAGAAACTATAAGGACCTTTGCCATTGAGTTTGATCTCCCCCTTTTTCTGATTGGTAGTCAGATCTATCACAACCAACGAAGGGGATTTAGTGCAGCCGACAATTAGCATGTCGCCCTTAATCATCATCTGGCTCGGAGAGGTATTCACCTCAATACGGCGAACTTCTTTACCGTTAGAGTCAAATTCGATGACTTCATCTCGATCTGACAACGTCGCGAACACGCGTCCCGTTGTTTCCTGCATAACCCAATGCTGGGCGACGCCATCGATCTCGGCTTGTTTAACTTCCTGCGCGGAAATGTTGTGACAGGACAATGCGATCAAGATCACTACACTGAACGTCACGCTCTGGAATAGGCGAAAGCCAAATCGGAGAAGCCGCATACAAAACCTCATCTATAAGAGCCGAATAGAAGTTGCGGACGAGTATAGCAAGAGGCATTATAGAATGCGAAACTTTACCCAAAAAAATTAATAATTAAGGGAGCAAGCCACCGATTGAGGTTGGTCGCGTGCGAGGTTGTTTTCAGGCGTGACAAAGTGCGACTACAACACGGTAAAGTTTCGGATATTGCTCCATGCGGTTCCATTTCGATTAGTTATTAGCATTTTCGCTCCCCGGATCGGCCGTGTCATGGTCCCCATGTCCACGTGCATCACGAAGCGGGAAGTGGTCGCGAACGACCTGCAAAAATTGCTCACGCGATTCGACGTTTTGTACATAGGTACGAAAAAGTCTTGCACCATATTTACCTTGGGCATAGCACGCAGCAAATTTTCTCATGAGCATCGTCCCTTTGTGTTCACCGAATCGCTCCACGACAAGCTCATAGTGCCGCAGCATGCAATCTCGCTGTTGTTCCAGCGTTGGATCTGGTGGAATAGGCTCACCTCGCAGGGCGGCTGCGGCTTGAGCAAAAAGCCAAGGACGCCCTAGTGAAGCTCTGGCAATCATCACGCCATCCACCGGATAGCGATTAAAGGCGCGGACCACTTTATCCGCTGAATCTAGATCGCCGTTGCCGATCAAAGGAATCTTCTTGAGATAAGATTTGATTTCCGCGATACGATCCCAATCGGCTTCACCCTTAAAGAACTGGGAAGCAACACGACCATGTACGGTTAACGCTGCCGCGCCCGATTCTTCTACTACTCGAGCAATGCTATTGGCATTAATACAATCCGGCGCACAGCCGAGACGAATCTTCGCAGTGACGGGGGTCGGGCTACAAGCTTCAACCAGTCGAGTAATGATGGCCGCCATTCGGTCTGGATGACGCAAAAGGTAAGAGCCACTGTGGGCTTTCTCCGTGACTTGCTTTACCGGGCATCCGAAATTGATATCAACGACACTGACACCATATTCTTCGACCAACCGCTTCCCCACTTTGGCCATCGTCCCGGGTTCATTGTCCCA
>JAFLCP010000089.1 GCA_017303505.1 Planctomycetota bacterium | reverse complement strand
GAGTTAGATTGGAAGTCCTTCTCTCGCCGATTGGTAGATGTTTATCGCGATACCAAGAAACTGCACGGTCAAACAGCCAGACTAGACAGCAATGGCTATGACATGAGTGTGGCGAGACTGGAAGGAAGATCGCTGGAAATATCGCGTTTTCCCTTGCATCACCTTGATGGACAGCATCTAGTCAAGCGAATTGAAAAGTATGAGAATCAGCTTTCAATGTTTCAATGGTACTACGATGTGCCAATGGACAATAAGACTGCCGAGTGTTCTATTTGCCCCACAGTCCCGATTCGCAAGAAAAGTTACTCCAATCAAAGCGGTCGACGAGCTTTGTTGCACTCAGTACTAATGACTGTATTCAGAACACTAAAACTACAACGGCACTATCCGCTGAATAGATTACTAAATGCACTTGCTGAATACTCACGCACCAGCTCAATACCGCCGTTGCCAGCGAAAACGCTACAACGGGCTGAATAGTTACGAAAAAATATCCTTACACTCAAGTGTAATACCCCGCAAGAACTTCTGCGTAAACCATACAAGTGGCAACTAAAGTCAAAGCCCAGTCATCTTTTTTCCAGTCAATCTCTGTGGATCGCCATTATTTTAGCGTCACATCTGAATAGGGATAACCAAACTCACAAACTGAATATTGGTACTCGAACACACAACGCATACCATCCTCAACGGGTTTGCCCTTGTGAAACCCGAGAGTATCCTCAACAAAGACGGTTCCAGCTGGTCCACAGAGCGATACATGCGGGCAATCCGGCAGCAGGCTCTTTACCTCTTCATCGCTATAGCGGCCATCGTGGTAAGCAACATCCGCTGTTCTCTTATGTGATCCCAAAACAAATACGTGGGGACCATTTGACTCCGTGACGTCGGTCAAATAAATAAAAACCTTCAGGAACTTGATTCGATCCAAATCAAAATGAAACAGCTGCGCCGATGCCGAGTCCGCGCCATTGGCAGGAAACGAACACCAAGACGTCATCATATCAAAACAAGGAGAACATTCCAAATACCTTGTCAGAATCTCCAACAACCCACAATCCTTTGCAAGTAGAACAAACTCTTCAATGTCCATTAAATCCTTTTGATCATACCAATATGTGGCAGCTTTGGGAGTAATATCAACAATTGTCTGTACGTCCGTGGGATCCTTACGCGAAACCATCGTTTTTTTTCAAGCTTTTCCCGAATACGCAAGACTAGGTCATAATCAAGCCGTTTTGGGCAAATCCAAACTCCGTCACGCTTAAGGGTGTCTACAGCCGAACAAACTTCTGCTGCAGACAACTGTAGAAGGTCAAACTTTTGAACCGGTGTTCTTGAAGTAAACACGTGCCTCTTTAGCAAATCCATTGCCCAACGAAAATCTCGGCAGCCACGAAGCACGAAATTCCTTCGCAAAACTTCTTGCTGGGACATATCAGTGCACCGAGACGGGTTCTTTAGAAACTCCAAAAAGGCCCTCCTAAACTCCTGTCGGGATTTCATTTCCCTTCGAAATCTCTTTAACGCCTGAACTACCTTCCGAAACATCGACTCCCCTTTCTTAACTGAACGATTAGAAGAGAGATCATAATCCAACCGCTTATCTGTATGCGGCCCTAATCTTGTGTAATAGAGAAAACCACTGCCACCGAAGACGGATTGCCGACAACCCCCGCTGCCGAATGCGAAACACGTAATGGCGCATCATGGCTAAAGTAAACATGATCGAGTCTGTCTTTGAAAAGACCTAGCAAGTCATTTACTGAGTTCAGTTTACGATCGTAATCATCTTCGATCGCATATCCCGTTACTTTCGCGACCTCACCAATGTCGCTGCAATACTCCACTCCGACGGCAACCACTCCACCCTTCTTTACAACTCGCATCATTTCCATTGCAGCCAAATCGGGATGCGACGAATAACTTAGTGTCCACCCACAAACTACAGCATCAAACTCACCATCGCCATATGGAAGCTTATGCATATCGCCACTATCAACCCAAGGACTATACGAAATCAGATCTATCCCGCGTATATTCTTAGGATTAAAGCCCTTTGCTACCATCAACAATAAATCCGCCTCGTTTCTGCACCCTATAACCAACACTTTTGAATCCGGGGGCACTACCTCAATAACTGAAAGCGGATCAATCAACAGCCGCATTCTAGTGAGCCGGAAATTTGAGAGCGACTTAAGATTATGCGCGACAGTTGCTGAATATGCATGAGTCGAATCTTGGGTCCGGAGTGATTTTCGGATGTATAAGTACCAATATAGACGAATCAGCCCGACTGCCCTTAGGATAGTTGATGACTGCAATCCCCACCGCGCTGTCGAGGAGAACACCCTCCGGATCTTGCTAAACATACGATACCCAATTCAAAAAATACTCAAACCGTCAACTGGAACACGCTTTTTAAGACTTCTCAAATCCCATCCGTAGACTGAAAAACCCAGGCTTGGAGATACAGCATCTTCGAGACCAAAATACTAACCACTACATGTTTAAATATACTCTACACTGGACACCGGCCACTCATTAACCGAATCATTCATGAAACTGAACTTTTCAGTTAACGCTGTTTTTTTCGAGTGCTTTTTAATTAGTTTTGAGCTAAAAACAGGCGATTTGATCGCGTGCGAGCGCGATTCCCCTGACCCCAGTTTAATTGTTTCGATTTTCGGAGAGATCGAGGGATGCAGGACTTCTGCCAGATATGCGTGCGATGATGGTGGCCGTAGAAGGCGTCGATTGGGGCCAAAAATTCGCCTTCGATCTAACTGTACGTTTCCAGCCAGCCCCCCATAACCCTCCCCTGAAGTATTGAACGCTGCTGGCCACACGAACGATTACACGACGTGAATGCTTGACGATCAGCGAGCCCGCTGTTGGCATCTGGCTTTAAGGTCTTTCCAAATCCATGCAGCTACTGCGGGCATCGTTATGCTTTTTGGGAACGTTACCCGCCACTTTTCACGCGAGCAGGACAATCAACATCGTGCATTCGTTTTCTTCAAACGAATGACTAGATAGCTGAGCACCGATGGCCTGATTGAACTAGCCCAATCGGCCACGAAGGAAACAATCCAGTAGTTATTCCGCGGTGCGATCCTATTAAGTCCAATTGGTTATCAAAAAAGGTGATTTGGCAGCAAGTTGCATTGGCCTGCTACGGGATCGGAGCGGTCGACCACAACTAAATCAGACTCTACACATGTTTCCTTGTGTTAACTTGATGTCTTCCCAACTCAACGTAGTACTCGAAGCCCTGAGTCGCTACTTTCCGAGTCCCAATCGCCGCAGAGCAGAACGTAAAATCGTCTTCCCGAATAAGTCAACTCCCTTAAATCGTCCAGCGTGAATTCCACTGGCGACAAAGTTTTTAAACTCAAATCCGAACGTTGAGTAATAATAGCCGTACGGTAGTGAAAGCGCTTTGCATTCCTCTGGAGCAATTGGTGACTGGAGCGCGTTGTCGATCGCCTCTGCGTCAAATGCTTTTGTGCAACAGCCAAGTTGGTCGTAGAATGAGGAGCCAAGAAGATAAGATGGCTTTCCGCAAAACGCGGCCTCAATGCCGGTCGTCGATCCATAAGTAAAAACGAGATCGCTTTCGTCGATCAATTTGTATGAATTTGCTTTACTACCCGCAGGCACTATTATTGCGTTTTTTGTCAGTTCCAAACTATTCCAAAATCGTTCTTCGTCCGGGTGTTTGTGCAGTAAATGTGGGTGAATTCGTATTATCAGAAACGTATTCGAGTACTTACCAATAGCTGAAAGCAATGCTCGCACGGCTAATTGTTGCGTCCTGTACCCTTCTTGACAAAACTCATCCCCGATGGACACGAATTCATCGTCGGAACTAGAAAAGTACGTGACAATCCGCTGATAGCCCAAAGACTCGGAGGGCTTCCCCTCATCACCGTGCGTATGAGTAAATGCGGAACTTTCCTTATATGACCCGCACTGCCTCGACAAAAAAAAGTTGCTTGCAATGCCCTCCGCCTCGCACTTATTTTGCCTACAAGCCATCGCCCATTTCTTTATCATTACAGCTTGCACTTCCATTCTGTTGTGCGGAACGGTATCAAAGACAGAGTACTTTGTCTTATCGCAACCGTATTCGTGTGTAAAACACGAAACCCCGGCAATACCACAAGCTCGCCTTGTTGCCCTCTCATTTACTAGTCGACCGTTAAATACGAAAACACAGTCAAGTCGATCCTTTTTTATGAAGTCATGCGAACCTTCAAAAGAAACGATGAACGACGTGATTGCCCGACTAACCTCATCACTAACTTGTTTAACGTCCAACTGTGAATTGCGATGCGCTGAGATTAATGACGAAGCGACCGCCATTCCTGTGTCTTGCCCGTTCCACCTATACGACTGCAATTCACTTAGCTTATCAAATTTCCGCAACTTTCCTTCAGAGAAATATTCCGCGCGACGCCGCCTTGAAAGATCAAAACCCACCCGAGTTTTGATCTTCTTAGAAAGAATTTTTCGTGCACGCGTTACGGCAGGACACTGGGCTAGTGCCCGAACCAGAGGAGAACTACTTCTCAGATGATATGGTTCGACATACGGCAAGTCATCCGCGACGAAATACAGAAACACTTCATGACCAAATTCACAATGCCTCTCCGCAATCTCAAGTGCTGTTTCAAAATGAGGTGACTTATAGGTATGAACAAATACGCCTACCTTTGACATTTTAAATGAACCTATTATTCGCACATCATATAAAATAGCAAAACCACCGACGCAATCAACTCCGAAATTAATCGCGCCCCCACTTTAGTGCCCCGTTGAACAAAACACATTTTGCGACTTTGCAACAGACATAAAGCTGCGACGGAAAAAATTTTTCCAGAGTCGTGTTTTCAAGCCAATACACATTTGGGGGGGCAATATGGTTGGCAAAAGTCATCCAAGGGACCATAGAACCGCCCAAAAGTCGTTCGGGAACGCCTTCCTTGTCCCTTGTAGACTGCGTGCTACGCCGCTTCCAAACAATCGACGTAGGATCTCACCCTAAGACTAAACGCCACTGTCAGGATGCAGCACCGCTTTTGATTCTTCTCAATACCTCGCAGTCGAGTTGGCCTGTCGTCGCCATTCTCCAAAGCATGAGCAAAGCTATATGCCACCATCTCACTGCGAAGACGCTGGAGTTCTAGCCCCTTGCGGACCTTCTCCCGTTTTCGACTATTTAGCTGTGCACGACGTTCTTAAATTTCGGTCTCGCAAATTGCGACGTCTTTATTTGCGTCGCTCGGGCTCAGGAATACAAGCGTTGCAATCAGTATGCTCTGTAAGTGCTGTCAAGGCCTGCGTCGAATGAGAACATTTGCCTGCTATGACCTATTTAATCGCATCGCTCAAGCCCGCGTTCAGCAAATGCACCTGAGCGGCATGGAGACTTACCATCGAGCGTAACAGCATTTGAAGTAGTAGCCGGTCCGATTTGGGCACCTCTAATCAAGCTTCACTCGGTGTTTACAATGCTTTCCGCTTCATGAGCTAAACGAGTCGTAGGATTCTTCTTGGCAATTTCGGCATCTGGATAGGAGTTTCTTTCCAGTCTTCTTAGCCCCCCTCGGTACTTATTAAATCGTTGCAACTCTTCCACGACTGGTTGCTCGTCGGCCCCGATAACAGCATCCGCTCGCGTCAATCCAATCAAATAGTTCCGCCAGCCGTCACTAGAGTCTCGACGAACGATGCTCTTTACCACAGCATCGGCCTCAAGTGTTGTGGAATCCACAACAACATTTTCCCCCGAATCAACTTCTTACTATATGCGATGCATAGACCCCCTCGAATGCGGCTTCGTGAACACTTTGAGGTAGACGCTCTTGGACTTCGGTAATTGATGAGTTATTCGGAGTCGGCTCCCTAAATGGAATTCCCAAGAACATACGAAAGGTAAAACTGCCTGCATATCGAAAAGCAATCGCTCATTGAGGAGGGATTTCATCGAATTAACCGTCAAGAAACTGTCGAAAGTAGACACAGCATGGGATTCGGTGAATACCAAGACTTTGACTGCAATAAGAAGGTCAGACTACCTTGATCTATAGATCCTGGGTCTTCTTTTGCCAGAACTTGATTAGGCTTCGAGTAAAGAACGTGTCCCTAAGAAGTAGAAAGCGGAGAAGTTATGACCAAAAGTTCTTGTTGCCGAAATTCCTTGTGACGAACCAAGACAACATATGCTTCGCCCCCTACTACCTGCGAGCATTTATCAACGACTACCAATACTAATCACTCACATCCTTGTGATTGAAAATCTACCAAATAGCCTTATCCTAAAGACATCGAAATAAAAACTAAACAAACATGCATAGCCAAGCAGGCGCCCGAGATTTATTCCCTTAAAACTATGCTTCATCCATATTTTGAAAATCTACAAAAAACAAATCTTTCACTTTTATTGTCTATATTCCCGCTGATATACCATTCCACTAAAGCTACAACTACAACACAAACACAGATAAATAGTACTCACAATCTCAGGCACTCTCAATAAACACCCACATCACCTAGCCGGGCCCCACTAGATATTGCAACTTCAATAACTTTTTCCACGAAAATAAAATCCCTAACATTGCCACACCACTACATTTCCACATTTTCGACCAAAACAGGCATACCTCTTCGTACGTCAACTTTTATTTTCTTTCCGATTAAAAGGTCGAAAAACTTAGGCGGGAGACCGTGACCTGGACGAATTCGGCGTATATCAGCTGGCGTAATGAAAGTTCCTGCTGGAAGGTCTCGGACGAAGTACAACGATCGCCTGAAAACCTTGCTTGGCGTTTCAATTGCCTGCCGCTCGAAGCCAGACTTGCCAAGCGCGCTCCAAGCGTCTTTCGCGTCACGACATAAGCGAACCAACTCTTCGGGCTCTAATGAAAATTCGCAATCCGGGCCCTTATCCATTCGACTCAATGTAAAGTGCTTCTCAATTACACACGCCCCTAACGCGATTGCTGCAACCGAAGCCGTTGTTCCTAATGTGTGATCAGACAAACCGACAAGCACATCGAAGCGCTTTGCAAGCTGTGGTATCTGAAGCAAATTCGCTTGCTCAATGGGTGCAGGGTAACTACTGATACAGTGCAAAAGCACCAATTCACTGCAACCTGCCTCTCGAGCCGTCGCAACAGCCTCTTCAATTTCTGCTTCACTAGCCATACCGGTAGACATAATCATCGGCTTGCCGGTCCGCGCTACGTATCGAATCAGCGGTAAGTCCGTAAGCTCGAAGGACGCAATTTTGTACGCAGGTGTATTTAGAGATTCAAGCAAATCTACAGCCGTCTCGTCAAACGGTGTTGAAAAAACGGTGATGCCGAGTTTTCGCGCATGCTCAAACATGGCTTGGTGCCAATCAAAAGGTGTTTCAGCCCATTTGTAGAGATCGTAGAGCTTATAACCATCCCAAAGCCCGCCACGAATCATGAAGTCTTCGCGGTCACAATCAATGGTCATCGTATCAGCAGAATAAGTCTGGAGCTTAATCGCATCCGCCCCACACTGATGTGCTACTTCAATAGTCTTTAATGCACGCTCGAGCGATCCATTGTGATTGGCGGATAATTCGGCAATAATAAAGGGAGGATGCCCTACACCAATTGGGCGTTTTTCGATGGATATGGTCATTTCATCAAAGCTCAGTCAAGAATTGCGCTAAGGGGTTTCTATTGAATCATTGATTTACAGAGTACTTGTATAGACCAACCTGCATGCAGAGGTTTCGGTTTCACTAAAACCAAGTTGTCGAAAGATGGCTTGCGACGGTAAATTATCGAGTTTGACTTGCCCAAATACGATTTCGCCTGATCTGGTTTGGCGAAATTCCCGCAACGCGGAACTTAGAAGCGAGACGCCTAGTTTATTACCACGGGCAACAGCCGCTAAGCCATAATGAACCTCCCAACCATTCCCGGTGTATTCGAATCTCGCTTGACCAATTGGCAATCCGTCATCCGCTTCAACAATGTAGATTGCGCATTTCGTGGGATTTCGCAGTCGTTTATAGAACCACTCCCTGTGTGTCTTTGCATCGATCTGGTTTGGGTTGAAAGCATTCTTTCTAACAACCGGATCATTCGCCCACTCAAGCAAAAGCCGCTCATCTTTCAACTCTGCTGCACGAACATTGAGAGGAGTATCCTTACAGAGCATCATTATCGAGCGGACATGGCTAGCTCCTTTGCCATCAACAAGTGAACGACAATGAGACGACCAGCACTCAAGGTCTTGATTTCCATGGACTAAATCTGACAATGCCTGGTTGAAGGACCGTACTGAAACCTCGGATTGGTTTCCAAGCCACTTAACAAATCCTCGCCGATGAAGCTCCTTCGCGATGGGCTCTTGGTTTTCAGCTAAGGTAACGACATAGCTGGGCAACCCCAAACAACATCGCTCCCAGGACGTTGCACCCGACGCGCCGATAGCAACATCAGCTTGGATCATCAGGTGACACAAGCTTGGCAAACTAGTGTGAAGAAAAATATTCTTTGATGAGCGCGCTAACTCACAAATTGCCGAATAAAAAGGACTCTGAGGATTTACAACTACATCCAGTAAAATGCCAAATTCTTCGAAGTCCTTGAATGCAGTAATTATTAGCCCTGTTAAATTTCTCGAATCCGCCCCGCCAAAGTAAACTAATACCCGGGAAATCGGTACTTGCCGGGGAGGTGTTCGCGAATGAGCAGTGGCGTAGTCAGCTTGAAGCAGCGAGTATTTCGGTCCTAAAAGACAGGGACACCGTTCGGGAACAAGTGATTGATAGCGAGTCTCAAAATTTTCAACCAAATTCTGATCTAACAGTAAGTCGCATTCATGACTACGGTTTGCAAGATCATCGATGACCATGATCTTTTTGCAGTAAGGGCGCACCGCATTTTCCCATTTTCGATCGATTCCGTAGTGGTCAACAACAATCCAATCCACGGGCGAGTTTTCGATACACGCTACCGTTTCCTGGGCATCGATCTCCCATGGTGCACCAAGCCACCCTTCGTAACCGCCAACTCCACCCGGCAACGAGCTAGCTCCTTTTTGCAATTCCGTGCCTGGAAGTAGGTCGACAGCAAAACCATGCGAGCGAATCAACGCTGCCATATTTCCTGAGTGATTTCTGCACACAAACTGGCACGCTGCGCCTTTATCCCGCAACGCAATGGCAAGAGTCAAACATCGCATGATGTGACCAGAGCCAATTTCAAGCGACGAATCTGCTCTAATCAGCACTCTCATAAGGTCGTCGATTCCCGCATCGCTTTGAACATCCATTCAACTCGCGTCCAATCCTCGGGCGTGTCAATGTCCTGAACCCGATAACGAGGCAAAACAAATGGGGAGGACTGACTAGTAAAAATTCGCTTTTCACTAAGCCATGCCTCAACTTTGCCCCAATAGAACTGACCTGCATCATGGTAAGCTTCCTCGAGATCTTGGGAGCGAGTATTGAAGTGCTCCGGGAAGAACATACTTACGCGATCGGACGAGTCGATTCGCACCGCTCTCTGAATTGGAAATGGAAAGCTCGTCACCGTGAATACATAGTCGGTACCAGTGGAATGAAGCTTTTCCAAAGCGCTCCGAATATCACTGGATTGAATGAAAGGTGCTGTTGCATAGACACAACAAACGTTTTCCGCTTGCGTCCCCTCCTGAGCCATCCGTTCTATCGCATGAGCGATAACGGGAATTGTTCCAGCGTAATCACCGGACAACTCGGCAGGCCTCCAAAAAGGAACTTCAGCTCCGAAATTTTTTGCAACTTCAGCGATTTCAGCGTCATCAGTAGAAACAATAATTCGGTCAAAAACCCTGCTCTCGAGAGCTGCCTCTATCGACCACGCAATCATCGGTTTCCCATAAAACTCTTTAACATTTTTTCGAGGGATTCGCTTGCTACCACCCCGGGCTGGTATGACACATAAATTCATACTAAAGCAACCTCCAGCTCCCTCGCAACTTTATCCTGTTCGATATCACTTAATGTTGCGTACATCGGCAAGCTAATCGCCTTCTGGTAATACTCGACGGCATTCGCACATTGCGTTTCCTTGGGCACCCGTAAACGAAAATCCGGTTGCGTGTGAACGGGAATGTAATGAACATTCACGCCGATACCGCTTGTCCGTAAATGATCAAAAACTGGCTTTCGTTTGACTTGATCCAAAACCTGAATTGGGTACAGGTGCAAGGCTGACCGACTACTCGAGCTTCTAAACGGTAGCTTCACTGGCAAACGCCCAAGAAGATGTTCATATCTCTGCGCAAGTCGATGCCGCATTTCGATATATTGGTTTAGTCGAGACATCTGACTCAATCCGAGAGCAGCTTGCAAGTCTGTCATTCGGTAATTGTAACCAAGTTCAACTTGCTGATAGTACCAGCCCCCCTCTGACGCATGAGTCATTGATGCCGGATCTCGTGTAATTCCATGGGTGCGGAGACGTGACATTCGCGCCGCGAGTTGCTCACAATTCGTAGTCGCCAACCCTCCCTCTGCTGTCGTGATGATCTTTACCGGATGAAAACTGAAAACAGTGATATCACTAAAGGCGCAATTGCCAATTGGCTTTCCAGCATAACTCGCTCCAATGGCATGGGAGGCATCTTCAATGACTCGAAAATTGTATTTCTTGGCTAGCGCCCAAATCGCTTCCATTTCACAGGGCTCTCCTGCAAAGTGAACAGGCACAACCACTTTTGGAAGCGTTCCGCGTTTTTCAGCAATCGCAAGCTTGTCTTTCAATAACTCAACACTCATATTCAGTGTGAGCGGATCTATGTCTACGAAATCAATATCTGCGCCGCAATATCGACCGCAGTTAGCGCTCGCTACAAAAGTGTTAGGTGAAGTCCACAACCAATCACCAGGACCTAATCCAACCGACATGCAAGCTATGTGAAGCGCTGATGTAGCACTGTTTACAGCAATCCCATGTTTTGCTCCCACGTACTTACACACTGCATTTTCAAAAGCTGGTATAGTAGGCCCCTGCGTTAGAAAATCCGACCTGAGAACTTGGACAACCGCTTCAATATCGGCTTCAGTAATATCTTGACGACCGTAAGGAATCATAATCTCTAACAAATTCTGTTACGTGAAAATCTAAACCACAACTGCCGAGGCTGCCGGAACTTTGCAACTTGCCATTCTTATCAATTAAGCACTAAATCCCGGATCTACATGCTCGCAAATAAGATTCCGTAAATCGTCCACAGACAGCCAAGAAGGATTCTTGTCTGAACTGTAACGGAACCCTGAAACTACCGGAGTTGCCTGATGATGTTCCGCATACTTCGCAATCGTCTCTTCATGCTTACGCCCGCTCAACATCGGAACAATGACATAGTATCGCTCATTTTCTATTGTGTTTTGACTATCGCTCTCAGTGATCATCTCTTCGTGCAGCTTTTCGCCAGGGCGAATTCCAATCTCTGGTTTCTCGCAATCTGGACCAATCGCCTCAGCAACATCCGTTATACGATAGGATGGTATCTTAGGAACGATCACCTCACCACCAATACAATGTTCCAGCGAATAGAGAACCATCTCGACACCTTCATCGAGTGATATATTAAAACGCGTCATACGCCTGTCAGTAATTGGCAAAACACCTTTAGCACGTTGCTCCATGAAAAACGGAATGACACTTCCGCGACTTCCCATCACATTACCATACCGGACTACCGAAAAACGAATGTCCCTACCACCACGTAAATTATTTGCAGCAATAAACAGTTTATCGGAACAAAGCTTGGTTGCACCGTATAAATTAATTGGCGCAGCAGCCTTGTCCGTGCTGAGCGCGACAACGCGTTTTACGCCAGAATCTAATGCTGCTTCGATTACATTCTGCGCACCGATCACGTTCGTCCGGATAGCTTCAAAGGGGTTGTATTCGGCTGCTGGCACTTGCTTCAAAGCCGCAGCATGAATAACGGTATCGACACCTTCCATCGCTCGTTTTAATCGATCGCGATCTCGCACGTCTCCGATAAAGAAACGAATCGATTTATATTCTCTCGGTGGAAAACGTTTTTGCATTTCGAATTGCTTCAACTCGTCACGCGAAAACACCACAACGCGCGCGATGTTGGGAAAACGCTTGTAAATCGTCTCCACAAACTTGCTGCCGAATGACCCAGTTCCGCCGGTTATCAAAATACGTGATTTATCCACCGCTCTTCGTTCCTCGTACTAACTCAATCACAACTGTCTATTATTTACGCCACCAAAAAAACAATTCACTATCTACAGCTCAAAGACTGCGCTATCCCAAATCCAAGACCACTCCCCTCGTCGCTACACCAAAACTTCACATTCTGCTGGCAAATACGGATATTTGAAAGAGGCGTCATCAAACTCTTCACCCAAAAATAACCTACCCGTATAATACACGTATTTCCCTCAATTGAACTCGCCTTACATACCCAAAACGCCTAGCGATGCAGCCTGAAACACAAAAGAAGGCTTAGGGTAGAAAAATGGAATACATTCTCACCCGATTGTGAATTCGCCGTCTTACTCGATCTACTAAGATTCAAGGTTATGATGTGCCATTCTTATTGAATGAATGCTGAAAACAAAGAAGCGATCGATCTCAGCGGCTCGGAATATTTGAACTCCACAGATGCCACACAGGTATTTCTATAAAAACACTTGCACTGCGAACCGTTACTTTCGTGTGTACGATCGGTGGGCAGCAAGCGAAAAATGCCCCACCATCCACAACACCCTGCGAGGAAGCGCAGACATAGCATCGCTTCTCGCATGAATTCTTGCGGTTGTGTCCGAGAAAAAGCTAAACTCGCCATTTTCCATAAAACCAAATGTAGTAAACACTACCACAATGCAGTGCCGCGAGTGCGGAACGAGTATTTCCGTGCAGCCATTCTCGATCTCGCCTATTCCGCGATATCATATATCGCGAAAGGAAACATGCCTGAGAGCCAATACTAAGTCCAAAAACAAAACATCAGATTTAATCGTTGTCGCCCCTGCGAACCCAAAACACACTGGGATGACAAGACTAAAGCTCTGCACTCGAGATTCTATCAACTCGGTTATTTCACCGAACTAAAGACCTCTTCAATCGTTTCATCAAACTCTCGCGCATTGATTTCCAAGCTGCCGAAACTGACAAGGAAATTCTTCCACCCGGGTCAGTATAGGACTGAAGTTCACTCCTCGCGCTATCAAAGACCAGACTCGTCCCTTCGATATTACTTCAAGGTCCGGTTGGATAAGGCGATTAAGTGTATTCAATTGCGTCATCTTCCATCTGCCAGCCTCGCCAATCCTGCGCAAATCTGATTCCATGAGCGAAGCGAAGGATACGCTCTTTGTCGTCAATTCTTTTTTCCGACCGAAGAAGCATCTCTGTTCTCCTTATGTGACTTGAGTCGCGTCAAACGGTTTCTGATTGAAAAAGACGTAATCTCCCCAACAACATCATTGACGCCCTACCAAAGCATGCGACTTGGAAAAAGGGACGACCTCGTCTAAATGGCGAAACAATGCCCCCTTGTCTATCGCGTCAATTTTTTGGATTTCGCAAGCATTTAATAAATTAGCCCAAGTTTCTACAGCATCATTTTTGTAGTACAACCACATGAATCCTTTAGTCGCGGATTACTTTTCACAAAACGCGCTTGCACAACATAATATCGAGAAATCTTACTTAAACTCAAACCAAAAGCAATTCCCATTATCCAAAGCTCATGATAGTAAGGAAAGGCAAATCCGTACTAACTAACGCCACCGGTATTCAATTGTAATTTTTGTATAATTTGGTCAGCGGTCCCAAATTCGATCAGACGCCCGCTTTCGAAATGAAAGACTCGATCACAATGCGAAATCGTAGTAAGTCGATGGGCAACAATGACAATCGTACGAGTCCCCTTTAAAGCCTTAATCGATTCCATTACCTCAAGTTCAGTTGCGTTATCTAGCGCGCTGGTCGCCTCATCAAAAACCAAAACTTTGGGATTATTGTACAAGGCCCGAGCGATGCCGATCCTTTGCCGTTGTCCTCCAGACAAGCGAACCCCTCTCTCACCCACAATTGTATCAAGCCCATCGGGCAGACCTTCAACAAAAGCTGACAATTGAGCACTGGCAACGGCTTGCTTCAAATTTTCCTCATTAATTTCTTTGTCCGGAAGTCCAAAGGCTATATTCCGGCGAAGCGTATCATCCGTCAAAAAGATAGATTGTGGGACATAGCCAACTAACTTTTGCCACTCCATTATGTTATCCGTAATCGACCTGCCGTCGACATACACACCGCCTTCTGTCGGGCTCAGTAAACCTAATATGACATCGACGAGCGTGCTCTTGCCTGCACCACTTCCTCCTACAAAGCCCACAGACTGTCCCGCAACAATCTCTAATGAAACATCCTGAATCGCGGGCGACACAGTCTCAGCATAAGAAAAAGTGACATGATCGAGGCGAATACAATTCTTGAGCACAAGCTCCACATTCTCGGAACCGGTCCTTGCACCATTATCCTTCAGCTCCGTCAAAAGCGTATCCACCGACGGCTGCATGAACTTTAACGATTGCGATCCCATCATCAAACGATTTACCGATGGAATAAGCCTGAAGGCGGCTGCAGCGAACAGTCCAATCGTAGGAACTATCGTCGACAAAGCCATTCCCCTGAATAACAAAATGGTGACCAACACAGTTAATGCCAATGCACCAAGAAACTCTAACCAATGCCGTGGCAATGCCTGTGTCAGAAGAACCTTCCGTTGAATCACAGCGGAGGCCAAGGAGTGCTCAAAGAAGCACTTAACGAAATATTCAACTCGATTTAAAAGAATAATATCCTTCGCCCCCCCCAATCCTTGTTGAAGGTGTTTAGTTAGCTCTTTCGAGTGTACCTGACGTTGACGCCCCCACTGGCTTAGCCGCTGACGAATCGAATAGTAAAAACCTACCCCTGCAATTGCGAGTATTGTGCAACATATAACCATCCCCAATGGCTCAATAAATAAAAGGGCGATGGTAGTTGCAAAAACCAACATCAATTCCGTTAGCGCAGCCAAAATAGATTGAACTGCGACCGCGACCTGAAACGATTCGCTTGTAACGTTCCTAATCAGTTCCGCCGAGTTTCGTCGCAGGTGAAAACTCCACGGTTCACGTAGATATCCACGATATAGTCGAGTTGAGAGCGACATTTGAAGATCAGCCACAAATTTGGACTGGCACCACGCAACCCAAACCACAAAAAACGATTTGATAACACTAAAAAATGCAAATCCCCATAACACCGCTAGCACTAGCGTAGCTGGATTAGTAATCCCAGTCCACGTTGCTACAATCTCCCGCAACCAACTACTGCTGTCCGAGGAACTGTCAGACAACAATAAGAGAACCGGAAAAAGAATACCAATCCCCAAAGCCTCAAAGAGAGAACTCAGCACCATCAGAAACAACAATAAAATCCATGTTCGTTTCTGCCTACTGTCCAGCAGTTTATAAATCTTAAACAGCAAAGAAGACCTTAGCATCTTATATCTATAGCCCTATAGATTCGCTCGTAGTAGGGCTATATCTGTGGGCTCTGAACACTTTATGACGAACTCTTGCGGTCGAATAATATGATCGGCGACTCTAGGCATGTTCCGCCGCTCCTCATTCCGAACGTATGAAGATCGACTAAACATTTGAGAGTCGACTATTGCGTGGGTAAACGCTTAGTTTTCATTTCGCTCCGATTCGCGCCTTCATCATCCACATCGTAGTAACCACCGTAGTTACCGGCATAGCGATAGCCACCATAACCATAGCCATAACCATAGCCGTATCCGTAACCATAGCCGTAAGCGTTTGAACCGCTTACACCGATAAGGACCACGCCCAAGATGTTGGCGTTGACTGCACGCATGGCCCGAATCGATCGAATCGAAAGATAACGATCATTGCTGCGAAGCCGAACTGCACAAATCACCCCGTCAACACGGGCCGCAATCGTGGTTGCGTCACTTACGGCAAGAATAGGCGGAGTATCTACAATCACATAATCAAACTTCTCGCGCAGAACGGCCAGGGCGTTGGCATAGGCTTCACTAACCAACAATTCGGCTGGGTTCGGAACTTTCGTACCAGAAGGAAGCAATGACAAGCCAGGTACTGGCGACGCTTGAATAACGTCCATTAATTCCGCGTCACCGTTCACAACGTCTGACAAACCAGGCATACCATTGATGGCAAATATCTTTGCCACGCGGGGGCGTCGGAAGTCACAATCGACCAACAACACACGTTTGCCAGACTGCGAAATGGAGATCGCAATGTTTGCTGCTAAAGTTGACTTGCCGTCACCCGGTGAAGAACTTGTGACCTGAATCGTTTTCAACTCACCGGTTCGGTTGCCAAAGAAAAGCGATGTTCGTACTCCGCGAAACGCTTCAGCAATCGATGACTTCGGATAATGATGCGACATCAACGCCTTGTCCATCTTCTGATTCAAAGCGTTCTTATACTTCGGATCCTGAAAATCCATCATTGGGACTTGGCCCCAAATCGGACATTGCAACTCCGCAACAATTTCGTCCGCGTTGCGGAAGCGACGATCAGCCAAAGACAGCAGGAAGCCCAAAATTGCAAATGCACCTCCGCCAGCAGCCCCACCCAACCCTAAAAATCTCTCGATAAATGGACCACTCTGATAGGCCTCGACAAGATCGAGTTCCTTCATAGTCCGCTTCCCCGTGTCCCCTGTTTCCTTAACCAGTGTCAAGCGATCAAGCGAATTTGTAATACCTTGCAATAGAGTTTTTGTCGATTCAATCTGATCCTGGAACAAACGGTTTTGTGTCACCGAAGTTTGAAGTTGCTTCGATTGCGCTTCGTTCGCAAGACGGAACTTCTCTAACTCTTGATACTGAACTTGCAACGTAGAAACGCGTTCTTTCAATCCATTGATCATCATTTGAACACGTTGGGCTGGCGTAAAGATCTTCTGCTCATTCTCCGCCAGCTCATCAGCAACCTCTTGCTTCTTTGCCCGCTCGGCTTCAGATGCTCGCGAAATCAAAACCTCGTATAGCTTGATTTCTTGACGCACACCTAAGATGGCAGGATGGTTCTCGCCATATCCAGCTTCTCGAAGTTGTTGCTCTTTGATTTGCAAAGGAATCAACTTGGTCTCGCGAAGCGTATCCGCTCTTCCCTCTGCAGCCAAAAGATTGCCTTGAGCTTGCTTCTCGGACTCTAGCGTGATTCCAGCTTCGCTTTGGAGCATTAAAATAATGCCTTCCGGGGCACGACCAGCCTTTAGAGCTTCTTCGGCAGAGGAGATCGTCCCCAACAGCTTCTTGCTCTGAAGCTCCAAGGTACCCATTTCTTTGACAGCTTTGTCTAGGTTCTCCGCAAAAGGGTCACGTCCCTCTTCTCCGACCCACATCAGGTTCGAGTCTTCACGGAACGCCTGATACTTTCGGGCGAGTTCCGCATATTTGTCGTCAATCTCTTGACGCGCTTTGCCAACCGTTTGCACGATTTCGGCTCCGACGTTTTCGTACTCCGTTCCCAAGAACTCATTGTAACCTTCGACGATATAGCGAATGGCATCTGTTGCCAATGAAGGATTACCGCAAGTAAAGTTGATGCGGATAATAGTGGTTGTGACATCTTTGGATGCAGGTTCAATGGTCAAACGAGATTTATCTTGCAGCCAATAAACAATCTGTTGATTGGTCAATCCCGACAATTCTGGAAACCTAGAAAAATTCCCTTTCTCAACGGCCATAGTCAAAACGCGGGAGCTGCGAATAACAATCGCTTCGTCGGCACGACTCTTGAGATTGACCGCTTCGATTCGCTCCAACGGTATAGAATCGCTACTATATGGCGACGTTACTTGCACAACTGCAAGTGCCGTATACTCCTTGGGCAACTTTACCCAGTACATGTAACCGGCACCAACACCAAGTAGCACTCCAAGCAAGATCAGCCACTTCCACCGCATGAATACTTGGACCGGATCGATCGAAGCTGCGGATCGCTGGACTGAAATATGGGGATCGTCCTGGAGATTTCCGTTGTTTGCGCGGTTTAGCACGTGCAAGTCTTCCTATTTGTTTTCAATCTACTCGAAGCGTGTTTCCAAGCCGCCAAGTGCGCTTTGCAAAGCAACTCGCCGACCTTTAACAACTATGTTCCAAAATAACGAAAAAGTGACGTTCGGGGAAGGAATTGGAACCACCTATCCGTACAGAACATCTCTTTTCGAACCAACAATCATCTCAGCCATCAAAACCGGAAAAAATGACGCATTCGTCAAAACTTAACTTTTGCGAATCGATAAGACATCCTGAATAAATCTCAGGCTTCGCGCAGAACACCACTACGAGCTTCCGCAACGAAATCAGCGAAAGTACGACGCAACCCCTCATCAAGAGATACTTGCGCACTCCACCCCAATTTCTTCAACAATGAAACATCGCACACTTTGCGAGGGGTCCCGTCTGGTTTAGTTGGATCGGTTTTGATCAGCCCTTCGTACCCCACAACTGCCGCGATTTTTTTGGCTAAATCGAGAATCGAGATATCAATTCCCGTACCGATATTCACCCACGATGGGGGCTCTTTAATGTTTAGCATGCGCCAAATTGCATCGGC
The DNA here is from genome assembly GCA_017303505.1 of Planctomycetota bacterium. Classification (GTDB taxonomy): domain Bacteria; phylum Planctomycetota; class Planctomycetia; order Pirellulales; family Pirellulaceae; genus JAFLCP01. The sequence continues at coordinate 13,699 of JAFLCP010000089.1, read as the reverse complement.
AAGATCGTCAACGTAGAGAAATTCGCGACGCGGGGCCCCCGTTCCCCAAATGACGACTTCAGAATCACCGTTTTCTTTCGCTTCCACAATTCTTCGAAGCAATGCTGGCAACACGTGTGAATTACTTGGATGATAATTATCACCGGGTCCATACATGTTTGTAGGCATAACAGAATGGTAAACCACGCCGTATTGACGTCGATAATATTCGCACAACTTCAGGCCAGCAATCTTGGCTAATGCATAAGCTTCGTTCGTCGGCTCAAGCGGCCCTGTCAGCAGCGAATCTTCGACGATCGGTTGTGGCGCCAAACGAGGATAAATGCAAGTACTACCCAAAAACAGGAAACGCCTTACGTTGTTTTCGAATGCCGCTTGAATTGCATTGACGGACATCAGCAAATTATCCGTCATGAACTGAACCGGGTAAGTGTTGTTGGCGTGGATCCCTCCCACTTTTGCGGCACAGAACACCACCGCGTCAGGTCTTTCCTCCGCAAAAAACTCTCGAACTTGATCCGCTTGAGTTAGGTCTAGCTGACTGCGCGATCTGGTAATCAGTTCTAGATTTGGCTCGCGCGATAAACGGCGACAGACAGCTGAACCAACCATTCCATTGTGACCGGAAATGAATATACGCATGGGCTCGTTTGTTTTGAACTGGGGTTTGAAAGCGTTCGACGCGACTTATCTTTTGGCGCGCACTTCGTTCCTCTGGGTGACACACCCTAGCAACCGAAGTGCTAGCCACCTGAAAATACACCTCCACCTTGGGAGGCACAGTTCAACTAAAGGCAGATTCTGCACCCTTCCTGGGTTACAGACTATTTAACGCTGTTATTGCAAAACCCGAAAGGACTTTTCCATTGAAACGTCCAAGTCGGAGGTGGAAAAGGCAATCCGCTCAACGTGCCATTGACTGCTATCTGCAAAAGCCCAGGCTCACCCAATTCAACCTGTTAGTATGTAACTCCTGCACAAGCCTGCGGAACTAGGCAATTGGCATCTATTGAGCGAGATAGTAGAAATCAGGGGGAACTATGCGGAATTGAGCGAATGTAGGGATTAGGACGAATTGCAAATTGCCATCAGTTCACTGATTCGATGCCCCAACCCCAGTAAAGCCGTCTCCTTTTTTTGCTCCTCATAGCAATGAAATTGACCTGAATGTGAATCATTTTCAGAGGGAAGGATCGCAATAGCCGCGATCGTCAGAGACTCATTAAATGTCACTGCGTCTTTGTCCTAAACCAACTCGAGCACACTACCGAAACGCGCCATTGCAGTTTTGTCGCCGGGCCCCTATTTCTGGACAGTATTGCTTGAAATTCAACGGTAAGCGAGCATACTTGCATAACCAACGTTTGCGATTTGGAGTAGTCAATTGCCGGCCGAATTGACGATAGGATTCTCAAGTGACTGAATTCAAATATCGCCCTGATGTAGATGGACTTCGGGGAGTCGCAATCCTTCTGGTCGTACTGTACCACGCGAATCTGGGGGTAAACGGTGGATTTATTGGCGTCGATGTTTTCTTCGTCATTTCTGGATTTCTGATAACTGGACTGATCCTGAATCAGCGTCAGAACCAGACTTTTCGACTTTCAAGGTTCTACACCCGTCGTATTCGCAGAATCGTTCCAGCCGCCTTCGCGCTCGCTTTAGCATCGTTTTTGTTGGGCTTAATATTTTTATTACCAGATGACTTTGTCGGACTGGCAAAATCTGTCATCAGTTATCAAATGATGGCAGGAAACATCTTTTTCTGGAGGGATGTTGGGTACTTTGCCCCCGCTTCTGAAACCAAACCACTACTCCATACTTGGTCTCTATCCGTTGAAGAGCAATTCTATTTGGCATACCCGCTCTTGTTGTACGCTTTTCCATTGCGATACCTCAGGCAACTAAAACTAACAGTACTTGTCCTTTTCATCGCTTCTCTAGCCTTGTGTTGGTGGGGAACGCATCGATATCCATCGGCTACCTTTTTCCTTACGCCAACTCGAAGCTGGGAGTTACTTCTGGGTGCATTGCTCTTTTTTGTTCCACACTTCAAATCTGAGACACTCAACAACATCACAAGCGTTTCGGGTATCTTGCTGATTCTAACCTGCGCTGTGCTATTTAGTAACAAGACGATATTTCCCGGGTTAATGGCATTGCTTCCTTGTTTGGGAGCGGCCTTGATCATACACAGCGGAAAAATGCAAAATACACACGCAGTGAAAATCCTATCTAGTAAACCATTGCTAAATCTTGGGCTCTTGTCCTATTCACTCTATCTGTGGCACTGGCCTCCTATTGCTTTCTACACTTATTGGTTTGGTAGGCCGAAGTCATTTACCGAAAGCACTTCGCTACTTTTCATCGGATGGATCATTTCTTTATTGTCCTATCGCTTTGTGGAAAGGCCTTTCCGAGACGGGCAAACTCTGAGTAAGACTGGAGCAACTTTCTGTTTTTTCGTTTGCTCAATTGCTGCAAGTGCCTTAATCGGCTTTTGCGTAATAGCTAATATCGGTTTTCCAAACCGAATTCCATCGCGTATGTTGCCCTTCATTGCATCAAGTACAACGAACTCCGACTCTCGCGATTACCAAACTCCTTTCGTGCCTAAACAAATCACGGATCTTCCAAGAATTGGCAATAGTTCACAAACTGAAGTTATTGACTTTATTGTTATCGGTGACAGCCACGCATCGGGACTCGCCGCAGAATTTGATCGTATTGCAAAGACAAAGAACCTTTCCGGTGTAATTGCCTGTAAATTTGGTGTTGTTCCCCTGCAATCGAGCTGGAAGAACAATCAAATTTCCATTCTACATAAAGAAGACAACGTTAATTGGAGTGAATCCGTAATCGCATTAGTCAATGAACATCATATTAAAAATGTCATCTTGATTGCGCGTTGGCAAGCGTTTCAAGGGGATAGCATTCGGTATTCGGGCCCACTACCCGCTAAATCTTCTCAACCGAATTCTCTCGACAGCCACCTAACACCATTTCAGTCAGCATTTACAGCAACGATAGAACGATTAGAAAAACTTGGTTGTAGTGTTTGGGTATTCGAGCAAGTGCCTCAACAAACAGTTTCTCCAATAAAGGCTCTGGCGTTCGCATCGCTAACCTATCAAGAATTGCCAACGGGCATCGATATTGAAAGCCATAAGTTGGCTACAAGAGAATTGGACCAAATCTTCTCATTGCTATCTAATGGGTCACTACGCTATGTCCGATGCGAACACTTCTGCTTCAATCGCGGTGGGATGTCGATATTGGGAAACGCGAATGGCAGCTTCTATAAAGATGACAATCATGTTTCAGAACTTGGTGCAAAAACGTTGTTCGAAGAACCAATATCGTCCGTTTTGACTGAAATTTCGGTTCAATCGAAGTGACATCTAAAACGCTTCTAAATTGGGTAAAGTTATTTCCGGAGCCTCGCTATCGTATCGCCTCAGACACATTGATGTATTTGAGGCTGATACAGCTTCCAAATTTGAACTCCGCCGAGCTTTGATGCCATCAGGCTTTTGATCGGACACCAATCGACTCGATGATTTCCTTAAAAATCGTTTCCAAGTTCTTGGTGATGGACCATTTCGGGTAGTCGCGACAGATCTTCCGGAGATCGCTGTAGTAGACGATGTGGTCGCCGACGCGATGCGTGTCGCTGTAGGAGTATTTCATAGGAAGGCCGGTGAGGCGCTCGACCAAGGCGAAGGCCTCCAAGATCGAACACGAGTTCTCTCGGCCACCACCCAGGTTGTACACCACGCCGGCTTGAGGGCGTTCGTAGAAGCAATGAATGAAACGGGCCACATCTTCCGAATGAATGTTGTCGCGAACCTGCTTACCCTTGTAGCCGTTGATCCGATACTCACGCTGCTCCAAATTGCATTGCACCAAATAGCTCAAAAAGCCATGCAACTCCACACCGGAATGATAAGGCCCCGTTAAACAGCCGCCACGCAATATACATGTCGGCAGTCCCAAATATCGACCATACTCTTGTGCCAAAATATCCGCGGATAACTTCGAGGCCCCAAACAACGAATGAGTTACCTGGTCGATCGGAAATGCTTCAGAAATCCCATAACGCTGTTCGTGGTCGGCAAAATCCCAACGCTTATCCAACTCGACCAATTGCAAGTGATTCGGGCCATCTCCATACACTTTGTTGGTGCTCATATGCACAAACGGGGACTCAGGACAAAACTGCCGAGCAGCCTCGAGCATGTTCAATGTCCCAACGGCATTCGTTTCGAAATCATCGAATGGAATCGTGGTCGCACGCTCGTGAGAGGGTTGGGCGGCTGCGTGCACGATTAAATTTGGCTTCAGCGTGCGTACCAAATCGAGCACACCCGCTCGATTGCGAATATCGAGCTCATGATGCGTGAAGTTCGGTATCGTTTTGGCAAGCCGTTCTTGGTTCCAGCGATTGTCCCCCTGCGGCCCAAAGAAAACTGCCCGTTGATTATTGTCCAAACCGTGAATCTCAAATCCAAGCGCTGCGAAATATTCGCAGACTTCTGAACCGATCAGGCCCGAGGATCCGGTGACTAACAATCGCTTCGGCATAACTCGTCGTGAGATGAAAGGGATGAAGAGGGTAGGGTAGGTAGTATAGTGCAAAACGGGGGACGATGTAGCTCGGCAGTCCGCGACTTGTACGATTTAAGGGCGGGGACAAGTTACTGCCGAGTACGTGGGATGTAGCTCGGCAGTCCGCGTCTCGTACGATTTAATCGCGGGTACAATTTACTGCCGAGAACGTGCGCAAAATGCAGCTGAGGTGATTCGCCGCGTGCGCGGGACGGGCGGGGACTGGACGCGAAACGGCAGAGGACTGCCGTGCGACGGGACGACAGGGGACTGTCGTGCTACGATACGGCAGAGGACTGCCGTGTTACGGTCCGCGTCTCGTACGATTTAAGGGCGGGGACAAGTTACTGCCGAGATCGTGCGCAAATGCGGGAAAGGTTATTCGCCGCGTGCGCGGGACGAGCGGGTATCGGACGCGAAACGGCAGAGGACTGCCGTGCTACGGTCCACGACTCGTACGATTTAATTGCGGGTACAAATTACTGCCGAGTGCGCGAAATGCGGGAAAGGTTATTCGCCGCATGCGCGGGACGAGCGGGTATCGGACGCGAAACGGCAGAGGACTGCCGTGCTACGGTCCGCGACTTGTACGATTTAATTGCGGGGACAAATTACTGCCGAGATCGTGCGCAAAATGCAGCAGAACTGATTCGCCGCGTGCGCGGGACGGGCGGGTATCGGACGCGAAACGGCAGAGGACTGCCGTGCGACGGGACGACAGGGGACTGTCGTGCTACGTTGTCTTCCCAATAGCATGAACTTCGAAGCCAAGCGAGGTGAGATGTTTGTGATTCAATAGATTACGACCGTCGAAGACGAAGGCGGGACGATACATCGATTGCAATATGGATTCGTAGTTCAACTTCTTGAACGCATCCCACTCGGTCATGACCGCTATCGCATGCGATCCACGAGCTGCCTCTTCGGCAGAAGATACCACGCTCACATGATCGGCGATCAACGCTCGCTCCTGGTCCGTAATCGTACCCGTCGCATACGAAAAGACCTCGATCAAATCGCGCCGCACTTGCTCTTCCGATACTTGCGGATCATAAATCTTCAATTTCGCACGTTCGTTCAATAAGTCGCGGCAGACATAAATTGCAGCCGATTCGCGGGTGTCGTTCGTATCCTTCTTAAACGCAAATCCCCAGATCGCAATTTGTTTATTGGACACTGTATTGAACATGGTCCGGACCATCCGCTCGCAAAAGCGACGCTTCTGGTAGTCGTTCATCCGGATCACTTGTTCCCAATACTCGGCCACTTCGCGCAGGCCAAAATGCTCACATAAATAAACCAAATTCAAGATATCTTTCTGAAAACAACTCCCACCAAATCCCACCGACGATTTCAAGAACTTTGGTCCAATGCGTGAATCCGTACCAATCGCTTTGGCCACTTCATCGACGTCAGCCCCAGTCGCTTCGCACAACGCAGAAATGGCGTTAATCGAGGAAACACGCTGCGCCAAAAAGGCATTCGCGGTAAGCTTCGACAGCTCGCTGCTCCACAGGTTGGTCGTCAAGATCCGTTCGCGTGGCACCCAGTGTGCATACACGTCTACCAGTTTGCCAATCGCGGCTTTCGATTCACCACCAATCAAGACGCGATCGGGATTCAATAAATCTTGAACCGCTGTACCTTCAGCCAAGAACTCGGGATTGCTCAACACATCAAACGTCGAGCCGTTGTTGGAATTCTCGAGGATACGCTTCACCGCTTCGGCTGTGCGGACAGGGAGGGTCGATTTTTCGACGACAATCTTGTGGCCCGAAGAAGCTTCTGCGATTTGGCGAGCGCACTTTTCCACGAACTCGACGTTGGCAGCTCGACCAGCTCCGGTACCAAACGTTTTGGTCGGAGTGTTAACGGCGATAAAGATCATGTCGGCCGCTTTGATGGCCGCATTGACTTCCGTCGAGAAATGAAGGTTGCGACCGCGAGCCGCTTTGACCACTTCGTCGAGCCCTGGCTCGTAAACGGGGAGGTGGTCTGAATTCCAAGCGTCGATCCGTTTTTGGTTCAAATCGACCACGGTGACTTGGATATCGGGACATTTGTAGGCGATCATCGCCATGGTTGGACCACCGACGTAACCTGCACCGATACAGCAAATATTCATGACTTAGAGGTAACCATTAGGGTGGGGATGGAATCTAATTTTGTAAGTTTAGCATGAAAATAAGGTGTAGGCTGGGCCTCCGACCCGGCAACTCGGGAGGTTGGGAAGTCTCCGACCCGTTTAATTTCGTAGCATGGGTCTTCGACCCGTGCTATTTGCGTTGAGCGGTGCGCATAAGGACTAGAAGACATTTTTCTCCTGGGACGGGTCGGAGAGCGTTTTTGTTGCAGGACGGCTCGGAGAGCCGTGCTACGTGCGTATTGTAACGATTATCGTGGTGGTCGTAAAAATTCCGTGGCGACCACTGGACTTTGAACTTGGAAGTCGAACGATTAAAAAGAACACTAACTTAATGCCAACCTTCGTCCGTTTTTCTCCGCCGAGCCGCAGTAGTCACTTCTGATGAAATCGACCGCATCCAAACCGAGGCTCATTCTGCTGTATCACTACTTCCATCCGGATGATGTGATCAGTGCGCGGCTCTACTCCGATCTGGCCGTCGAAATGAATGCACGCGGTTGGGATGTGACCGCGATGCCTGCCATCCGCAGTTGCCATAACGACGCTCCACCGCTCCCCAAAAATGAAACATGGCAACAAGTTCATATCCACCGCGTCTTCCGACCTAACTTCAAACAAGCCAGCAATAAAGGCCGCATACTCAATATGCTCTTTATGCTCTGGGCATGGAGCTGGCGAGCCCTTATTACTCCACGGTCTCACAACGAAGTGGTCATCATCGGCACCGATCCAACACTCGGAGTTTTGACGGCGATACCATGGCGTGTGTTACGTCCTAAGAGCCAGATCATTCATTGGTGCCACGACGTTTATCCCGAAGCGCCTATCGCGGAAGGGATGCTCTCCAATAGCTCACTCATCACCCGCACGATTCGCTGGTTCCTGCGACGCGCTTATCGCCGCTGTGATGCGATCATCGATCTTGGCAACTGTATGCGCGAGCTGTTAGCGCAGTATGGCTCCACAGCCCAAACCGCTACGGTAACTCCTTGGAGCCTAGTCGAACCCGAATCGATCCCGACCTCAGATCCACCCACACGGCACGATTTATTTGGTGATGTCAAACTGGGTTTGCTCTATTCGGGTAACCTAGGTCGAGCCCATCAATTCGAAGATTTTGTAACCTTGGCCCGGCAGTTACACGGAGAGGCGATTCACTTTTGTTTTGCTGGACGTGGGCCGCGTTTAGCAGAATTGGAACAGCTCATTCAACCTAGTGATAACAACATCAGTTTTGCGGGCTTTGCGCCTGAAGAAGTGCTAGAGAAACGGCTCAGCGCCTGCGATTTTCATTTGGTATCGTTGCGACCTGAGTGGACTGGAACCGTCGTACCCTCCAAATTTTTCGGCGCGCTCGCCTCTGGACGAGGCGTGATTTTTTCTGGTTCAGAAGATTCGGCCATCGCCCAGTGGATTCGTCAATATGAACTTGGTTGGGTCTTAACAAAAGACAACGTGACCGAAGTGGCTTCTCAATTGCGAAGCATTGCTGAAAGCCCCGACCAATTAGCAGCTCTGCGCGAACGTTGCTTTCGAGTGTATCGCGAAGTCTTTTCTCGCGCTCGACAAATGGAGAAGTTTGTGGAGCTGATGTCGTAGCTCGGCAGTCCGCGACTCGTACGACATGATAGTGAGGAAAGATTGCTGCCGAATGTGCGCGACGTAGCTCGGCAGTCCGCGTCTTGAACGGTTCAATCGTGGGTACAACTTGCTGCCGAATGTGCGCGCAATGTGCGGGAGTGTTGATTCGCCGCATACGCGGGACGAAAGGGTACCGGACGCGAGACGGCAGAGGACTGCCGTGCTACTCCCAAGGATCCAACTGGCAATCGTCGAGATTGACCGATGCACCTTGTCCCATGAAATCGACATAGACTAAGAGTTTGGTTTCGCCTTGGCGTTTGGTGACTACACCATAAAATCCCGCGAATGCCCCCGTTCGCACGCGGACTTTATCACCCGCTTCAAGCCGATCCTCGGGCGTGATTGGAACACCTGTGGCGATCAGATTGCGAATCTGACGCAAATCCGTGATCAACCGCGACGGGTCTTTGACCGGCAACCAGCGACTAATGCTCCCGGTGGAAACTGCGTTAAAGCGGTCTTCTTCCGTTCCGTTCACAAAGACATAATTCGAAAACAACGGAATGTACGACGTTCGAACGCGACCGTTAGCAGAACGATACCGTTTGGAAATGACGGGCGCGTAATATGCGATCTGCCGATCGAACAATTGACGCATGAGTTTTTTCTCATACCGCGCCAAGGTATACATTGCGAACCATTGGCTCTGACCTTCTTGGCCGCTACCATCGCACGGCACCACATCCAACGAACGCTCCAAGAGGTCGTTGGGGAAAAGGTCAACTTCTCGATCCAAAATCGGCATGATGGCAAACTCACTTCCAATGCAGCGACCTATCAGATGGCAACGAGTTGGTACTCAAACTCTCACTTAACTGGTATCGGACCAGCCAAGCGAACATCGCAATCGAGATCAGGTGTCCGCAAAAACTTAGGTAATCGTAATCAACCGCAGTGGTTGGAACCGGGAAATTAACGCGATCGCGTCGGTTGCGCCGTACCAAGTTGACGGTCGTAGCAATTATTCGGTTCAGGGTACGAATTCGGCAAGCGCAGACCGAGCGTCCCTGATGCCAATATCATTCGACGGGTAGGGAGACTGAATCGCTAGGAAAACGAGTCAAACGCGGCCTAGCCTACGGAATCGTTTAACCCGTATGCCGAAGGCTAGGTCGGAGTGGACTCTCCCTCTTGTATCACTATCTGCGCTACCCAAAATGCCCACATTAATCGCGTCTGGGGTAGTGTCAGAATCGATAGGAACACGAGTCAAACGCAGCCTAGCCTACGGGATCGTTTAACCCGTATGCCGAAGGCTAGGCCGGAGTGAACTCTCCCTCTTATATCACCAATGTCTTCTAAGTCGCGTCTGGGGTAGCGTCTGAATCGATAGGAATACGAGTCAAACGCGGCCTAGCCTACGGCGTACGGGTTAAACGAGCGCGAAGGCTAGGCAGGAGTGGACTCTCCCTCTTGTATCACTATCTGCGCTACCCAAAATGCCCACATGAGTCGCGTCAGGGATAGCGTCTGAATCGATAGGCACACGAGTCAAACGCGGCCTAGCCTACGGCGTACGGGTTAAACGAGCGCGTAGGCTAGGCAGGAGTGGACCCTCCCTCTTGTATCACTATCTGCGCTACCCAAAATGCCCACATGAGTCGCGTCTGGGGTAGTGTCAGATTCGATAGGAATACGAGCCAAACGCGGCCTAGCCTACGGCGTACGGGTTAAACGAGCGCGAAGGCTAGGCAGGAGTGGACTCTCCCTCTTGTATCACTATCTGCGTTACCCAATATGCCTTCTAAGTTGCGTCTGGGGTCGCGTCTGGGGTAGCGACAGAATCGATAGGAACGCGAGTCAAACGCGGCCTAGCCTACGGCGTACGGGTTAAACGAGCGCGAAGGCTAGGCAGGAGTGGACTCTCCCTAATCTATTACTACGTGCGCTACCCAAAATACCCACATGAGTTGCGTCTGGGGTAGCGTCTGAATCGATAGGAACACGAGTCAAACGCAGCCTAGCCTACGGCATACGGGTTAAACGAGCGCGAAGGCTAGGTCGGAGTGGACTCTCCCTCTTGTATCACTATCTGCGCTACCCAAAATGCCTTCTAAGTCGCGTCTGGGGTAGCGTATGAATCGCTAGGAACACGAGTCAAACGCAGCCTAGCCTGCGGCGTACGGGTTAAACGACACCCTAGACCCCCTATTTTAACTATACAGTGCGGTTTTCGGTCCTGGGGGGCATCCCCTAGTTGACTTTGAGTCACAAAATAGTAACTTGTGATCCAAATTGCTTATTCTTCCCAGTCACTTTGATTGCTAAAGTCAATTTGATCGCTACGTCTTCTGCTCGAACCTGGGAGGCTGATTCACAGCCTACATGCCGAGCCCAAGTTGTCGCGATCCTACCAAACTCCATACCCACCATAGCCCACAACACTTCAACAACAACGTGTCGCTGAGTTCTGTTTTGGTTGCGGAGTTTGCAAATTGACCCCAGGCAGTTGAACTGGAGGTAAGGGCAACGATAGTGCTGGGAAGCATTCCCGACTAATAACGCCGCTCAACGGTTGAGCTTGGCGTTGGTTAATTGTCTACATTGGGGGTTTGAACTTAGATGAACCGAACTTTTTGGGGTGGTATGGCGATCGTCGCCACAATGTTGTTTGCTGGTCTGTCCATGGACAGCGGCAATGTAGAAGCTGGTTGGGGATGCGGCGGTAGTGCTGCAGCTTGCGGCGGTCGCCCAGGCTTGCTCGCTCGCTTGCACAACCGAGGCTGTGGCGCCGCTGATGCTTGTGCACCAGCATGCGAACCAGCTTGCGAACCAGCACCTGTATGTGCTCCTGCTTGCGAACCAGTTTGCGAACCAGATCCATGCGGATGCAGCAAGCCAGGTCTTTTGGCTCGTCTTCGCGCCAAAATGGCTGCCAAGAAGAGCTGCGGTTGCGCTCCAGCTTGCGAGCCAACCTGTGCTCCAGCTTGCGAACCAGCTCCAGCACCATGCTGCGAACCAGCTCCAGCTCCTTGCTGCGAAGCTGCTCCTGCTTGTGAACCAGCTTGCCCACCAAGCTGCTCCAAGGGCTTGTTGGCACGCTTGAAGGCAAAGCGAGCTGCTAAGAAGAGCTGCGGTTGCGCTCCAGCTCCAACCTGCTGCGAAGCTGCTCCAGCTTGCGACGGTTGCGGTGCTGCTGTAGTTCACGAAGCTGCTCCAACTCCAGCTGCTGCTCCTGCAACCACTGAAGCTGCTCCAGCCGCTGCCGCTCCTGCTGCAGAAGCTGCTGCTCCTGCTCAACTGTAATTTTCAAATGCGTTGACCGAAGGTTGACGCACTTTGATCGAAAACCAAAAGCCATGCTCGACAATCGTTGAGCATGGCTTTTTTTGTTCGTAGCGCGGCTCTCCGAGCCGCAACTCGTGCCGCAACTCGTGCCTCCGTCTCGAACGTCGCGACGGGCCGTGAGAGACTCGCTACAAAAAACATTACCTTTGGTCATTTGCGCATCCCGGCTCGGAGAGCCGGTCTACTTTCCCACCAAAAAACTCTATCACTCGATCGATCGTCGAATTAACTTAGCATGTAACCCAACCCGTCTGTCTTGGATGTGAAATGCGTTACAAACCTCTGATCTCGCTTGCTATTGTTTTGCACCTCTTTGCGATCGTCGTATCGATGAGTGGCAACATGTCCCCATCGCTACTTCAACAACGACTACGGTATCTCCTCTCGCCCTACCTGATCAGCTTCAATTGGTACATGGATTTTGTGCCCGTCGAACTCACGCATGGTGTTGAAACGGATGGCTTGTGGTGGATTCAAATTCGCGATCGTTCGGTTTCCGATGATTGGCAAACCATCACACCTGGCACGCCTTCGTATCTCGAATCCACTCATCGTGTTCGCCAAATTGCTCGCCTTGCCGGTCTTATGACGCTGCAACAACGCACATCCGAAGCGACCACCATTCTCGAAGGTTTTCTGGCTCAACAAGCTGCCCAAGGAAAACTTCCCGTGCGTCGCAGTAACCTTCCCGACACTAAGGAAAATCCAGCTGCTTCAGCTGCCACGAAACAGCCTCGACAATTGGAAATTCGCATCGTGCGGCAACCTGTTCGCAATCTGGAAGAAGTTCAACTAGCTAATAAGATCGGTGCCGAACTCGATCCACTCACAGCAGAACCGGTCTTTGTAGCCAAGGCCGTGGAAGGTGAAGCGAACCAGTGGTTCATCATCGCCCAAAGCGAACCACGCCGTATGGTTCCATCAACATCGCAACCGTAAACAACGCCCTCAGCTCTTACTCTGATACACATCAAGATGCCTCAACAATTCTGGGATAAATTCTGGTTCACCCCCGCTGATCCGAAGCCCTTGGGTTTCGTTCGACTCGGTTGGAGCTTGCTGACGATTGCGTACCTTGCAACTTGGTTTGTCGATGTGACGAGTTGGATCGGAAGCGATGGAATCCTGGCCGCACCTCGCATTGCCGAGTTATTGCAAAGCGCCGCAGATGAGCAACCGATTTACTTGAGAATATCACCACTCTATTGGATACAATCGGAAACAATGCTCTATGCCTACCTTTCACTAGGCATTGCTCTCGCCGTGATTGCTGCAACAGGGCTCTTCGGACGTATCGGCTCCTTCTGCATGTGGCTGTTTGTGATATCGATCGTACATCGAGCTCCCATGTTGAGCGGCTTGTGCGAACCAATCTTAACCATGGGCTGGGGTTACCTCACCATTCACTCCGGCAAAGAACAAAATCTATTTCGCTTAGGCCTATACGACCCTACTCCATCGCTGGCAGCCAACATCGCATTGCACTTGATGCAAATTCATCTGTATGCATGGATCATGTTGAGTTTGGCCAGCCAATTAGGAGGCTTGGTATGGTGGCAAGGAGAAGCGGTATGGTGGCTTGCCTCTGAATCTCGCAGCCCAGCTTTATCGCTGAATTGGTTGGGACGAAATCCGTATGCGTTGAACGCTCTAACGCACGGCGTGATTATCTCTCAATGCTTAGCGTTGTTTATGTTGTGGCCTACGGCTGTAAGAAAGTATGGCGTGTGTGCATTGTGGGGGACTTGCGGGTTATTGATTCTCGTGTCCGATCAATTGCTCTATCCATTATCGCTCGCGATTCTCGGCATTGTGTTTTGGAACGTAGCGTGGGTCTCCGACCCGGGCCACGAGAGATAACGAATCGCGTTGAAGCACGGGTCGGAGACCTTGTCTTTACCCACATGTCGTACTGAGCTAATTGGGGACTGCGGCATCGAAAGTGTTTTTGCTGTAAGGAGTTGCGGCATTTTCGTGCTTTGAGCTTACATTGATCTTTCGCGATAGACTTGC
>JAFLCP010000088.1:29157-32674 GCA_017303505.1 Planctomycetota bacterium | reverse complement strand
GGCATTTCCTCGACAATTTCGCCGCACACGCACGAAGTTCGGCTCAACAGCAAACGCACGATTCGAATGCGTGCCGGATGAGCTAAAGCCCACGTTAACTTCGCGAGCTCATCGGCCCAAGCAACGTCGGGAAGCGGCAATTTTTCCTGTGATGTACAACAATTCGTCGTTTCAGGTTTGTTGGTTCGCCCCATATCAACGCTCTCGACGCCCTGATCTTACAAGCCACTAAATTGCTTATCGTCGATATACGATAGCACTCTTCAATTGAATTGACAAGTACTCTTGTTCCAATCCAAGGTATGTGAGACCCTTGCTGCAAGTTTTGATATTGCGCGTTTAGGCCTGAAGGGCCGGGACAACCCTAGTCGTGGCGGATAAGCCACGGTTAGTAGACCAATAGAGATGACAAGCCCCGCAGGGGCGATACACTCCAATGTGTGTCGCCCCTTTCAGCGCTTAAAACCCTAGGTAGATAGAATCCGGTGTCCCTCGGCACCAGCAGAGGATGTGCCGGGCCTTCGGCTCAAAATGCAATTAGCCAACGTCAAAAGCCACAACGATCGCTTCTTCACTGCAACCATCTTGCGACTGTATATTGAGGATTCGAGACAACAGACTCATCTGATGAGATTTTCACCACGAAGAGGGCCGATTACCAATGAGCTTTCCCAAGATGCTCGCGCTGTCTGGCGTCGCTTTATTGGTTATGGTGGCCAATGTTCTGGCCAGCATTCTTTACATGGTGCTCTACGGCCATGTGATTGATCCAGGCCACGATGCTCAGTACTACAACGACCATATCCAAGTCGCTGGTCCCTATTGCAGTATCGTAGCTGGCATTCCGATCATGTTCTTGGCTGGTTATTGGGTCGCTGGCTGGTGGCAGAGAACTCTTGGCGTTCGCGGCGCTTGGCTTGTTTGGCTCATCTATGGCCTGATCGATCTTGCGATACTGTTGATCGTTGGAATGACTTGGTGGATCGGGGCAGTGTTTGTTGTTTCATTCGCGACAAAATTCGCTGCCGTAAATGCAGGAGCGTCCATACGACTTAAACCGCCAAAGTCGGTGTAAGCTACATGGACGCTCAATCGCTTCAATATTCCATCGCAACAACGAGCATTAACCTTCTCAAGTTCATGCTGACCGAAACGAGAGTGAAGCAAGCCTTTTATCAATTTGTTTAGAACAATCGCAACACATCTTGGAAACTTGTGTCGAACAATACGCCGTAAGTAGAATCGCCACTAGCATCTACTTCCATTTCGTACGGCTTGCCACCTTTCTCCGCGACAACTCGTATCTTGACATTCCCTGGCTCGACAACAACTTTCGTGGCATCCTTTGGATCACTTCCATCGCTAGGTTCCACTTTGTACGTCTTCCCTGCGATGGTCATTTCAACTGGCATCTTGCTCATGTTACCGAGCGCTAGGAGCACCTTCCCTTTGGGAGGTAGCATTGCATCCGCTTTTGCTGCTGCTAAATCGCGAGTCTGTAACTCAATCGTCGTTTCGTTACCATTCGATTTCAGTCCCACGATCATCTCTTGCTCATTCAACTGATATCGTTGACCAGCCGTTGTTCCCTCTGCAGCCAACTTCCACCCCTTCTGTTGAAGCTGCTCGGTATAGAAGGCTTGTACCGCATCAAGTGGAGCCTCGATTACCGCCTCAACCTTGCTGCTATAGCGACTTCCTTCCGATGAAAAACTATTGCAGCCTTCAGGCACAAGCACGTCTTTACTGTCGTCAGCAACGAGCTTTTCCATTTCAGCCGAGCCGCGTTTAGTCCAGTCAACTTGAACGGGCACTTCATGAATCTGGATATTGAATTCCAAGGTTTCATTGCTCATCTCGATAGGTTCCTTGGTCGCAACGGTACCAACAAGCTTACCATTCTTGTAAAACACTTGAGCGGGAACACTTCCAGTGCTCATTCCCATAGACGAGCTATCAATCTGTGCATTGAGCGAGAGGCTCTCTTCATAAATTCTGAAGTCCAGCATCTTGGTTGCGTCTTCGGAAACATACATACCGTGCACGGGCTGGGCTTCCTTCAACAGCAATCGCTGCAATTTGGCTTGATCGATGGGTTTATCTGAAAAGAGGATACACTTGACCGTTGCACCAGAATCGTTCATCACATAACTGGCAACATACGGCAGTACCAGCGACTTGTCGTTGACCTTGATGGCGCACTTTGTGTTTTTGATGTCACTCAATTCAGCTGGCAGTGAGGCTTCATCTTCTTTTACATCAAACGGGTTTTCCATCGCGCCATCGTTCGACTTCTCTTCATCGTCGGAATCATCGCTTCCAAGAAGATTTTGGAATTGCTTGGCGGTCGCTTCTAGTTCGGCCATCGACTTGGGATCGCCACCAGATGATTTGCCTAATGAACCGAGGGCTTTCGCCAATTCGCTTTGAACCGCCGCATTAACCTGAGCTTCAATATCAGCAGCTGGTGATTCTTCTTCCATCGGTTCGCTTGGAACCACTGGAACATCCTCTGTGCTGGCGACCGATTCGGTTGGCTCCGTTTCGCTGGCAGTCGGCTTTGCATAACTTTCTAAAGAAGCATAGTATTTGCCAGCCGATTCTACCAAGCGAGCGACCATGATTTCGCCGCTCTCTAGGTCCATCGGAATCATGTGGGTTTCGCCAGCCGCAAATTTCTCTGCATCTTTGAGCTTCCACCCAAAACTATCGGCGTTGGTTTTGAGTAGGTCGACGAGATCTTGTCGCGAGTTGTTCGCATCGAAGGATGCTCGCTTACCCATCGTATCTAGCTTTAACGTTTTCCCTTGGCCCAGCATCGGCACATCAAACGGGGTAACAAATTCAGTGATATACGACACCGAGGTTTTGTCTGCAGGATTTTGTGGATTCTTTACAATGCCAACCAGCAGACGGCAGGCACCCTTGCGAAAGTGCAAATCTTTGTAGTGTGGAACAGAGATTGGGTTATCGTGGAATTCCCTCCACGTTTCCCAACCTTGAGCAAGAATTTCTTTTTCTACAGCAGCGGCTGCGTCAGGAATACTGCTCTGCGTTTGATAGCTCAAATTCACAGGCGTAGCTTCAAACGTGATCTCTGCATCGGAGAGTTTTGGAAGAGCTCGCACATCAACATTACCAAGGTTCGCTAACATCACGCCGATATCACCAGGCTCGCCCCCGACGCTCAGTCCAGCTCGAACGAAATAACCGTTCTTCGTAAAGACACGATCGACATAATGTTCGGTAGGCGGTGTCATGGTGGGGAGTTCTTCCCAGCCATTGGACTTGAACATGGATTTATAGTACGCATCTGCGTCGGCCAGCTTAGCCTTGCAAGAATAGTAAAGATAAGTTGGACCGCTTTGCAAAATGCTCTCGGATTCTAGTCTCGGTAGTTCCAACAAGTTGATGGCAGCGATGGCTTCTTTGGCAGTTGCCGCTTTGACAGGAGCTGTGGCAACAGTGGTTGCTGGCGATTTCGATTTGTTATCGTCTTTGGCTGCGGCGGTTGCCG
>JAFLCP010000088.1:0-29147 GCA_017303505.1 Planctomycetota bacterium | reverse complement strand
CTGCTGATTCGAAGGATGTGATCTCTGCCTCAACTTTGGCATTTTCTGCCGACTTGGCGGGAGGAGAGCCTTCAGGCTTAGAAGCTACTGGTGATGAGTTATTGACCGCTGCGGGGGCGACCGACTTTTGACTCCCCGGCTTGGCTTCGGGACTGGATGAGGAACCGCAGCCAACGCTGATAAAAGCAGTAGAAGCTAGCAAGCAGGTGAAGGTAAACTTCGAAAGTTTGGTGGTCTGGGACGAAGAATTCAGCTGTTTCATGGGATTTGCGATTGAGAGAAGGCGGTTGGGTGACGAATGACGAAATCCCGGAAAAGCGTGCTTTACTTCCGGGACTTATCACTGTCATGCCTTAACAAACCTCATTCGAAACAAGAAACCGAAAAAAATTTCGGCATTAACCATCGCCTGGGTAAAGCAGCATTTCGGCCATTTTCGCTTGCCGCCTAAGTTCAGAGTTGTTGGGGCTATTGGAAGCCCGCCATGACTCCGCTTTATTGAACCACTGTCTGGCAGCTTCCTTGTCCCCATTTCCGGCCAAGGCCATCGCTTTGATGTACCAATCGGAAGGGCTCCCCCCTTGGTCAATATCAATCGCCTTATCGATCGCCATCAAGCTTTCGCTCCACTTCCCAGCTCGAGCCAGCACTAGCGCACGGGTGTTCCATAAATAACCTGACTGAGCCGACAACCTTGTCGCCGTTTCAGACAACTCTAGTGCCACGGCTGAATCTTCGTCGGACAGTTCGCTTTGGAGCGCAAGCATCCAAGCGTGGCTATTAAGTGGCCCAAAACGATCTTTGGACAACTCTTTCGCTTTTTGAAATTCCGTTAGAGCAGCCTTTCTGTTTCCAGCCAAACCTAAGTAGTAGGAATGCGAAAACGTGCTCCTCGCCAAACCGTCTTGAACAGGAATCGAGTTCGATTGTTTGGCAGCAAACTGCAATTGCTGGATGGCCAGCTCTGCATAATTTGCCGCTTGAAGGTAGTCCTCTTTGTTGTGACTGCACTTTGCTAATGTCATCAAGCACACAGTCCATTCCGTGCGATAGTCCATTCTTTCCGGAAAGTCCTTAACCAGACTAGCGTAAATCGCATTCGCAGCATCGAGACTTAACCGCGATTCCTCATAGCGATCATTATCAAACAGAAGCTTGCCTAAATTGGTTTCGCTGCGAGCTAAGAATTGATCGATTCGACGATTTTCTTGGGCGAGCGATTGTGAGAGCTTTCGTAAACGAATCGCCTCACGATACGATTTTTCTGCCAACAAAACTTGAGTTTTGTTTTCAAACACCTGCCCCGCATCGTCGAGACATAACGCGATTTCAGGGAGATAGTTTTCTTGCGCAAGAGCCTTTAACGTTGCCGGATCGTCTACACGCAATTTCTCACACATCTCGGTGAGATACTCCGTGATTTTATCCAAGGCCTTCGGTAGCTCTTGTAATTCAACCTGCGGTGATTCTAGCAGGAAATCAGGCACAATTCTTTTGGCCCGAATCGTAGCCGCTTTAGTACTCAGGTTCATTGCCTGCAGATAGGTCTTAAGACTCTCGTCCCATTTTCCTCGGAACTTATGAACCACACATAAATTCACGAGAGCATTCGATTGACGAATCAAATGGCCAGTGTTGTTTGGGGCGACACTCAGCAACTCCTTGCCGATTTCAATAGCTTTTTCGTAGGCTTGTTGCGACTCATCCCAACGATCCATTCGTCTTAGTACGTTCGCCAAAATAACTTGCACATCCGCTTGATATAGTTTCACACGTGGCTCTACCGGGAGTTCGTTGAGCCATTGCTCCGCTGTTCTCAATTCCGTTTCCGAAGACTCATACTCGCCGATGTCTGCATGAAAATGGGCCGCTTGAATGGCCGCAATGGCTGCTTCAAATCGTATTGAATCATCGACATTTTCGGTAGCCAAACACTCGCGATAATGGGCAATCGCGTCTTCAAAAGCCTTGCGTCGTAATCCATCCATGCCGGGATCATTATCGAGCCGCAAGCCCAACTGGGTCCACTCTTTGACCGACGCCCGTGCTTTCCGCAAACTCTCTTCGTGAGCGATTTCAGCTTCGTTGACGCGTTCACGCAAATGGGCTTCCGATTTTTCATGTTGTGCGTTTTCACGAGCTAATTGATCCACTTCCTGAGATTGGTAATAGAGCAGTGTTGAGGCTCCAAGACCGACAACAACAATCGATGCGGCCAAAGCAGCAACCTGTGGATGTCGCTTGATCTTTCGTCCCGCCAACTCAAGCCAACCTGCTCTGCGAGCGCGGATCGGCTGATGATCTAAGAAACGCTCGAGGTCTTCAGCCAACTCTTGCGCCGTCGCATACCGATCGGTAGGCGATTTAGCTAAACATTTGAGGCAAATCGTCTCTAGATCGCGGGGAACACTTGCCACCAACTTTGAAGGTGGCTCACACTCTCGATCGACAATCCAGCGAAGTGTCTCGATCGCCGTCTTCCCCTCGAAGGGCAATCTCTTGGTCAGCATCTGATAAAGAACAACACCAAGAGAATAAACGTCCGTCGAAAATCCAATCGGTGTTTCGTTACCAGCAGCCTGTTCGGGTGACATGTAACAGGGCGTGCCTAACACACCTCCGGTCACACTCCCACTGAGTTCATCTTGAAGTTTTTTTGCGAGACCGAAGTCAACAATTTTTGGCGTATTTTCTGCGGTAAAAAGAATGTTTGCCGGCTTCAAGTCGCGATGAATGATACCGCGTTCATGCGCATAATGAATCGCTCGAGCCAAGGTCTGGATCAAAGCGGCAATCTCGTGGTTCGACCAAGCCCTTTGTTCGAGCTTCGCTTCCAGCGAACCACCACCTAAGAATTCCATCGAAAGAAATTCTTTTCCACTTTCCAGCGAGATTTCGATGACCTGTACGATATTCGGATGTTGCAACGAGGCAACTGTTTCCACCTCCTGCTGGAAGCGTTGTCGAACTTTGGGATGACTCTCGATCGATCTCAACACCTTTAAGGCTACGACACGACCGAGTCCTTGTTGGCGGGCCCGATACACAATCCCCATTCCACCCCGGCCAATTTCGCCCAACAATTCATATTTGGCGAACGGCTGTAGGGCGACATCCTGTTCGGGCGACCGATCATTAGCGGAGGGCGAACTGGCTAACCCACCCAATGACCCTACTTTATCAGCAGACAGGAAGTCGTGTAACTTCAGCAATCGCTCCAAGCGAACCCGATGTTCGGGAAACTTATCGAGCCAACTATTAGCGTCAGAAAAGCGGCCCGCTTCCTCAAGTGCCAGGAATTCCGCGTAGATGAGTTCGATTGCAGCCTCTGTATCGGTGGCCAGTTCGGGATTTTCTCTCAACACCATTAGGGCCGGATCGGTTTCACCACGTTCCACCATTTGCTCGATTTTCGAGCGAGCACTTCGCAACAATCGCTCGGTCTCGTTGTTCGGTTTCCGTGTGTCCATCGATATTCGGCGTCGCGAACTTGGGGAATGAAAGCAACCAAAAGATCCAGTATACTATGCGAGACCAGGAGGCGGAAATCACAACTCTTATGAATGACACACACGATTTCGATCTTTTATTGGAAGCAGCTCGCAGCGGTGACGAAACCGCTATGCAACGCTTGATACAGCAATACGAACCCGAACTTCGTATTGTTGCCCGCAATCGTTTAGGGCCAGCTCTTCGCCCGCACCTGGACACCATTGACTTGGTTCAATCCGTGCACCGCAGCTTGATGATTGGCTTGCGGGGAGCGCGATTCGATATTTCGTCACCAGAAAAACTCATCGCGTTGGCGGTTACCATTGTGCAGCGGAAAGCGGCCAAACATTGGCGTCACTTAAAACGCCAACAGAGGCTATCCGGTGGTGACGAAGTGCATGACGACTTAGTCGATACGATGCTTTCACTGCGCAATGAGCGAGAAGATCCCACCGATGACATTGCAACTCGAGAGCTTATCTCGCAGTGGCTTGCCAAGGTCGATCCCATCGAACGTAAACTAATCGAACTTCGCATTGAGGGCTACAGCACCGTCGAGATCGCGCAAACGCTCGACCTCGACCCCGATGTGCTGCGTGTCAAATTAAGCCGATTGCGAAAGCGAATGCGCGAACGCGGACTGATGGACGATTTACTCTGATCGTTCGACCTATAAAATCGGATTTACAGTTTGCCAATGAATGGTTGCAAGCCGGGCACGACCCATTTTCGTCCATTGCAAGCCTGAACCATGCAAAACACGCACAATAACAAGATCGCCAAAGAAAAGAGCATACTTACGAGACTGGCCAGCCAGCCGATGCCTGGCACAAAAGTTAAGATGCTCAATAAAAATGAAACGACGATAGCGATGACCGTGATGACCAAACCTTGGCGTGAATGCCAAGTGATGTAAGAATCGTCCTTTTGCGTGAAGTAGGGAATCAACGCAAAAACACCGAGATAGCTGAGAATGCACATTAAGATGTTTTGTGGTTTGTCATTGGAACTGGTCATGTGAGAGCCTTTTTGGGAGTTGGTGACTGGCGAAAATATTTAGGGCAAGTTGCCTGCACACCTTTCCATGCCACTGCGGTTGCTCAACGAAACAGGCTCGCACACTTTTTTCTGGAAATTGTTTTTTGCGTCTGCGTTTCGTGAAATTGATTCCACCGTCCCCCCACGGGATCAAATTCATCACCTCACGCATATGCGAGAACGGAAACATTTCTGAGAATTCAATTGATTCTGACTAAATCCCCCCTTAACAGTAGTAATTGGTAAAACGCGCAAACTTTCGAATTTCAAAATTCGATGATTTTTGGATTTGCCACATGAATCGGGCGAATAATTCAAGTACCATCATGGCGTAGTAACGGGCTCAATTTCGGCGTTGATTGGTGATCGATATTATGTCGCGCAACTTTCTAATCATTGTAGTTTTGTCGTTCATGTTCGCGGGTTGTTCGAAAGGCGTCGAACAACCGGTGTCGCCACCGCCCCCCCCAGCCATTGTTGCAGCTCCCCCAGAAACCAATCCTGCGGTTGAAACACCTATTGAGCCACAACCTACAACGAGCCTTCAAGGCGACCCTCTCAGTTTAGACAACTGGACCATCGAGTCACAGATAAAAGGCAGTAACGATGCGTCAAAGCTTTCCAGTTTTTGCGAAATTAAACGCAAAGACGATGGCCTATACATACTGACGTATGATGAATTCGGTCATATCGCTCTTCGAAATAAAGGGCAGTTTCAAGATAACTTTGAAATCAACTTCGAGTTTCGCGCTTGGACAGACAAAGACAAAGAAGAAGCCGGAGTGAAGCACATGCGTGAGTTCTTTTGGCCAACGCTTTTTATCTCAACCGAGGATGGGAAAGCAACAAAAGGCATCGCTTTAATGTCACGCAACACAAAATCATCTCCGCTGGCGGTCAAAGTTCGGTGTTGCTCGAATAAGCTTGAGGTCATTCGTGGCAGCGACGAGCCGATGATTCTGCAAAGGCGAGATACGTCACCCGTAGAATTTTATATCGACGTCATGCGAAGCACGGCCTTGGTCATGACCAAATTTGAAGTCAAGGAAAATGTGCCTGTCGATGAGAACTTAGCTTCAGCACAGCCCACCATGCAATTCAACGAGAAGGGGTCGTCTGTCATGCTGGGAGGTATGGGTCCGCCCGGCATGGGACCGGGTCCTATGGGCCTAGGTGGCATGGGGCCAGGCGGTATGGGACCAGGTGGCATAGGGCCGGGGCCGATGGGGCTTGGTGGTATGGGACCGGGCGGTATGGGGCCCGGTGGACTTGGAGGAGGTAATTCGGGCTCAAACTTGGTAATGAACTTTCGGCTCGCTTCACCAACGAGTTCCGAGGAACTTTTATCGTTTGGAAAGTGGTTTGTACCGAAGCAAGTGAATCTTCAATCCAACGCCATCGAAAACTCAATCGATGTGAATGAAACTCAAGGGAAATACTCGGTTACCAAAAAGTCTTCGCCAGAGGGTTTTTGGTTAGTACGCAAGTTGGAGTTGGATGATGGGGACGAGTATGAGTGTCACGTCCATTTATCTTCGATGCAAGAGATGATGAGAAATGCAGGCTTCGATCCTGGGACGATGATGGCCACCTATCTATTTCGTTGGCCAAAGCTTGCCAATCAGCAGTCCGATGTCCAATGCCCGCCAATTCCTAACCCTTTGCCGAACCAACCGAGGGACGTCACGCTAAAGGTAACCAGGGACGGCGAAAGAGTTAACTTCACCGTTGATGGTAATGAAATTGCCTCTAACGCAATAGGAAGCGAACCGTTAATGATTGGCCTGTACCTGAAGGGTGCTGTGCAGTTTGAAATACATGATCGGGAACCGGCATCCCCAGGCTCTGGTCTTGCCCAGTCTAATCGCAATCCAAATGGTCGCTCCGGTTCAGATGCAGATTCAAATCAGATCGTATTTAGGCGCCTCGGCCCTGTCGACAAAGCAGTGGCGCTGGCGATTACTGAAGATGGCAAAAATCTTGTTGCCTGTTACGAATCAACTAATGTTGTTCGCATCTTTGACGTCGTCACAAGCGAACTTGTTAAGGAGATCCTCGTCCCCTCGCCTCGTCTAGCAATTTGCCGCGGCAATTCTATCTTCGTGAGTTCTTCAAGAGAACAAATCATTGAAGTCATTGCCAAGGGAGCCGACTGGGAGAAACAAACTTCCCTCGCCTTGCCCCAGCCCTCTGTTGCTTTGATGTCCGCCCCATTCGATTCGGCGTTTCATGATGAGATTCTCCTCTGTTGCCACGTCCATGACAAACCGAAGCAGCAGATGAATTTCTATAACATACTGCTCAACGTGAAGACGGGAGAACATCGTGAACTTGCTAAGCATCAGTTCGCTTCTTTTGATGCCAAAGGGGCAAACGTTATCGTGCAAGGCCAGACATGGTCGGACCCTGCGACTTTTGGAATCTATCCGACCGAAGACTTTTTGTCCGGTGGACGTCTTTCTGATCCGATCGAATACCGAAATCCGGAACTCAAAAATCTCCACGTCTTCGCTCATAACAAAACGAATTATCTGATTTCGCTTTATTCGATTTTTGAGTCGAATCCTGACGCATGCATTTTGAAGGATCTTGAAGCGATCTTGGTTCCCGACTTTTCTCGAAACTATGTCTACTCTCTCTCAGAAAATCGCGTGAATGCCTACATCCTCAACAAAAAAGCCAAACTTGTAAACAGTGCAGAAATGCGGATAGAGCTCCCAGAGAATCCTAAAGCAACTCCTGCGGATTACGACCGACGAGGCCAAGAAAGCGTGATCACTCAACCGGTTGCCTTTTCTCATGGCAACAACTTGTATCTATTCTTAGTAATTCCTCCGACCGGAGAACTATTGCGCGCAGAAACTTCATTGTTCATGAACGACCCTAATGGAAGTTCGATCGCCAAAGATCTTGCTTCGGCCGAAAACATTCAAGAGGGAGAAACCAGCTCAGGTGAACCAGATTCTCTAGCGGACGTCATCATGCGGGCGGAAGAGAGCGTTGTTCGTATAGAAACGACCAGCAGTAGCGGGAACGGTATTGGAAGTGGTTTCTTGGTTGATTCGGACGGAACCTTCCTGACCAACTATCACGTAATGGCAGGAGCGACTTCAGCTACGGCCCACTTTGCCGATGGCCAAACCGCCGAAATCACGGGCACCCTGCTCATTGATCCCGAACACGATGTCATTGTGGCCAAACTAAGCAAAAAAGGTCGCCCCCCATTACCTATCGCTACAAGTTTGCCGAGAAAGGGCGATGAAGTTATCGCGCTGGGTACACCATATGGTCTTGATTTCTCAGCGACTCGCGGCATTGTAAGCGCGATCCGATCTGCCGATGAATTACCAGGCGACGTGTCCACCGAACGGGAAGGAACATGGATCCAAATAGATGCTCCTCTTTCGCCGGGAAATAGCGGTGGTCCCTTGATCAACAAATCGGGTAAAGTGGTCGCAATGAGCACTCTGGCCTCAAACGGCGCAGCACAAAACTTGAACTTTGGTATTTCCGCCGAAAACCTCACCCCAATCATTGCGTTGGCAAAGAACCAACGCGTCATCCCCTTGGCTGAAAGCACAGGTAAGCTCAAAAGGATGGCGTCCTCGTCGGACGATAACCGCTCTCAAGCCGAATTCCAAGACGGCGTTCCAGATGATGCCGTCGAGGTCTACGTCGAAAACTGCCGTCTGAACTTTACTAAGTATCTAAAAGAACTGCGTGCAGAAATCACGGACCTTTCCAATATGGTTAAGGAAATGGAAAAAGGCGAAACCGCCTTACCTCCAGATACCGACAGCAAAATCCTGTTTCTCAAAGCCGTCACACCTCAGAAACAGGTCATGTGGTTTTTTAGGAACTCAGCCGTTAAGCGAGAAATCGTGGACATAATGAAATCTAGGCAAGAGGAACTCGCAAAAGTTCGGTCAAAGTTGAAGAATAATAAAGATGCAGAGAGCCTTAAGAACCTAGCTGTTAACTATGGTCCCGTACTCGATAGCCGAAAGAACCACGAAATTGGTTTTCTGGGTAACGCTACCGTACTTCAGGCATTTAACGAACATGAAGTCGCCATCGAAATTGATGGTGTTGCCTGTCTGTTGATGATGGAATCCACTGTCGGACTATCAGAAGGAATACCGCTTCTTCCCTGCGCGGTTTATGTTGACGGAGCGGTGACAATCGAACTTGCAGAAGGAAAAACAAGAGGAGTAACTCGACTCCGGCAAGTGAATGCCAATCATATTGGCATGATTGCCAAGCAAATGCTTGAGAAAAATAAACCCAAAACGACAACCGACGATTCGGAGCCAGCGAGCAATCCAGCCGATTCGTTCCGAACTTGGTCCGATACAACCGGCAAATACAAGATCGAAGCTGAATGGGTCAGTACCGAGAATGGCAATGTTACGTTAAAACGACGCGATGGAACGGTTGTCACGTTACCTATTGCAAAGTTAAGCGAAGCCGATCAAGAGTATCTGAAATCCATCGAAAAACCGTAGGTAAAATCCCAGCGAAAAGATTGAGATCCTTAGCCGTTATGCGCAGTTCGCTGGGCAACCTGAGTTTGAGGCCCAATAAAAAGGTGAACCTTTCCACTATACTGAAAAACCATCAACCACACGTTCGCCGCTAGGGAAGCGGGTTGGCGGTTTCAGTTAGTAGATCTGTTCGCTTTTGTGGATACAACGGCCATGCCATCAAACTCCGCGTTTCGTAGTGCACTCTCGCTGGTTATCCTACTGCTTGCGGGAGCAGCGTATGGTCAAGAGCCCACCCGCGTTTTCATCTTTGCCGGACAATCCAATATGGTCGGCACCCATTCGCGCGTGGCCGACATTCAGCGTTTCCCACCATTCGCATCCCTCGCCCAACCCCAAACCGATGTCTTGTTCTCATACAAACTCGGACGCGAAGAAATGATCGATTCCCAAGGCTGGCGCCCACTACAGCCAACGGGTGATTTCTTTGGACCAGAACTTAGTTTCGGACAACATGTCGCCAAGAAACTCGATAGCCCAATCGCTATTATCAAGATTGCTTCAGGGGGAACAACATTGGGTGAAGATTGGAATCCTGATAACCCGGGCGGCTTCAAACTTTACCCGCTTGCCTTAAAGCATATTCGCGATTCTTTAGCTGACCTGGAAAACAAGAACGTCAAGTACCAGCTTGAAGGCTTCATGTGGCATCAAGGTGAAAACGACATGTTCGATCAAAAATTCAAACCTGCTTACGAAAAAAATCTCAAGAACTTCATCGCCAGTTGGCGTCGCGATTTGAACGCTCCTAACCTCAAATTCTATGTCGGCGAACTTTGCACTAAAACTATTTGGGGCATGGATAATCGCGACAACATGTACGCCATCCGCACTGCCCAAAAAGCAGTGGCAGCCGCTGATCCACTCGTAGAGTACATTGCGACTTCACATGATGCCGTCGAAATCGGAGGGGAAGAAGGACTTCATTACCACTATGGTACGCTTGGACAACTCGAACATGGTGTCAATTACGCGCAAGCCTATTTGCGAACGATTGGTAAAGAAGTTCGAACCAAGCGAGTGTTAAAGGCTTGGCCGTATGCGCCGAACTCCAAAATCAAATTGTTCATATTGGCCGGCCAGCGCAACATGGAAGGCGAACGCAGCTTTACCTCCGAACTTCAACAAACCCAAGGTTACGAAAAACTTGCCCAAGACAACCATCAGATTGCTTACAAGTACTCGGTTGGAGGTGGCTTCAAGGAATCGACAGGCTGGGAACCACTTGGTCCCGCCGGTCCCTACGAAACTTTTGGTCCGGAGTTGAGTTTTGCACAAACATTGCAAGAGGTAGGCCACGCGAACATTGCCATCGCCAAATTTACGCACAGTGGCTCGCAAATCAACGATTGGACTCCCGCAGGTTCATCTGCAAAAGATCTCAATTTGTATGAGAAATTTCACCAATTCATCCAAACGTCAATTCAAGATCTCAAAGACAAGGGGCACGATGTTGAGCTGGCAGGAATCTTCTACCATGTTGGTGAAAACGACACGGCATTCTATCCGTACCGCAATAATGCCGCGCGGTGGCTTCACTCAACCATCACCAAAACGCGACAAGATCTCGCACTACCTTCACTCCAGTGGTATGTCAGCCAACAACCGCCTGTCGATCAAGAAGGGCTCAATCGTGTCGACGTTACTGGCCAGCTCACGGCAATGGCTGAAACCGATCCTCATGTAACACACATCAAAGCCTTTCAATTACCACCACAACGCGAGAAACTGGTTTTGGATACTCCTGGTGTGGTCGAGCTCGGGAAAGTCTTGGCAAACGCTTATCTCGAAACTCCCTGATGTTCGTGTAACGCACTTCTTTTCGACAACCTTACTCGATCCGAGATCATGACCATGAGACGCAGAGACTTCTTGCTCAGTTCCAGTAGTGCCATCGCAGCAACTACTTTTCTTCCAAGTTTCGCTTCCAGTCAGGAGTCGCGTTCCGCCAACAGTAAAGTAAATGTAGCCTTTATCGGCTCAGGTGGTTGGATCGCGCAGCAGCCATACAAACAAGGCTGTAGCGATGAAAACTTGGTTGCGTTTTGCGATGTCGATAGCACACACTGCGCGGAGAACTTGAAAGCGTGGCGCACCACTCAACCGTTCTTCGAAGATTTTCGTGTGATGTTCGACAAGATGGGGAAGGATATCGATGCGGTGGTCATTAGCACTCCCGACCACACGCATTTTGCCGCCACCATGGCAGCGATGGAGCGCGGAATTCATGTCTACACACAGAAACCACTCACCCACAACATCTGGCAAGCCCGCACACTATTGAAAGCGAAAGATCGCTTCAAAGTTGTTACACAGATGGGCAATCAAGGTCATGCGGGGGATGGAATTCGACAATCGGTTGAGGCCTACAGAGCTGGCCTCATTGGTGATGTGGCCCAAGTCTTCTGCCATAATAGTGGTCCACAAATGGGCGGTCAACATTTTGCCAATCCAACCGTAATGCCTTTGCCGGAAGCTCCTGTACCAGCTGGACTCAACTGGGATCTCTGGTTGGGCCCAGTTGCTTCCCGCCCTTATCATCCCGATTATCATCCTGCGAAATGGCGTTCCTTCTACGATTTTGGGCTCGGCATGCTCGGTGACTGGGGATGCCATACGCTCGACACGCCTGTCTGGGCACTCGAACTCGATGCACCTACCAAAGTAGAGTGCCTCGCGCGAAGAGATTCTCTGGCAGGAGTCATTCCCGCAGGTAGCCATATTAAGTTCCATTTCCCAGCTAATGCAAAGCGAGGACCGGTAACTTTGGAATGGTTTGATGGGCCTCAAGATTGGAACAAAGTGGGAAGAATCGATCGCTTCGGAGCAGATCATGCAGCCTATCGTGGTCTTGCCTGCTGGATGGTCGGCTCCAAAGGCTTACTTGGGTGTGGTACCCACGCTGGTGTGCCAACATTGGCAGATGACGAACTCCATCAAGCTTGGAAGAAGAATCCTCCTACGCCCTCCATTCCGCGAGTCGCAGGGGGGCCATTCCGCGAATGGCTGCGGGCCATCAAGGGTGAAGGTCCAGAGCCAGGATCGAATTTCTCTTATTCAGCCAAGCTAACTGAAATCGTTTTGCTCGGCGTGATCGCACAGCGTTTTAACACTACGATCGAATGGGATGCCAACGCAGGAAAAATCGTCAACGCTCCAGAGCTAAACGCTTCCATCAAAGAGCCAGTCCGACCAGGCTGGCAATATGGTGAAGAGTTGTGGAACTAATACCGTCATATTGATTCCCACTTCATCATTCTCATTGAGGTAAAAAAGTTTGTTCCATCGCCTATTGACCCTAGCCGTCTTCGCGTTCACCTGTCTCAGTTCGCAGATCATGACTCTGGGAGATGAAAATGGAGGAGCTGCTTCTGTTTCGACTCCAACTTCAACGCAGGCAACCCCAGAGTCAGATAAGCCGCAATTGTTGGGGAACCGATTTCTTACGCTCAACACGATCGTGCGTGTACGTCAAATTGAGGTGACTCGCGATCAAGCCCACGGCCCCGACGAATCTAGTATTCACACTACAGCTGAAGCTCGTACGTTTCGGGAAGCGATTGAACGCGCGTGGCCAGGTGCCCGCATCACTTGGGCATTCAGTTGGCTTGCGTTGCACGACCAACGCCCTCAGTATGTCGAACTGCGAAACTTGATCGTTTCTTACCGTGCACAATTTGGCGATGCAATAACCTTTATCCCAGGCGCCTACTTCTCCAACATGTACAACAGTCGCGAGCAAGTGAATCGCGACCTCCATGATGGCTTAAAGAAGGTGTCTGAAATCGTAGGAGACGGATATCGCCCCAACAGTGTCGTTGCAGGCTTTCTCGCGGCTGACAACTTGAAATATCTTGCCGAACAAGAAGGAATCCATGTATGCCAGGGCAACATCTGGAGTCAGTTTGCTGTCGACAATGGCGATGGTGAAGGATCCATTTGCTACCCTTACTATCCGTCGCGAGAACATTTCTGCAAACCTGCCCAAGACGCTGCGGATCTCATCGATTGTGTCAACCTAGATGGCTGGACCGTCGATTTCTTAGCGGCTCGAATACCTGGTAGAAGAATCGTCAACGGCGAACCATGGCGCAGTCGACAAGGGGTGGGTCCGATTGAAACGTTGCTCGACATGGGGACCGAACGGGGAACGAAATCGATGCTTGCGACCACAGCAGCTCATTTCGACGATGGATTTCAACGCAATGGCTTTGGCTGGGTCACCTGTGGTTGGGAAATGGGCCTTGTGGAAGCCCGCAAAATTTACGGCTACGGTGGCAAAAACGGAATGGAAGGGCTACACCTGTGGCTCACTGAAACCAAAAAACGTTGGCCTAACACCCAGTTCATTACCCAAGGTGAATTTGGTTTACTCTGGCGGGCGCAATATAAAGATAACAGTAGCCTCAACTACCAGTTCGTCCATCGAGGCTCCGGAATTCGAGCCTCACAAGAGAACTTAGAGATTCAGTGGTACATGAATAAGAACTTTCGACTTGCGCTGCTGCGTGATTGGAAACGAAATGAGCCACCGAAAGTCATCGACTTTACCCGCTATGATTTACCCGCTCGTGAACCTACCGATCCCAGTGCAGATCAACCATCGCGCAATTGGAGTTTGATGAATCGACTTAACCAAAAAGGTACTCGACCTCAAGATACTCCATTGCCCTTGTCTGAGTTATCACCTGAAGAACTATCACTGATTCGAAAACAATATCCAAGTTTGTCCCCAGAAGCTGCCAAATAGGATGGGCTGCGCATGAACAATCAAATTCACACCGGAAGCATGGTTCTGCAATTCGTTTCCTTCATTGCATGCTGCCTTACTTTTTCAAATGAACCCATTCATGCACAGCCGAACACGCCACCAAGCAAACAAAACTGGTTGCACTGGCGTGGCCCCACAGCCGATGGCCAAGCAGCCCGTACTGCCACCCCTCCGATACAATGGAATCAAAAAGAGAACATAGCTTGGATTGCGGATCTACCCGGAGAGGGGTCTTCGACTCCTATCGTTGTTGGCGAACAGATTTTCTTGCTAACTGCCGTCAAGACAGACCGCAAAAGTACCACGCCAGTGGTGAAAGACGAACGAGCGAAGACGGTTCCGGAAGAACTTTTCTATGAATTCGTTTTGTTGTGCATCAACCGTAACTCAGGCGAGATGTTGTGGCAAAAGATCGTCACCGAAGAAGTTCCCCATGAGGGAAAACATGAAACCAATACCTATGCTGCTGGTTCACCAGTCAGCGATGGTGAACACCTCTACTTTTCATTTGGTTCTCGAGGCGTCTTCTGCTACTCGCTGGCAGGAGAATTGATTTGGAAGGTAAATCTCGGTCAAATGCGAACAAGAAACGGCTGGGGAGAAGCGATTACACCCGCCCTTACCGAGAACGGGGTCATCATCAATTGGGATCAAGAAGAAAATTCATACATCATCGCTCTGGACAAAAGAACGGGCGAAAAGATTTGGAAAGTGGATCGCCCCAATGAAGTAACATCGTGGAATACACCCTTTGTTACAGCGTTTGCCGGGGCCGAACAAGTTGTTGTCAACGGCACAGCATCGGTGAAGAGCTATGCTTCCGCTGATGGTAAACTCCTTTGGGAATGCGGAGGCCAAACAGTCAATGCGATTCCGTCGCCTGTACGATACAAAGATTTTGTGATTTGCATGAGCGGCTATCGAGGAGCGATGGCTTGTCCTATCCCTCTCTCTTCTCTTGGGGATGTTACAGAGAGTATCAATATCCCGTGGAAAATCACGCAAAGTACACCGTATGTACCCTCACCGATCATGAGCAGTTCGCGATTGCTGTTCACGGCAGGCAACACCAACGTGCTGAGTTGCGTCGATGCAAACACTGGCAAACCACTGCTCGAACGCATGCGATTGCAAAACATAAGAACGATGTATGCTTCACCGATCTACGCTAACGGACATTTCTACTTTACAAGCCGCGAGGGAGTCACAACCGTCTTAAAGGATGATGAGACACTCGATGTCGTATCCGTCAACGAATTGGAAGACATTATCGATGCATCGCCGGTCGCTGTCGACGATCAGCTCTTTTTACGAAGTTGGACCAAACTATATTGCATCCAAGCCAAAACGCAACTCAGTCATGAGGTTCCGAAGAAAGCACCGATGCAAGCCACGACAGGAACACTAGTGCTAGAGCAGCAGGATCTCGAATCCACAGCCGAAACATCTGCCAATACGAGCCTAGGCGATCTCGACGGCGATAGTGATCTTGATATTGTTCTCGCTAAAGGTCGGCATTGGCCCCTTTTCAACGTGGCGTTGTTCAATGACGGTGGGGGAGAGTTTTCAAAACGTAGCGATCTAGGTGATGCTCCAGATCGCACTTATGCCCTGGCGTTAGGTGATATCGATCGGGATGGCGACTTGGATATGATCGTAAGCAACGATCGCCCCGATGATAAGAAGATCTTGAGCAATGACGGTCGAGGCGAGTTTACTCAATCGGGCACCTGGGGCAACCCAGGTTGGAACACTCGCAATAGCGCACTAGCCGATCTCAACGGTGATCAATATCCAGACCTGCTCGTTGCCAATCGCCAGAGCGCAAGCTATGTCATATTCAATGATGGCAACGGGCAATTCCCATCTTTAAACCAACTGCAATTGGAAACCGAATCAGCAACGACCATTGTAGCTGCCGACTTTAATGGTGATCAGCTCTTGGATATTGCAGTCCCTCATCGCGATTCAGGTAAAAGCCGCATTTTTTTCAATGACGACACACATCGTTTTCAACGCATGACAACCTTTGGCCCTACATCCTCCACAACACGTGCCTGTGCCACGGGTGATCTCAACGGCGACGGCCACGTCGATATAGTTTTAGGGGATGATCGCTTAGGAGGGATGATTTGCCTTAATGATGGAATGGGTAACTTTCCCAGTACCATTTCGCTCGGCCCACCTAAGCTCATGCCCTATGCCATCGTCGTCGCGGATATGAATCAAGACAAACATCTCGATGTCGTGATTGGCTACGCTGAAGGTGGAAGTCGTCTCTTTCTCAATACAGGGGAGGGGACAGCTTTCCAGGAATCTGAGATTGGGGATGGAAAAGGATCGGTATACGGAATGGCCAGTGGAGACGTCAACTCCGATGGTCGCACCGATATCGTGCAGGCGCGGAGTGATGCCAAGAACGTACTTTTCATCAATCGAGGCACGATGGCTCAGTGAGCTTGTTCGTTTACCCCGTACGCCGAAGGCTAGGCCCGCGCCGTTGGATTCGTCAACTCGTTGCACGTATGCGTGCCACCACACAAGCACCGCGCTAGCGGTATCGTTTAACCCGTATGCCGAAGGCTAGGTCCGCGCCGTTTGATTCGTCAACTCGTTAGACGTATCCGTGCCACACACGCACCGCGCAAGTGTGTTCGTAGGCGCAGTACGCCGCAGGCTAGGCCCGCGCCGTTGGGTTCGTCAACTCGTTAGACACAGCCGTGCATCAAGCCCTTTATGCATTTGCGGCATATCCCCCGTGACGCAGGAGCGAGATATTCTTGGCATGGACTGAGGACGCTCGCTGCTGCGCTACATACAACTTTTTGCGTGTCGCTCTCAGATGTACGGAGGCAGGAGTCATCGTCACCTACCTACATACCGTTCCGTCTGAAACCCAATCATGATTAAGAATATCCACTCTTCTTGCTCAGCCGTGGCTTGATTTGATTTGTGAAGTTTCATCACGGGATGCAAGGCTTTGGGCACAGCTTTATATGCTTCCTCCGAAAAATCGTGCTGCTTTACTATATCGATTTGTGGTTTCCAATCGGGTGGGAATGAGTAGTGCCCGTTTTTATCCATATCCAAGTCAAATTCCTGACAGACTTTCTTTAACTTCCCTGTTAAATCCACAGCACTAAACGCTGCTTCACTCTCACTGATACCATTCGCCATTAGAAAACGGCGCATTTTTAAACGCTGAGCCGCATCAAAGCCAAGGTAGACACCAGCAGTGGGACTTACCAGTTTTTGCATCGCAGCCACTCTGTCATCCAATTGCTCCTGGCTCATCTTTGGCCCGGACGGATCACTCTGCATTTGGGCAACAAGATATTCCTTGGCCAGATCGACTTCGGACGCG
This sequence comes from Planctomycetota bacterium, assembly GCA_017303505.1. Classification (GTDB taxonomy): domain Bacteria; phylum Planctomycetota; class Planctomycetia; order Pirellulales; family Pirellulaceae; genus JAFLCP01. The sequence goes on along the minus strand of JAFLCP010000088.1, from coordinate 11,938 downwards.
CTACTACCGCTGAACCACCAAATTGCGACCACTGCGACAGCGATCATTCCCAGAATCATCAACACTCCGCCGCCAACCAAACCTGCGATAAGCAAACCTCGTTTATTGCCACCACTACTCTTATTTCCACCAGATCTTTCATTGCTTTGGGTTGCTGGCTGCGCAGGGGGAGCCCCATATCCCGTCATCGCCGCCGGATTGTAAGCAACAGGTGAATACGCCACCGGTTGTTGTGCAGCAAAATCGGCAAATGGATCCGTACCTCCGCCAGTCGCTCCAACATCCCCATTGAAGCTTGAAAATGGGTCAGCAACTTCTGCGACTGTCTCAGATAAATCAATTAGCTCTTCCTCCACTTTCATCGTCGGTATCTGTATAGGCTCGCTACATTTAGGACACTTTACTGTCTTACCTGCATACTTCTCAGAAGCGTTGATCTTATGTCCGCTTGGACAAGTAACGGAAATCGGCATGGAGGAGGGCCTTCAATGGTGAATTAGGGGAAGAGGAAGGATGCGTTAAGAACGAGAGGATGAGAAAAGCAAAAACAGGAAAACGCAATCGAACATGCCAGACCGCGTGGAAGCCCCGCGTCAAACTCTGACAAAATGAAGCCAACCCAGATATCCGAGGATAAGATACAGCCTTTTATTAACAGTATCAATCATGAGTACCGATGCCGAACCGTCCGTCATTCATTTATGTTTCTTCCTATAGCTCTTCCGCTAAACCTGTGGATGGTTTCCTTGTATGGATCACGTATGGATCTAAAACTTCTGAAAAGATTGCAGTTACCGCATATCCTCAGGTAGCATCACTTCCAGAAACAAAATCATCCCACAATTTCTGCTGAAGAGGCCTAAAATTCGCCTGAACCCGCAATTCGGGTCGTTAGTCTCTGGTTGAAACAACTTAAGCACTCATGAACTAGGAAACACTATGCGAAAATTGGCAACCATTCGCGTCGTGAATGATCTCAAACCTATCGCAGGCGCCGACTTGATTGAGTTGGCTATCGTGGATGGCTGGAAATGTGTCGTCAAGAAAGGTGACTTCGCAGTTGGCTCACCGGTCATTTACTGTGAAATCGATTCGTTTTTGCCTATTCGAGACGAGTTCGAGTTCTTGCGAAAATCGTCTTATCGAAAACTGGAAAGCCAGGAGGGTTTTCGTCTGCGTACCATGAAACTGCGAGGGCAAGTTTCTCAAGGTCTATTGCTCAATACAACTTTACTTGGAAGACCCTTCGAAGTAGGTGAAGATGTCAGTGCCGAGCTTGGAATCATCAAGTATGATCCGCCTCTTCCTACGTCACTAGGTGGTAATGTGTCGGGGCCTTTCCCAGCTTTCATTAGTAAAACAGACGAAGAGCGTGTTCAGAACTTGGCGAACGATTATCACACCTTCTTTCATAAACCGTTTACCGTTTCGGAAAAGATCGATGGCACATCCTTCACTGCTTTTCTGAATAACGGGATTTTTGGTGTGTGCGGAAGAAATTGGGAGTTAGCCGAAAGCGAACAGAACAGTCATTGGCGAGTCGCTCGGATGCTCAATATCCAAGACCGGTTGGCATCGATTACCCGATCCTACGCACTACAGGGCGAACTCGTCGGACCGGGAATACAAGGAAATCGTTATAGGCTGAAAACTCTTGAGCTCTATTTGTTCAACATCTTCGATATTGAAAGTTCATCGTACGTCGACAAAGAGACGTTCGAACAACTATGTAGTCAGCTGGACTTGAAGAGTGTCCCCAAAATTGGAGTCTACGAGGTTCCTAAATCCATTGATGAGATCTTGAGCTTTGCCGAAGGGTCAAGCTTGATCAACTCCAACACGGATCGGGAAGGACTTGTATGGGTACATGGATCAGGTGACTCACGGATCTCTTTCAAGACCATCTCGAACAGATTCTTGACGAAATATGATGAATGACGACGACAACGGTCGATAGCCCTGCGTCCACTTTCCCATGGATCGCCCTTTAGTTTGTTGCGTCGAAATCATCGTTGAATTTGCGATGCAGGGCTTGGCTTAGCCCGCGCGCTGAAGGCCACGCCCACGACGTTTGGCTCATCAGCGCGGTAGACTTATCCGTGCAATCACACACACCGCGCAAGCTTGTCGGTTGATATTGTACGCCGATGGAAAGGCTCGCGCCGTTGGATTCGTCAGCGCATCAGACGCGTCCGTTCCACCACCACACACACCGCGCAAGCATGGACGCTTACCCATAGCCGGAACGCCGCAAGTTACGCTGTCGGGTACCCACAAGGCACAAACAACAGTCCGATGCCGGGTCGAGAGACAGAGGAGAAACACGAGGCGGGAGCCTCTCATGCAGTGCGTTCCCAGGCAGAGCCATGGGAACGAGGGAAACCGACGCTAACGCGTGCGGCTAATCAGCCCAAACCATCACTTCGGTCACGCCGCTGCGAGCAGGGGACCGATTAGTAAACTGAATACGCAACTTCGATGACTTTTGCGGCTTGAACGTCGCAGTGTTCCATTGGCCGCCCACAGGCTCATCTGGGCTTCGCTTCACCTCACTCAATGATTGCCAGCTACCATCCAACCACACTTCGATATCGAAATGGAGCGGTGCCTGAACACCACCGCGGTCATCATAAATCGCCAATTCAACGCGTCCGAACTCAACTACTTTCCCAAAATCGATCTCAAGCCAATCTTTTTCATTCGGCGATTCATAGCTGGTCCAACGATTCGTTGGCGTCGGTTGAAAGTTCGTGATCCCATCGATTGCAGACTTTGGTACACCTCCAAATCGATCGTGATAACTAGCAGTCGCTTTCGGAAACTCTTGGGTTCCATCGTTATAAGCGAGATTTCCTTCGGGATGGGGTAGGGGAGGAAGCGGCAACTTCGCATCGCCCCAAGCTTCGATTTCGGTCAACCCCGTTTTGCGGCCCAAAGAGTGATTGAAAATCACTCGAAATCGACTCAACGTTGTATCTCGCAAACGTAAAGAATAGGGCTTATGACCTTCAATGGGGCCCGGTCCACCATGATATTCCAGCGGCAACCATTTACCATCGACGTATGTCTCGAGCGCAATGCTGCTCGGCGTGCCAACGGTACTGCTTGGAAGGTTCGAATCATCAAGCAAGTACAACTTAATCGTATCAATGTTGCGTGGGGTACCGAAATCGACCTCGATCCAATCATTCAGGTTGGGTGAGCCTTCACAGGTCCAGCGGTTGGGTGGATGTAACGTGTACCAGAAATTCCCGTCATTCACCTTCGACAAGGAGGATCGCCCGGACGTATACGAGGCCGTTACTCTCGGATAATACGTTCCATCATTGTTGACGGCAAAGTTGGTCAACTTGCGACTTTCTACATCGAAATGGGCCTTAGGAAACGCTCCATAAATAGTGAGATTCTCTAGCTTTGATGAAGTCGCAACTAGCCTGTTATCCACAAACAATCGCAATCCCTGACCATGGATTTTGTCATCGTGTTTGTGCCAGTAGATATCGAGTTCATGCCCGCGATATTTCAAGCCGGTTAACCGAAAATAATCCCAATGATCCGGAATGAGTGGACGCACTTCGAATCCATCGTCATCTCTCGGAATGAAACCCACCAAGCCTGTGATGATCAGATCGCAAAAGCCAGAGTGAAAGTAATGTTCTGAATGATTATATCCATCATGCCCTTCAAAGGAACCTGTATCGGGATGCAGCGCTTCGGCCAAGTAAGGTTTCCCATCCTTTCGATGCGAACGTGCATAAATCTGCAATAACTTGAAATAGTCTTCTTTGGTAAGAGCTTTACCTCCGAATTGCAAATGGTTTGCAAGTCCCTTTAGCGTTTGAGTGGTCGCATAAGGCCATGACTGTCCACTCCACCAGCAACAGGAATTTTTAAGCAGGAACATCGGATCATTACGCTCGACAGTCGATGGTCCGAAGTCGGCATAAAATCCATCTCGATCCATGAGCTTCTTCCAAGCAATATCGAATTCAGACTCGCCCCGAATCATCGAAAACTGCCAAGGGACGTAACCGATCAACTCTCTACCGTGCGGATCTCCGGCAAACTGACCACTTTCGTAAGTACGTGTCAACGCTTTCAGTTTATGCCCATCGCGTTCTTCATCATTCTTCAGCACAGGAAAGAAGAACTTTCGTTTTGGATCCCACATCAGCTCGAACATTTTTGCTTTCAACTGATCGGCTTTCGCGAGATACTCTTTGGCGATTTCAGGATTCTTCGCCAGCTCCGCAATGCGCGCTATCGCTTGCATATCAGCCCACATGTAAGCGTTGAAAGATGGACGATAGCTGGGGGCGCCTCGCAAGATGTCTTGAGTTTGGCGACTATTGATATTGAATTCCATACCATCATCATGACCGGTTTGCCAAAACAACCCCACGTTGGCATCGTAATGTCGTGCAACCCAACCTTCATGGTTCTTGATGATGTCAGGCAATAACTCGATCAACTCGGTCGAATTCGGATGAACTAAATGGCTGGCCCACATTGAATCAGCGAGCCATGTCGAATAATTCCTTGGCTGTGCGCCGGGCGTCTTCAACCAATAGCGAGCATAGTCCCTAGCGTAACGTGGAGAACGCAACCAGCGAGCTTCATAGATTTGGTGTCCCGCTGGACAACTAATCGCACCATACGCTCCGGACCAAAATGGGCGATCGATGAACTCCGTGAATGAATAACCACTATTGGGAGACCCATAGGTCAAGTGCTTCGTCAGCAACTCCCAACGGTAATAGTAGGTTGTTGTGATATCGGGATCGGGACATTCGAAGATCGGAACGTTCTCTGCAAACCATTCCAAATCTTGATTATCCCAAAAAGTCTCCTTGCTCAAAATCTCGATAGATCGAGGATTTTGCCCGTGCGTTGGGTTCACTCCCATGACGAGGAAAAGAGTTGTCCCTACCAACCACCCAATTTTATAAAAGCGGGAAAAATTCACGGAGGATTCCTTCTATCTCACTGCGTTGCGAAGATCCTCTATTGTATCTGCGGAAAACCGCAACAGGGGAGTCGGCAACACAGCTTTTTTGATTCGAGAATCACTCTAACCATTTTTGGGCCCAAACGGTGTAACTATCCTCATCCGGAGATTGAAGAATTCGCTGTTTCAATTTCAAAAACTGTTCCGGTTCAACCGTCTCAGGTCGACGAGTTTCAGCTGAAATTCGTTGGCCAGCGACTGACTCTAAAAAGTCTGCAAACCACTCGGGCGTTCGTTCGATAGGTTCCGAGAATTGCCATAAAATTGCGTGGTAAGAATCAGCGCAACGTACCACTTTGCTTCCATCTGGAGAAAAGCCTCCACGGCCGGTGTCGCTCTGGAACCCCGTTCCACCGAGCATGGGCTGTTTGATCGTCACCGTTAAAGGATGACCGGTTGCAACGTCCCATAATCTCAATCCATCAAAGGCCGATGTCAACAGTTTGGTTCCGTCGGGGCTAAACTGCACATTACGAACGCCTTGCTGATGCAACAATCCATTAATGATTGGTTTGCCGTTTTCAGCGTCCCAAATAACCGCTGTACGATCGCGAGAGCCTGTAGCAATCCAACGGCCATTCGGGCTAATTGCAACGTCCATCACTTCACCACGATGAGTCAACTCAAAGAGCATTTTGTCACTTTTGGAATCCCAAATTCGGGCAGTGAAGTCTAACGAAGCTGTCACGATACTCTTACCATCGGGACTATATTCAACCATCATTACTTCGTTCGTATGCCCAATGTACTCGCGGAGTCGTTCACCGGACTCAGTGTCCCAAACTCGCACGACGTGGTCTTCACCAGCACTCGCAATCTCCTTGCCGTCAGGAGAAATGGCCACAGCATTGAGTTCTGCCCCATGTTTCATGGCGTGTTTCAAAGAAAATGATTCAACATCAAAGCTTCGAACAAAGCCGTCGGTAGATCCGGTTACAAAAATCCGCCCATCTTTCGAAAGTTCCGCGGGCTGAATTGTCGCTTTGACATCGATCGTTTTGTGCAGTTGTTTTCCATCGGCCACGGAAAAACACTTGACTAAACCGTTTGCGGTTGTCGTGATAATTTTCTTGCCATCTTTGGAATACAAGATTCCCCAGGCACTTCCCCCCACTGGAATTGAGACTCCAGTGCGTTCCCCGGTTATTGTGCTGAAGATCCGCAGCTCTTGGCTGGTATGCCCAACTGCAACGAACAAACCGTCGGGACTATAGCAAACACCATCAAAACCATTGATATCCAAATCCATCTTACGTACGTTGCTTGCGTCATTGTTGGGAATCGCCCAAAGTTGCGCTGAACCTGTCATTGTTACCGACGGGGCAGGTTTCTGATGTCTTAATGTTCCCAAAACCAAATCCTGCGTTCCTCTACGCGCGAAATCTGCGAATCTCACTCGGTGCAAATGTCGCAACGGTTCGCAAACCTTGCGACCACTCGGTACGTCCCAAATTTGTATTAGCGCATCGTCCCCCCAACTTAACAAACGCTTGTCGTTATCAACAAACGATACACCTGCCAATAGATAATAGTGTGGAAGTTCCGCCGAGATAGGAAGCCCTGACTTCGTGCTCCAAATCTGGGACGCTTGATTTCCGCTCATTGTACAAAACAATTCTCCTGACAAATCAAAACTTGCGTACTCTATATCCTCCAACTCTGCGGCTAGTTTTATTCTCTTGGCATGATTCGGAAACTCGGTAAGCCAAAAGTGTCGAGCCGAGTCGATAATTAAGAGCTTTGAAAGATCGTCTGCTAAATCGACTTGCATAAAGGGTTCGATGTTTACGTCATGCATCTGGGCTCCTGTACTAGAATTCCATACCCAAACGCGGGACTGATCACGATTGGATTCGGCCACAAAAATGGCTTGATCGTCCAAAACGTAATGACAGGTAAGGATCTTGCCGGCGACAACGATCGGCTCAAAGCGCGGCGTTCCTGTATGACTATCAAGCACGCAGACACTTTTATCCGTTTGAACCAAAAGTAAATTCCCATCTTCGCTAAAGTGAATCCGACGAATAGGGAGTCCGAGTTCGAAAGGTTCAGCCAGATGCTGACCATCTGTTGTATCCCAAAGATGAACCAAACCATCTTTCGAAGCGGTAACAACCATCGTCCCCTGGGGATGAAACTCCGCCCACGTAACGCCACCTTGGTGCAAAAACGGTTCGCCGCGTGGAACGGCCTTTTCCGCATCCCACAACCAAGCCGTTCCGTCAACCGAACCGGTGAGGATGAATCTCCCATCCGGACTAATTCTTGCGATACTGAGTTCAGATCGATTCACGTGTTGAAACGTAGGCGCAGCAGGTATGGGTAAAGGAACTTCCTCCATCAAAGACATTGCAAACATCGCTGCGTTCTTATCATGCGGGTTATTGCGAATCAATGAAGCAACGGTTGCAAGTGCTCTCGAAGACTCACCTTGATTTAGCATGGCATCTATGGCATTCCATTCCAAATGCTCCACGCTTTCTATCAAAGCACTATTGGATCGTTCTGCCCGAGCCCATTGCCAAAGCGAAACACCACAACCCACCCAAAAAGTTAAGAGCAATGCACCGACCAAAGCCGACATGCGTGGATTGCGACGTGTCAATCGCGAAAGATATTCCAAGCGTGAAATGGGTCTGGCTTGAATCGGCTCATTCTGAAGAAAGCGTTGCAGTTCATCCGCTACACTAGCGGCCGAACTGTACCGCTGTTCGGGCTGTTTTTCCAAACAGCGCAGCGCAATGGTCTCTAGATCATGTGGTATCGTAGCGTTCAGCGCGCGAGGTGGCTTGATATCTTGATGAACTGCCATCCACATGGTTTCAAATGCACTTGCCCCTGCAAACGGTGGCTGCCCAGTGAGCAATTCGTACAAGGTTGCACCTAACCCATAGACGTCTGTCGCGGTGGTGACGCGATCGAATCGCCCTTCAACCTGTTCGGGCGCTAGATAGCCAGGCGTTCCAAGCACAGCATTCGCGATGGTTAAGCCACTTTTCTCGGCACCGGTTAACTTCGCTAAGCCGAAGTCCGTCAAATGCGGTTGTCCCTGTTCATCCACAAGGATATTGGAGGGCTTCATGTCGCGATGCAGCACACCATGTTGATGTGCGTAATCGAGAGCTCTCGCGACTTTCAGCATTAACTCGGCAATCGCCTTTTCCTTGGTTTTGCGTTCTGATCGCGAGAGGCCTTCTTGCAAACAGAATTCGCGCATGCATTCAGCGAGACTAGCTCCTTCAATAAACTCCATCGAGAAATAGTGTTGTGATTCAAATTCTCCAATCTCATATATTCTCACGATTCCGGGATGCCGGAGTTTTGCAGCAGCTTCAGCTTCTCGACAAAAACGTTGAACCAGCTCGGGTGTTGCCAGCTGTCCAGCCAAAATCATCTTAATAGCTACGTCACGTTGCAGGCTTATCTGCTTAGCCTTGAAGACAACCCCCATTCCGCCACGAGCAATCTCATGAAGCAACTCGTAATCGTCAAATTTTGCAATAACACCTTGTCGTTCCAACGACGCATGATAACTCTGAGAGCTTCGACCAGCCAAGGATCCAAATTTGGAGTGTGTTGTCCCCAAAAGTATGCTGGGACTATTTTCCTCTGGAAGCCCCAATTGCAGTAGATGAACCGAACAGGCTGGACATGTGTGGTGGGTCAGCTTCTGCGCATAGGATCTACCGCACGTTTGACAGGCATGATTCATTTCAGACATGAGCTATAAGCCTTCGGTTTCATTCATTAATCCTTAGCGAGAAATTCTTCCGAAGTGTTTGCGTCTGGTGTTTTGGAATGGGATGACATGCTTTCAAACACCGATTTCAGATCGCTTCTGCCGCACCGCCATTATATTTCAACTTGAGTTTTTCCCAAACAATCCCACACTTCCTCATCCCACCACCAAGTTCGCCCCCTCCATAAACACCCATCTCAGCAGGGGAGCATTTCACAAACAAAAAGTTCTTGTATCATCAAACGAAATTATTTGTCCCCAAAGTGTCCCCGGTGACGAATTACCTTTTTGTGGGGAAAATCTAGCCCCCCATTTAAGGCTTGAACGTTTAGGAAGATGACGTTGTCACAGGCATTTTTTAGCGGAAGTTTATGGCCCCAGACGCGGCAGGAAGATTCCCGACAACTCGTTGGAGTATGATCGCCAAGGCGAACAACGAAACCGGCGAATCGACTCATCGACAGGCCTTGGCAGAGCTGTGCCAGACTTACTGGCAGCCCTTGTATACATTTGCTCGTCGGAGCGGCAACAATCATCACGATGCCATGGACCTTACACAAGGCTTCTTTGCGCATCTGCTAGATCATCAATCTCTTTCTGTTGCAGACCCAGGCAAGGGACGATTCCGTTCCTTTCTGTTGGTATCTTTCAAAAACTATGTTTCCAATCAACGTCGACATGCCGGAACAGCTCGCCGCGGGGGTGGACATTCACTTCTCTCACTGACAGCAGCAGACTTCGAAGCAATCCGAGACTTTGAACCGACAGAAACTGAAACGCCAGAAACATTGTTCCAAAAGGAGTGGGCCCAATCTCTACTCCGTCAAGTACGCAACCGTCTCGAAGAAGAATGTATTCGAGCCAACAAAGGTGCGCTTTTTCAATTGCTGGAACCCCATTTGGTCAATAGCCCTGACGCGGTGCCTCGAGACGAAATCGCCAACCAGAATGGCCTGAGCCCTGCTGCTTTAGCGATGACGCTCTACCGTTTGCGCCGTCGCTATCGTGAGATACTTCGGGAAGAAGTTGCCGCGACAGTGGCCGACCCTGCTGATGTTGATGACGAATTGGCTGAACTCATTACTTTGTTTGGAACTCCTCCCAGACGTTCGTAGTTTTTTTTGCTGTCTTGCACAAGCCGCTTATCGTTCCGTCTAGTCGTTACATCGTCACGAATTACTTCTCGCTATTCCAACCAGCTGACGATAGGACTTCCATCCCATCGTCAGCCAGTTCTGAATCTAGCATTTCTATAGTCCGCAGCGTCTCACTTACTGACTGAGGCTATCTTTGTTGTCCGAGAGCAACCAATCGGTTCCGCTCTGACCGTACAAGAAGTCTCTTTCATTGTCCGCTGACACAGTGCTGGAATCGAGCTTGATCGACTGATTCGGACCGATACCTGCCGTCAATCTGGCAACACGGTCGTTGTAAGTGCGATTGCTCGACCATTCCTGAATAATGGCTTCCAAAGCTTGGCGATTGTTTTCATAAGCCAAGCGGCCACCAATCAGAATATCATCGCCGTTTCCACCGTAAAGGTAATCTGCACCGAGGCCACCGACCAACAAATCTAAACCATCTTCGCCGTACAACCAGTCGTTACCGCTGCCACCGAGAATCACGTCGTTTCCAGCACCTGCGTAAACCGAATCATTTCCGGCCCCCGCATCGATGATGTCGTTGCCGCTGCCGGTTCGAATCGTATCGTTACCGCTTCCACTGATAATGATTTGGCGACCATTTCTTGTCGAAATGTTGTTGCCGCCATCACCTGCCGTAATCTCGTTGTCACCGTTTCCATAAACGTTGATAAAGCTTCCGCCATGTCCCACGTTGATCGTGTGGTTGCCCGTACCAACTTCGACCTTATCGTAACCACTTCCGGTGATTACCCTACCATTACCATTGTCGATGAAGATCTCATTGTTGCCATTGCCGGCATCGATATCAAAATCGCCATCGCTAACGCAGATAATGTCGCGACCAGCCCCAGCACGAATTCTGTGAAATCCATCTTGAGCATAGATGGTGTTGTTGCCTTCACCTGCGTTGATGTTCACATCACCGTTTCCGGTGCTAATGTAGTCATTGCCATTGCCCGTAGTAATAACTTGGCGGCCGTTACCGGTCAAAACGGTATTGTTGCCATCGCCAGCAGTGATTTCGTTATCACCAGTACCACACAAATCAATGTAACTACCTCCATGACCGACGTTGATATTGTGATTGCCTTGCCCGGCATAGATGGTGTCGTAACCCAAACCAGCTGCAATTGAACCATTTCCATTGCCAATTCGAACTTCATTGGTTCCATCACCGACCTCAATCACAAAGTCGCCATCATCGACGTTAACAATATCCCGTCCAGAACCGGTGATGACTCGATGGAATCCATCGCCCGCGTAGATCGTGTTATTGCCATGCCCCGCATTGATGAAGACGTTTCCATCTTTGGTATAGATATAGTCGTTACCCGCCCCAGTCGTGATGTCTTGATTGCCGTTTCGAGTTTCGATTCGGTTATCGCCGTCGCCAGCGACGATCAGGTTATTTCCATCACCATCGATGTCGATTCGGCTGCCACCATGGCCAACGCGGATCACATGATTGCCAGCCCCTGTCTCCACTTCATCGAAGCCAGAACCAGAAATTATTTCCCCATGTCCATCGCCGACTTCAATGTCATTGTTTCCATTGCCGGCATCAATCCAGAATAAGCCGTCACCCAAATCGATATGATCATTGCCGGCACCGGCAATTACTAACTCTTGCCCTTCATCGGCATCAATGCAGTTATCTCCACCGTCATCTTGAATCTTGACGGGGATACTTGCAGGCCGATCGATCGAGATCGAATCATTACCGAATCCGCCGCTCACTAAGATGGAGCGAACTGCCGACAACGGGAACTTAACAACTTGATCGTTGCAATCATCATTGCCCAACCGCACTTCCAACTTGTCACAGTCCCAGTCGACATCGATCACATCCCGCAAGTCCGAACCAATAACATATAGTACGCCATTGATCAGGTTGGTACCGCGAATTGCGACGAAAGCAGTGGTAGTATCCACCCCACCATCGTCATCCAGCAGCGTCAACTTGATCTCGTAGACCCCACCCTTTTGATAGAAGTGGGAACCGGCATATGCTCGGCCGGTAGAGTTGAAGTTATATAGGATCTCGCT
>JAFLCP010000087.1 GCA_017303505.1 Planctomycetota bacterium | reverse complement strand
TTGACGAGTCTAACTCAGAGGCCGCAAAACAAACGGTAGAGCAATTGTTAAGATGTTTGGCGGGTGACCTTGAATCGCCCAGCATTGGGTAAACGCCTACGAACAAGCCGATACACGGGAGCGGCGAAGGCGCGCGGATTTCAAATGGACAATCAATCGTCGCCGCCCCGTGATCGGTGGCGTTCGGCGACAGATGGTGTGCGATGACTGAAGTGCAACCGACTTTTGTGTTGGTACATGGTGGCCATGCCGGCGCGTGGGTATGGGATGAGGTGCGGCCTCTTCTGATCCGTCCCTCAGTGGCGGTTGATTTGCCGGGGCATGGTAGCCGCCCCGGCGAACTCGCTGCGCTCAGCTTCGCCGAGTGTTCTCGCTGTATTACCGATCAAATACCCCCGACAGGGCCGTTGATACTCGTTGGCCATTCCCTAGGGGCAGCGGTTGTCCTTTCCTCGCTTCAGCAACTGGCCGACCGCACAATCCACGTCATTGTTCTCGCCGGCCCAGTCCCGCAACCGGGACAATCGGTTTTGGACTCATTTCCGCTAGTGATGCGTGTGGCGAGTCGTCTCATCCTGAGTCTCTCGGGCCCGACGTTCGCGGCGAGCCGGAAGATAACCGAGCGAACACTGTTCAATGGGCTAAGTTCAGAGCGCGCGGGGCAAGCCTTTGATCGCCTGACGCGAGAGTCCGCCGCTTTAGTTCGGGAGCCGGTGTTGTGGACAGGGCGTTTACCGGCCGCTGGCACTTACATCAAGTGCTTGCAAGACCGGGGCCCTCTGTCGCCCCGGCATCAGGATCGGATGGCAGCCAATTTGGGCGAAGGCGTTCGCATGGTGTCGCTTGATGCCTGCCATTACGCTATGCTCGAATGTCCCGCCCAGGTAGCGGCGGTCCTCAATCAGGTCGTGGCTGGTGCGGGTCGCCAAAACCCTGACCAAAGCGATGCGGCAGACTCGCGATAGAATCCGGCCGACTTGAGAATCCCTTGACTGCGAGCTGCCGATCGCAAGCGTTCGTCCAATGAGGCAAATCGATGAAACAAGCTGGTTACGTTCTTGCACTTGGAGTTGTCTTGATGCTCCTTTATCGAGCAGTTGCTCAGGAGACCAATCGTATTGTCACTGACCGGATATTTGTCGGGCAATCTCTAGAGGATGCAACAAACGTTCTTAAGAATCGCGGAATCAAGTTTGGTGAGGGAGGGTTTGCATTTGCGAGAACCGATCCCGATCGTTCGAACTTGTATTTCAATCTCGATCCGAACCATTCCGACGTATGCGCCTATTTTTCGAAATCCAAGTCCACTATAACGGGCATCTCGCTAGTCTTTTATCCTGCTCGCAAGCAAAGGTCGAAATCTGGGGAGGCGTGGATTTCTGCCGACGAAATACTACTGCTTAAGAATCGATCATATTCTGTTACATTTACGACCCCTATAACGGAAGAGGAACTGAAGCGCGCCGAAGATAATGCCCCGAAGAACCAGTTCCCGCAACTTCCCCCAAGCAAGTAGCAGGGCGAACAATCCAATGAACGCGAGTTGCGGTTCGCGCATTTCCTGATGGTAAGTCACGTGGCCGTAACCGCGTGATTGTGGTCGTTCCCTATTGAATTGAATACCACCACTACAAAACGAATGACACCGATTTTTGGTACGTTCAATTCGACAGGACCTCTACCTCACGACGACGATGTTCAGCGCGCTCCCAAACCAATCTTCTCCGGCGACTTCGGCGAGCTGTGGCAATACATGGCGACGCAGCCTGTAATCCAACATCTTTGCGAAGCTCTACGACGAGACGAGACTGTTACTGTTCTGCGCGAACCGAATCCTGAAGATCACGGTTGGTACACTTACATCAAAATTGATGGTTGGACATGGTTCCTTTACGTCCAATGGGTTCCAAGTGGTAATCGACAAGACTGTTTCGAATTCGATCTTTCCCTATGCAATAATTGGTGGCATCGAATATTTCACCGATCGGTGTATGGATCTCGGATTCAGGCACTAAACACCGCAATCGCGAACGCTTTCACCACAGCAAACCAGATCGATCGCATCGCATTCGGTCGACGCGCAGCATAGAATATGGGGAGCAACAAAATGCACGCGAGCGGTGAATTGCGTCGTTTCTGAAATCGGAATCACTTGGCCGCCGCGTGATTTTTTGCCGTTCGGCGACAAAGAACGTTTGCAACACAGAGGCACACAATGGGCGGCGGCTACATCCAATGCGATGACTTTGTTGGTGACGACAAATCGGGTTCAGCCATATCGGGAGTGTTGGAAGAACTGCCCACACAGCTTCCTGAATCCGAGCGTGATGCGTTCATCAACGAATTGATAGCGCCGCTTCAGCGTCAACTTGAAGAAACGGGAGAGTACTTCTTGATTCCGCCTGCATCTTCTAAACGCCTGTTACCTTTAGTCGATTTGCTTTATGAAATCTACCGGCAACGATTTGGCAGCGCCGAGGTTTGGGATGCAATTGAACTGGACGAACGATCGGGCTTAGACCCGATTGAAGCCAAGTGGGATAAAGGTGCGGGGTGGCGTTACTATTGCTTGACTGACTTGCGGATTGCACTGCAGCGTTCAATTGGCTCTGATTGTGACGTCTGTGTGTCCTTTGATTAACAACTGAAGCCACCGCGCGGCAGGAATTAAACAATGAACCAGAGCACTCAGGCACGCCGAAGCTGAAGTCAAAGTCTACCGTTCGTGCCCGGTTACCTTTGTTGTTCTGCATCAAGATTCCATGACAAGAATGTTGGTTAGCCCGAAACGCCTCTTCCGCGAACTGGAAGTGCTACGATTCAGCTTGCGTCGCCCTTGCGCCACACGAAGGAAATTGATTTCTCACGTCCGTCGGCGATTCCGCGAATCTTTGAGCAACTTCGTGTATGTGGGCAGGGGAGACTCGGCGAAACGGTCTACGCAAAGACATCCGTGTCTGCTTCTCCTAATTGGCTCAACGATGATTGTATTTCAAGTGTTGATTACAGTCTCATGTTCGCATTGGAAGCAGATCCAGAGAGACATTGGACGATTCTATCTAATCACGATGAGGCGAAATTGTGGGAGTCACGGCTGGTTCAACTAGCAGACAAAGCATATCTGAAAATGACCCGTGAGTATGAGCGCTCACTTGAGATTCGACTTGCCAATGAATTCGCAATGTTTGATCGATATGTCGAGGAACTCGGTGATATGCATCAATTTTCGAGTCCGAGTTTCGTTTCGTTGAAGACGCTAGTGGCCGGGAGCAAAGCCTCGTCGATCTTTGGTCGATTGGTAAGGGGGAGGACTGGCGCTTGGTCTGTCACTTGTTGCTTCGCTATTCGAGCAAACTATCCCATCAACCAATATCCGATTCAAATTTGCGGTTACACGATTCGGCAACGTTACGAACGCTATTATACTTAATGACTGATCATGTTGCGGCTTGTAGGGTTCAGTATGCCTTGATGAACCGCAAATGATGCGGAACAAAGCGGTAAGCGAAGCCGCCGATTCGTCCATTCCTGACATCAATTCAAACCCGGCAGTATCGGTTACCGCCGCCGTTATTCGAAGGAAATTAAAGGGGCATCAATGCCGACCGAAGCATGACTAAGTTTCACTTTGCTACACAGCCTCATGCCCGATTGCTTTCTGCCGTGGCCACTCTTCACACTGATCCCGTGTTGCTTGAGATTGTAGTGGTTGACGCTGACCGCAATTGGAAGATCTGCTGCACAAATCCTCTACCTATGCGATCACTCGGTTCACTATCGGAAGGGATTGATAGAATACACATTGAGGATCGAAAAGTTAAAGGCGACTCACTGGAGTTCGGACGGTTCGACGTACAGCTTTTCGTTGGCGCAGAAATGTCAGATCGATTTGATTGCGACAATTGTGACGTTGAGCCCGTTTTAACAGAAACTTAGGGAAGCATCGCTGTATACCATGACTTTCGGATAACAAAGACTCGCCGACGCGCACGAGATCGCCCGTTTTTACCTAGTGGCTTTACTCGCGCGTGCCCGGTGATGGCTGCGGTTACCCGATTGAATCGCTCGCCGGCACGACCGACATTCCCGCTAAGAGACGAGTTGCGATGCAGCACCCCACAGTCGATCCAGTGTTACTGAAGCATGCTGAGATGCTCAATGCGATCAATATCGCAGACCCGATCGCGACCGTGCGATACGATCTAATGTCAGATGCGTTGATTTGGTCCGACGAAACCACTCCCAGTATGCCTTTCGAACTGATCTCGTCGTTGCGTCAGGTCTTTAACTATCGCACGCATTTGATCCGGGGAACAAAAATTGGTGACACCTCCGTTTGGGATTACTACAGTTCACTTTTTCCGCGATGGATCGGTTTCGTACCGAACCGACGGACCGCTACGCCGGATTTGCTGGAGTTGTACCAGCGCGGTGACGTATCGACGCGGTGGTGTCTTCGAGGACTTGAACGCGAGTCGGAAACGGACGCCGGGTAACCATACAATCGCATACAACAGAGTCGGCGGTCGGGGTGATTTTGAAGTCAGCACGTATCGCGCGGGCCGTCGATGCGAGCCGAAAGCTGCTATGCGAACACGAACCGACATTCACCCCGACTTCATCGAACGCTTCCACGTTGGAGAGCGTCAGGGGCCTGTGTCCGAAGCGCAACTCGATAGGATCGAATCCGCACTGGCCACGAAACTCCCAAAAGCGTTTCGCCAGTTCATGACTAAGTATGGACCGGTGTATACACCAGATATACTAAGCGAGATCGCTGACGGAAACATCGACCATCCTGATATTCAACAAGTCCTCGCCCCAGCGGAAGCGATTGAAGGAACAAAGGGGTACTGGGCCGCCGGCATGCCGGAAGATGTAGTCGGCGTCGCCTCGGATTGCATGGGGAACCTGATCGGTTTTCGCCGGCAATCTAGCGTGTCCGACGACGCTCCTGTAGTATTTTTTGACCACGATGTCATAGAGGTGGCTCAAATTGCCAATTCGTTTGATGAGTTTCTCGCCTGGTACCTCGACAACCTGAAGGGACCGCAGCCAAGCAGGCCGTGAAATGGAGCGGACGACAACACGAGTTTTGAATTAATGGCCTTTTGTCCGCCGCCGGGTTACCGCAAACGTTTACCGCCAGCATCAACGAATTCATGACTTCGACGCCTACAGCGTTCTTCGATCGATACGGCAACCTTGGCCTCATTGGTGGTCCGATGGACTCGGCATCAATCGCGCGTCTCGGAGAGCATCTTGGGCTGCCGATACCTGTCGCCTATTGCGCCAACGTGGCAATTGCGGGTGCATCACCGCCACCGGAATTAGTGGGCTCGGATTGTCATGCTGACTATCTCTTCAAAAGGCGCGATTGGGCACTGGACCTCCTCAACGAATCTGGCGTTCGTTTCCACTTCCTGAAGACTCGATCGTATTCCTGATGCACCAAGGCTACGAGCGTATGGCCGAATACGTCGAACCATCGCAGGCACGGGCAAAGTCCATTGTGAATAATGATGCACATGCGAGTTGAAACTTCACTTGTAAAGAACTGGAAGCGTTTTCGCGAATGGATGATGTTTTCGTTGCTTTTGACATCCTTGCTGGTTCTGATTCAAGCTCTGGCGAAGATACCTGAACGATCTACCCTGTTTGACATTAAATGGTGGCCTGAATCAACAACAATTGGCTCGTACGTGTTCGCTCGATTGCTGCTGGTTTGTGGCCTATCAGCGTTTTTGTCCGGGATTGCAACGGCTTGCGGAGTCGATGGTCCTTTTACTCGCTCAAAGCTGAAGTCCGCTGATCGACAACTCAAAGAGGGTTCAACGCCTGATAGCCAAGCGGTAAAACCGCCCCGCCGCTAGCGTCGTTACTTACACGAACATCAAACACGCTCGCCCGGTCAACGCCCTATTCGTCCTTCCTAGTAGTATCCCCAATGAGCTCCAATTTGAGCGAGGCGATTGACGGGACAACGGAACGCGGGTTTCGCATTGATGCAAATGGACTCGATTCGACCGAACGAACAATTTACGTCCTCTCGAATGCCGACTTTGAGATTTGCACAGAGCGTGTTTTAGTATGTGTGCAATTCCGTAGGTGATGATATCGAACTACTCCCGGTTGCATTCGAGGACATTGGTTGTTCATTGCTGGCAGCTCGGGCTCGCTGAACCTTGCCGTTACACCGCCGACACATACAGACGCCATGCTCACAAAATTGCTGGAACGTACAGGCACTCTTGAATATGAAGAGGACGGATGGACAACGATCACGTCCGCAGATTGGAGAGGCTCGGACTTGATTCTGCTATTGTGTGTCCACGTCCCCGGTTCGCCAGATTCTCAATTCCGCATCACGTGCAAACAAGCCCGATCGCATCATATCATCGCGGCTGCCAACGATCATCTTGTTTGGCTCGGAACTGAACACGTCGTATTGTGGCCGCACAACCAACAACAGAATGAACTCTACTTCAACGGAACGTCTACGGACGCATTGTCGTTATTTGGTGCTCTTATCGAAGCACAACGCAGTGTGCTCGGCAATTGGTTTCCAGTAGATCATTTCCTCAATCTTCCAGGGCGATCTACAGCTATTCTCCGAGGTGGCCACGGTCTTTTGGCGAAGGGGCCAGAATCATTGTTGGACACGTTCGGCAGTATCCTCAATAGTTACGGCATCAAACATTCACGCTCGGCTCCGCGTAATCCTGTGTGGTGGAACGGCAACCAATGGACACTGGAAAACGAGCAATTACATGCGCTGATTGTTGGCGATTCATACGTGGTGGCCTCATCGTTCACCGAAAAGAGGGTGTAACCGAGCGGTGAACGGGAGGCACGACAGCGCGTGTTCTGCAGTGAAAGTTTTTTGGCGGCGGCCCGTTACCGACGCCGTTACCCGCTCGGAGTAAATCATGCTTGCAGATGATGTCGAAGCGAAGTTTCCGAAAGGTGCCGCTCTTCCAACTCCAATTCGCGCCCTGTGTGAGTTCCTTGATGCGAAAGGTTACCCAATAAGCGGCTGCTTTGAGATTAGCACGGTCGGTGATGATGACATGGCAGCATGGTTCCCAAATGATGCCGCGATGCAGAGTACGTTTGCCGTCTTTGGGCGAGGGTCAACAGGTTCTGTTTATGCTCTCTGGTTAATTGCTGGCAACGACACAAAGAACGCTCCGGTCGTCGTGCTTGGGTCCGAGGGTGAATTCGTCGCTTCGGCCATTAATGCTTGGGAGTTTTGTCGCTTACTGGGATGCGGCTATAGTGAATTGGAATGGGACGACTTAGAGCAACCGTCACCTACGGCTGACGAAGCTCAGCCGCTCCGAGACTGGCTCAAAAATAACTTGAACATGGAATGTCCAGTGACTGGCGCCGCGATCGTCTCTACCGCAAAAGACAATTATCCTGGATTCAGCGAGTTCGTCCGCAATTGGCAAGACGCGAACCTGTGAGCATCGCGGCGAACCATCGTATACAACGGAGCCGGCGGTCGGGGCGGCTTTCGAATCAACGCGTCTCGCGCCGGCCCGCCTATGAGAAGCGTTTTCCAGCTTTGGGACACTGAGATGGATGATTCAACTTTACACATGGCACCCAAACGCTGCCCCAGTTGTGACACTGAACTTGCGTGGGATGCCATTCTGTGTGTGTCGTGCGGTTATCATTTCGCTCTGGGAAGGCAACTCGTAACGACAACGCACTCAGCCGGAGGCTCGCCAAGTCATTCCAATCCGCAAGCTCCACCCGCCGCGTCAACGGCAGTAGATATGCCTCTCATCAATTTCTTGTCGATTTTCTGGATTCACGGTCGCATCCCGCGTGGGCGATGGTGGACGATTCAAATCGGCTACGTGGCGATTATCGTCTTGGGCAGCAAACTAATGGAAAATGGCTTGATCTCTAATACCGTGGTCCTGACCACAACTTGGATAGCGTCATGGATTGTGTTCATGGCCCATGTCAAACGATGGCATGACATAGATAGATCGGGACTCTGGTGTCTCGTGTTTCTGATTCCCATCCTGGGACCTGTATACGCGCTGATTGAATTGGGATTTCAGCGTGGAACAGAGGGCGCGAACGAATATGGTGATCAATCCGGTTGAGCCATGCCGAGCGATGAGCGACTCAGTCAGATGGGTAAGTGATTGTCTGTGCTAACTAGAGTTGATCATGGGATGGTGACGTTGGCTCGTAGGGTATCTTTGACCGTTCGCGGTTTTAGTACCGGATAACCAATTGATGAATGTGCGGACTGGAAATGATTTTCGCTCAGCGCGACACATCCCGACGATGGGACGGAGTATTGCACTTCGAGAACACGATAATAATGGTTTGCAGAAGAAACCGTCGATCAGCCACACTTAACTTAAGTCGAGTCAAGTGCTCGGGCTCACGGATACCGGTCGTTATTCGACTCTGTCAAACGTGCGTTACACAATCGAGTCGCGGGTAAGTGAACAATGCAAATTTTAGCGTTCATCTTAATTGTCTTAATGGCCGCAATCTGGCAGTGGTTTGGTAACTTCTATGCAAAGGTGGCGATTGACATCTTGACTCCTCTCGTCATTGCGACGCTTGGTGCGACCTATGTTGTTTTTGGTGATCGCAAATCACGCGGATTTGCGATTGGCGTTTGTGTCGCTTCGATCCCCGCCATTGCATTGACGACAACGCAATTCGGCATGCCGTTCTGACAATCCATCCGAAGCGTGAACGTCCTCGCAGTCAGTATAGTGGTGCTCTTGCTCGAATATACTGAAATAAGCAAACCAAAGATTGCTCATTGAAAAGAGTCGCTTATAGAGGTTGCTGAGTGGTGCCGAATGATGCTTCCTGTCTTCTGTGTTAAAAAGAGTGGGGAATGCTGATGAACAATAAATGTCGCGAATCCCACATTGCTTTTCTCGCAACGAACCGTTTTTGTGATAAGAGTCCGGATCGATGTAATCCATTGAAGTGGTGAGTGATTCGCGTGGTCGAAACTTTCGCGATTTTCGTGACTTTCGCGGTTCATAAAGAATGGGCTCACTGTTGGTGTAAAACGTCACGGCGTCGGTCACGCTCGAAATAAGTCACTTTACGCTGTAGAATCAATGGCGGTGAACGTGACGTCCGTTATTTCAGGCGGTGCCGGGCATAAAAGCCAGAACTATGGCATGCAACCAACTACTGAAAATGTTTTGAAAACAATTGGGCGCATTCCCATCTAGGTGGCTGTTATCGCAGACCCAGTATCGAGCGTTGCAGCGTTACGGTAACACTCGAGTTGAAGCGTATGCAGAAAGGTAACGCAGACGAAAGTTATCGACTGGCTGTCGCACCCTGAACGGTATTGAGCTCCGAAAGCATTTGTTCCTGTCGGATCCCGACCAAGGTGTGTGCATACCTGAAGGCAACATTCTCCGTCGCGCTATGGCAAGTGACATGGAAAGACCATAGGTAGAAAAATTTGCGTCGAAGACCCGTTCGCAATATACACATTGTTTTCATGGCAACCAGTGAGATTCCATCATTCTTCACTCGCGAACTGTGTGTGGAGTATGAGCAACCAATCTGCAGAGGAGAGGCAATCAGACGATGATGGGAAGTCGGAAGGCTGCATAGTACCGTCGAAGCCGGGTAATTCTGGTGGAGGGAAGGGGGCCGAGCGCTGGAGGCATTTGAATCGAACATCCTCTGGACTCAGAGCCAGGTTTTGGATGCTAAGTCGACCGTTTTGACTTACATTGAGTCAACGGCACGTGCTCGGTGATACCCTCCGTTCGTCCTTCATGCAAACTTTGCAAAGTGTCGGCGTGCACGCTATAATATTTGGTGGAGGAAGACCAATGTCACTTGAGAGTATGCTAGCGTCACTTACGCCCGAAGAGAAGCTAAACGCGATGGACATCCTGTGGCGGGATTTGTCAGCGAATCCTGCTCGCCTTTCCTCGCCCGATTGGCACGGGAATGTATTGGCTCATCGGATCGCAAATCCTTCTAGCGAGCCTAGGCTTGCGATCGATGCTGCTTTCGATGATGTCAGGGAGCGATTGAATGCACGTCGAGATCAGGGATGAGGCACGTGATGATATCGTTGACGGTGCCATATTCTACGGTGAACAATCTCCCTATCTGGATCAGTATTTTCTGAAATGCCTGCGAGAAGACATCGAGAAACTGCAATCGACCGGCGGCATTCATGAACAATACCGAGGCTTCCACCGATCACTGTCTGAACGTTTCCCTTAAGCAATCTACTATTTGGTTTCCGGAGAGCTTGTAGACGTGGTCGCAATCTTGGATTGCCGTAGTGATCCAGCAGCGATCAATTCTCGGCTTGGACGAACAATGGCGTGAAGCCGAGCCCTCAAGTTAGCCTTTAGTCAATGCGTTCCCAATCCCTTCGGGCTGGGTTACGCTCAGTCGTCATATTGTACCGGACGCTGTCACACCAAGACGCCGCTGTGGTATCTTAATCGTGGCACATTTTCGACATGGATGGCTTGACATGGGCAGTAACACGAAGCGAAATCTTTTCGATCACTACGCCAAGAGTGCGAGTGCCGCCGGACTACGCACCACACACGAGACGCTACATTGCCCACTATGTTGGCAAGGAACAAAATACGACGATCTGTCGTTGGAACATATCGTGCCTAGTGAGGTCGGCGGTAATCGAGTTGTGCTGACATGCACCCAGTGCAACAACTCGCATGGAAGCCTTTACGATGCACATCTCGCACAATTCCAGAAAACGATGGACGGTTTCAGTGGGCACGGAACAATTCCCGCAAAACTCGAAGTGCTTGGAAAGACGGTTACCGCGAATGTTGCATGGGGCGATGGCTTTAAGCACATTAACATCGTCGGCAAGGCATCTAATCCTGCCGAAGTTCAAGCTATGCAGGAAGACGCATCCGCCGGACGGTTCGATGAGCTACACCTGAGGTTGAACTTTGGCTACATCAAACCTCGCTTTCAAACTGGGTTGCTTCGCTGCGCGTATCTAGCATTGTTCAAATGCTTTGGGTACGAGTACGCCAGGGCAGATGTGGTGCAAGTCCTTCGGCGACGCATCTGTAACATGGATATTGAGCAACCACGTTTGGGATCGTTAATCGGTGAACTGCGTAAAGAAACAATACCATACACCGATCCTTGCTTTATTGTTCCGGGCAATGTGAGCGGCATCCAATTCTACCTGGTTGTGATACGACTGAAAAAGGAAACAGAAACATTTCATTTTGTCTGCATGCCTGTTCCTGTCGAACAATGTGGCGAGTTCTTTGAAATGATGGAAAGACACCCCATAGACAACAATGGAGTGAAGCTTACTATCCCACACGAGTTGGTCTTCACGTGATCCCCCGTTTCTTTGAGATTGTGCTCGATCACGTTATCCGGTTTTATTCCAGCAATAAAAATGAATAGACACCCGCTTCAGCCTAGCAACTGCCGGCAAGAATTTGCAGATTTTCTCCAGCGACTTGCAAATGGCGCCGATTTCGATACCGAGGAATGGAGCAGTTTCGTTGTCGCGCACTACCACGACGAAGCACTCGAAGAAATTCGACGAATGACGGCTCGGATGGGGTGCGGCTATATGGACGAAAAGCTGGACTCTGAAGCCGGCAGAGAGCTATTGCGAACTTGGGCCGACCGACTTCGGTCGACAGGCCCTGCTGCAGTATAACCAACCGTTGCAGATCGAGCCGCAGGCCGCGCGGGATTTGAGATAATGTCGTTTGTAGCCGCCGGGTTACTTTGGTCGTTAAGTTTGAAATTGGAACGAAAGGAAACTGGATGTCGTTCGATGCAATGAGGGCGGCAGCAGAAGCCGGCGACGCAAGGGCTCAAACAACTCTTGGGTATTGCTACGACGTCGGACGTGGCGTTCCGCAAGACTTAACGGTGGCTGTTTTATGGTACCGAAAAGCGGCTGAAGGCGGCTATGCGCCTGCACAGTTCAATCTAGCAGAGATGCTTCGTGACGGCGCTGGTGTCGAGCAATCCCCACAACAAGCCTTTGAATGGTATTCGAAGGCAGCAAAGCAAGGACACTCAAAGGCGCAGTACAACATAGCGATGATGTATGTCCAAGGAGAAGGTGTAGCAGCTGACAACGTAATGGCGTATGTGTGGTTGATGCTTGCCCGTGGTGGTGATGCGGAAGGCGTGGAGCAAGCACTTGAGATCGTCGCGAAAGGAATCGGAGACCGAATAGAAGAAGGCGATAGAATTTTGGCGGACTTGCGTTCACAAGTCACAAGAACTCAATGGTAACAAAGCCATTCATTCGAGCACTCGATCGGGCTTTTTTGGCATCGTGACCTTACTCTCGCGTGCCGAGTGACGGCCGTTGTTCGTCGAGGTATAAACGCAAGATTGAATAGTGGAAAAATGTTGTTGAACCCGTAGGACTCCACATAAATGCTAAACAACCCTCAAACTGGATTAACTCCGGAAAAGCTACAATTGTTTATCGCCGGACTATCCGGACTAAACGCCGCCGAGGTGCGCAAGGCGAAGATCCTGTTCATCCGCAATGAATTGAGTCAGCTCAAGGCGTTAAATGAGACGATGGCTGGATTCAGCGTGGCCCAAGGGTGTTTTGCCATTATTCCGGTTTTTTGGCCGATCCTTTGGGCTCAAAGAAGTGCAATGAACGCTACATTAACACTTCAAAAAGATCAGATTCGAAATGCTCTTATCGTTTGGCGCGACGATTTGGGTGATGACGCCAAACAAATGCAAGCTGAACTTGATGCCATGTAAGAAGTCAAACGGATGATTCGACGAACACACCATTGGACCGAATTGCTCGCTCGACACGCTCTGATACGGTGACATCTTTGGCCCGCGCTAGGTCAACACTGTCCTTTTGTCCTAAAGACTTCAATGCGAAAACGATACCTTGATGGCAGACAACTTGGGGCATTCATTGCTGGTTTTGGAATGATGCCGTTATCGAGGATTTGGTTCGGCGATTACCTCGCACTCTACCTCGAGCTTGGATCTTCAGTTGGCGTCTAACAACGATCCCGTAGGACTAAACATGAACGTCACATCTTCGCTGGTTACGACTGGCTGCTCACGGACAACGTAGGTACAGAGATGCCACGCTCTGATATGACAGAATCGCTTATACTGAAACTGCTTGAAAATTCTCGTGTTCTCTGCGTGTCGCTCGACAGTCGGGAAGAATTGTTGGTTCGCTTCGACAATGATTGCCAGCTTAGAACTTGGGGAACTGAGCACCCTGAATGGTCATTGTGGGAGCACCCAAACAAGAACGTATCCTATGAAAATGGCCGGCCAACCCTCGAAATTGATCAGTTAGAATAGAACAGGGAAGAATAGTGCCATGCACACAGAGCACTCGAAAACGCGGTTCGGCGGTGGTTGGCGCACTCGTCGTGATCGGTGGCCTTTGCGCTCAGATTCCGCCTAAGCACCCGCACAACCGACACCAGAATGAACGCGACGATTGCCTTGCTGTCCTCGACGCGATCTACGGTGAGAATGGCGACTTTTGGATTTACGCAATGTCGCGAACTGAATAACTTTCTGGTTTTATTGTGCTCTCAGATGTTGGTAGCTCAGGGTTCGTTTTTCGTCGCCCCTAATGCTCGTTATGATTGTTTAAGCGTATAGTTGTGGACGATGTCGACTTGGCGTTTCCTAGCACGAGGTGCTGAAGAAGAGCGGAGAACACGAAACACCACGAATATTGGCTAAATCCAATAGGTTGCTTTTCTCGCAACGAACCGTTTTTGTGATAAGAGTCCGGATCGATGTAATCCATTGAAGTGGTGAGTGATTCGCGTGGTCGAAACTTTCGCGATTTTCGTGACTTTCGCGGTTCATAAAGAATGGGCTCACTGTTGGCGTAAAACGTCACGGCGTCGGTCATGCTCGAAATAAGTCACTTTACGCTGTAGAATCAATGGCGCTAGAAGCGATGTTTGCTATGTCGAGCGATACCGGACACAAAAACCAACGCTACGGAGTGCACGCGGTCACTGGAAATGGTTTGAAAATAAGTGGGTGCGATTCCCATTTGGGAAGCTTGTAGCTGCAGGTCACGTATCGAGTGTTGCAGCGTTACGTAACACTCGAGTTGAAGCGTATGCAGAAAGGTAACGCGGACGAAAGTTATTGACTGACCTCCGCACCCTGAACGGTGTTGAGTTCCGAAATCATTGTTCTTGTTGTACCTGGTTTAAGGTGTATGAATTTCTGCAATTCTAGGCTTTATGCTAAACTTGAAAGAGAGAGTTGGCTCTACTCACCCGGAGTCGCGGGGCCGGCGGTTTTTCAATGGAGCATCACTCGTCGCGACTGCGGTGATGCGTAGTTTTATCCAGTGAGATCAACATCATGAATCCACTCGACCTCGACTGGGGAACCGCAACTCCTGAATTTGTTTCCAGGGATTCGTCGACTGCAATTCACGTAATAAATCATGCGTTGGAAAATGATGTTCAACTGAATCGCAACATGTCTTTTATTCGTGGCCGCATCGCTTTCTTCGCACGGCAATTGCCTTCCGGTATGAAGCAACATGTCATATTCGACGATCGCGGGCAGAACATTCCAAGCTCAATTCGGGACTCATTACGCGAGGCGTTCACGTCAATCGCATCATTCGAATACATGACGGAGCGTGGATAACATGGCATATAACCTGATGGCAATTTCGGAATTGCCATTTGACTGGGACGCTGTCAACAAGGCCTTCCAAAATGTCGATCACAAGTTCGAAATTTTCCCAATTGCTGATGCTGCAATTGGAGACGCGATTGGCATCAGCATTCCGACAAAACGCTTCAACCATCAAGCGTGGAAACATACATCCCAATTTTTAACTGCACTGGGTGAGTCCTACCCGCTGCACGTCTATGATCTGTATCTTGGCTGCGAGATTGATATCAAAACATATGTCCCGGATAGCCTAGAAGATTGATAACAATCGGTTCAATCAGAGTCACAGATCGAGTCGTGTCTGAAGTCAATGTCGATTGGCAGCGGCCCGTCTATGGTAACGTCAAGCTGTTCAACGAAGGATCTTCGTCAACCATGCCCCACCGAAATCGTTTCGCGAAATTTGTATTGTTAGCATCTTTGGCAGCGATTTTATGGTGTGGGCTCGTCGCTTGGATTGATTACGTTGTAATACCTTCAAATTTAGCGATTGCCCGTGAAACCCTCGCCTCAATTGAGAAGGACTACAAAACTACAGGCGATTACGCGAACTCACTTGCTCAAGCGAAAACCAGAAACGATTGGGGGCAACCCATTAAGATCACAGTTGTTAAGATTGGTTGGCCATCGAAAGCGATTGATGTTACAGTAATCAGTCCAGGGCCGTTTGGAATCGGTGTTGCGAGCGTCACTAAGATTATTGAACCCCAATAGTAGCGTAACTATCCGATGAACAAGAAGCGTCGGATTGGTCGCTTGGATTGTTAGAGAATTTCTTGCCCCCGCGCGGTCTTCGGAGGAGTCATGCCACTAACGAAATAATGCCACAACCATTGACTCGGAATGATGTGGTTCTTGAGAAAGGTCGAGTGATCCACCTCAGATCACTTGAGCAGTGGGGGACTTACTCAGGACTTCTCGAAGGAATCCCGACGCGAGAAATGAATCATCGGCACATAAAACGAACGATGGATGCCGCGAGAGAGAAGTATCGCTTTGAGCCATTTTTGATTCCGCCAGTTGAGACCTTGATCGACGGGTTTCCTGGCTACAGATTTGGAACTCCCGCTCAGATTCCCTCGATAACCTGCGTTGCGACATTTGATTGCTTTTCTATCGCTCGTGATGAATCGATGGACGCGTCGACATTACCAGTAGTTTGGTTCCAATCGGATCTTGCATTTCCAATTGCAGACAACATCCTAGCCTCGTTGCGATTGCTAAAATGGGAGGAGGTTGCCTCGGACTTTCAGTACTGACAATGCATAAACAAACCATGCAAGTGCTAACTGAAAATGTTTTGAAAAATGGGCGTATTCCCATTTAGGTCGCCGTTAGCGACAGCCCCAGTATCGAGTGTTGCTGCATAACTGGTAACAGTCAAGTTGAAGCGTGTACAGAAAGGTTACGCAGCCGTCGATCCGATCGAACTTTCAAATACATCAACCATGGTGACTCGCTGAACGTCAGCGTTTCTGCCTGCAAGAGACCGATGATGAGTCGCACACCCTCTGAAATTATTAATGACTTACTGGGATTCATAGCACCGTCGTACCCCAACATCGACATCCGTGCTGAACCGTGGGAGCACGATCCGAATCGACTTGCGGTCTATTTTACCGACGAAAAATTCTCACTCATCTATCCGTACCAACGGTGGCACTACCTTACGCATTTGATTCCCGCCGATTACCAGGATGAGCATTTATCTACGTCGGTATGGTTTGAATTGGCACCAGGCGAGTCGCCAGCAGATCTTCGATATCCGGATGAAGAGCTAATTGCAGACATCACGCCCGATGTCATGCGCATCCTGATGAGGACTGGATTCTTTAAACGCCTTGATGATGTAATGTGTCCAGTCGAGGTCGGTAAGACGGCAGGGGAATGTTGGGGCGATTTTCGTAATGCGGTACCCATTCTCCATAACTGTGGGATCACCGAAGATGAGCTGTTCGACGTCCTTCACGTTCTGATGTTTCAAGGGGGATTTTGTGATTGCGAAATACTCTATAACGCGGTCGAAGAAAGCCGCCTCAAGGCAGGATATTGGAAGGCGCGTGCAGCGGGCCTGGAACCGCCCAACCCGCACAAAGGGGCATAACCATGGGATGCTTACGAAGCCCTCGATCAGCCGTGATGGCTTGTGTTGAGTCTATTGCTCGGGCCGGCGACATCGCCCTCGTTTTGTCGAAATACTGAATACCGTGTAAATTCTGGCTGGCTGCTTTAGATAAGAATAGACTGAGATTTGGCTTGAAGTCGGTATTTGCTCTCGCGGCAATTTTGGAACGTTGGCCATTACTAGAATATTAGAATTGCAATTCGTATGAGTGGACGAATCCCAAGACCTTTCATCGGCTTTTGTACTAGATGCGGAAGCTCGGAACTCGACCCGCTTCCCCCTAATTCGTTTTCAAGGAAACCTGGATTCGCTTGCGCGGAGTGTGGGACCATACATCGCGGGAAGAATTCCTCGTGGCTTTATCTAGGAATTTTGTTGTTTGGTCTTGTAATGGCTGGAGGAGGGATTGTGGTCTTCTTTTCGGAAGGCCGGCCGGATGCGGGAGCTCCCCAAAGAAGTCCGTTACGTTTGGTTTGCATCGGCCTCGCTGTTGCTGGTTGGGCTGGATGGCAATTTCGAATCCCTACGGTAGCCAGCCGTCAGAGACAATGATGCAACTAAAGCTGTCTAATAAGGGCTTACATTAACTAGATGTTGCCGCGCAGTGCGACGGAGCCATGCGGTGAAGGAGAATCACCGATGACGCGAGTTTTGAAATCATCGTTTTTTAGTGGGGGCTCTGTTAGCGTAGCTCCTATTTGCAAGAGCTCAACTTGGAGTCTGTATCATGGCTAAAGGCTTTTTTACTCAAGGTGTAAGTCTCCTGACTGATGGGCAGGTGACTAGGGATGGTCTCAAATCCGCTCTTCGCCAGGCAGGCTTCGAGATCGTCAAGGAATCTCCGGCACAGGAAAACTGGGCTTTCGGTGGGGCCACACTTATCGTCCCCTTTCTTCCCGAGGTCAACGGCTATGTTGCCGTTGATGTAGTGAATCAGCCCTGGCCAGATTCGATGGGCGATCCCGAATCGGATTCGACGATCTTTGCAGCTTGGTCTATGGGACATTTCGGACCATTTGCGTTTCCAGGTAGCTTGGCACGTGCTCAGGAACACGCCTGGGCATGGCCACCGGCTCAAACTATCTC
Organism: Planctomycetota bacterium; assembly: GCA_017303505.1. Lineage (GTDB taxonomy): Bacteria > Planctomycetota > Planctomycetia > Pirellulales > Pirellulaceae > JAFLCP01. The sequence goes on along the minus strand of JAFLCP010000087.1, from coordinate 14,974 downwards.
CAAAGGTCACGTGGGATTCATCCGGCTGCGAATGAGCTACATATTCGGTGCGAGGAAAGATTTACCGGTGATGCCGGCGGAGTATGACCCCATTGCGGAAATGATGTTCCTTAGCCAAGTGGCGCTGGCTCTGCTGAAGGCACCTGGCGTCAAATGCTACTTCAATCCCAATGGCGAGGTCTTGCGCGATGACGCTTCCTTTCGCGAAGTGTGGGAGCCTTGTACAGAACAGCAGAACTTGCCCTTATCATTGTGGGCGAACATTCGCTTTTTCAATCTCAGCGAAACGTTGGGCTTCATGGAAACGGTCGGCAACGCACAATTTGAAATTCGGGATGTCGAAGCTGTGTTCCCATTCGCAGATTACGACCCAGATGACGTTGATTATTATCTTCGCAATGTGACGCACTACCTACTTGGACTAGAGCGTGAAATGAAGTCCGGCGAGGCGATTGATGGGCCGGGAGAAAGTAATCTATCGTGGACCATGGAAGTGCTTGATCAGGGCATGATGGATCCGCCTCGACGAGTCCTGCGACTGTACCCGAAGTCGAGCGCCAAGGCGGTCCAAAAGGCGCTATCGACGGTCGGGCGGTGAGCAACCAACAACCGGTTGAACGTGAGCTGTAGATCACGCTGGCTTTGAGGTCAAGGTTTTGGGGTCTGTCCAAGTTAACCATGTCGTTCTGCCGCTGAGATTATCGAGGAATTGGCCATGGCGTTATTTGTTCATCTCGCACCGGAGAAGGAAGTAAACTCGATACTTCGAGGTGGCATCAAGCCGCGTCGACTGAAAATACCCTTGAAAGAGGGCTACGACAGAATCGTGTTTGCTATGCCCGTGACCGACGATTTTTGTTTCACATCAATGGCTCCGCGAACTCAAACGAAGAGGGCAGCGGACCATTGTCGGTGTCTATTTTCGCATCCCGGACGAACAGCCAGTGATGGTTGGCCATTACAATCAGAATCATCAAGTGCTATGGGCGACGGAAGCGGTTGGTGTAGTATTCAACGCTGAACAGTCTGAAGGATTCGAGGTGATTATTCCTCGGAAGATTGAGCCCTCGGAAATACAAAAAATTCATTCTGTACCGCAAGTCATCGGATGGCGTTACTACCCTGGCGCTAAAGGCCAAAAGCCTTGTGGATGTTCGTACTGCACCAAGGGCGATATCAACTCAAAACGAATTCGCGATGCTTATGAGAAATCATTCGGTGGCTGAACATGTTCACCTCATATGACAAATTGCGACCGTTTACCGAAGTCGAAGCGTGCGAATGCAAGACCGTATTGGGACTGCTGCTCGTCGACCTTTTGACGAACAACCCAATACACTGCGCCGTTTGTCGGCGAGAAGTCGATCCGGAACGAATCTCATTGTCATCGGACGAAACGGAAGCCATAGCGAGTTGGTTCTCGGCCTCGAACGCGCTGTATCACTTGTGGCTACATTCAGGAGAATACGAGAACTATGCTAAGGGACGACTGCTTGATCCAAATGGGCAGATTAACACAACGGGAATAGAAATTGCTCGTTCACTTTCAGCCAAACTTCCAACGCAACTTTGGTTCTTTATATCCGAAGTGAACTGGATTGGATCGAGTCACTTTCTAGCGAAGAACGGGAAATGGTCGAACCGTATACGTTCGCTTCGATCTCTTCGATCTACCGCCTCTTTAACATGGAGGGTGAAGAATTGAAATTGCCAATCGAGGTGCTCGTCGATACCATAAATCGTTGCGAAGGAATGCGATCAAATTTCACTGGGAAAAACGGGAAACTCGACTATGGTCGCTCCGTCGAAGAAGCGTAGCATTTTCATCGTCGTTATTGCGATTGCTATCCTTGTGGGCGTCGGTGTGTACACGGGCGCATTCTGGGGACGTCCTCGTATGACAATTCTCATCAATGGTTCGCCGGCAGCGAACCTTATTGTGACCGATTTTCAAACGATGGAACCCTGTAAATTGGATGGAACAGGATCTATCAGTTACGTCAATGACCGGTCAAAACAGAACGCCGTTTTCGTGCGAACAAAAGACGGGACTAATCGATTGGTCACTGCGTCGGCATGGGGGCATACAACTGTGGATTTGCGAGGTCGGTTGATCGTTTCGAAGACCGTGGTTTACAATTTCGGATTCATTCGTAGCGAGAAAATCACCAAGCAGTACGATTTAACTGATGCTGAGGTTACTGCAATTCGGGCAGGAGAAGTCACGCTGTCTCAAGTCGAAAAGGCAATCATGGCCGAAGCAGAACAATAACATTCCACAGATTGTGCCGACAGCGTGTGTTTTCCTAATAATCACTTGCGGCGGCAGGTGAGCGTGAGCGTTGATTTTGCAAAGGCCGGGCTGGTTAAAGGCTCGGCTGGTTGAATTGGCAACAATTATTCTCGACGCAGGAGACGTATCGAGCAAGCAACTAGCGTTTGCAAGGTTCCTTAGGGATCGAGAGCTTGCACAGAAGTCCGTAGAATAACCAAGCCGTCAATCGAAGCTGACGATCAGCAGTCTTGACTTCGGTTGTGTCATTCGATCTGGTTGTGGCATGGAATAATTCGTGTTACAAAATAAATCCTCCTATAAGCCTTCAAATAAAAGGATGCACGTAGTCGCAGATGGAGCTTTACGCAATGGTCAGTCATTCGCAGCGACGGAATGATTGGTAAATCTATTAGCTACAGAGTAACAATGACGGAAGTACGAATTCACGGCATATATGCAGTAGATGCGCCCTATCCATGTCACCTAGTGGAGCTATCTATCTTCGACGGTACTGAAGAGTGCGAACAGCTAAATGGTATAGTCTATCCTGTGATGATTAATGGACGAAAAACGAAACAAGCTCCATTCTGCGAGCACTTCCTGTCGAATGACAAAGGAGAGATTCTTGGTGATTTTCTTTACGGGTGGGATCATCCGGAAATTTGGACATCTGAGGTGCGGGTTGCATTCTTAATGCATTATTTGCAACCGGGGGGTACGCTTGAAACACCCTACGGTGGCGTAAAGATTCCCGACGCTACATTAATGCCTAAGCGACTCTCGTCGATAAAATATGAGTCACCCTATTAAAGGCACATTTCCAAAAGGGTGTGCCAGAGCAATCGAATGGACCCATTTTTCAGTCAGCTTTAGGCAGGCTGTCTATGCTGCTGACGCGGGTCGTGGCGGGGCTCTTTATGAGGTCAGCTCAATCTAGGAAAGCCCGACGAATAAGCTGTTCGACTTGAGCCGGCAGCAAGTCATGATTCTAATTTCAGCACGACACATGCCCTCAGTGTGAACTTGGTTGTAGGATTGGTTCAATATGAACACATTTCGATGGAACGGCACCGAAGTGTGCACTTCACACCTCACACAGATGTCGTTTCGAGCCGGGTGCTGCGAGTTCCTGGTCAGTGTCACACCAGAGAATCAGAACCAGGCGCTTGAGGCATTTAGGAAGGGAAGCAACTTCAGTGGACTTCGCGTGTCTGGTATCGCTGACTTGAGCTTTCTTGCCGACTTCCCCAATCTGCGGTATCTGGAGGTCGTCGACCAAAGACGAGTCAATACACAGCCTATAGAGGGTCTTTCCAATCTACGTGGTCTTCGATTGGAAACGCCGGGCACTGGAATCGACTTCTCGTGCTTTTCCGAATTGGAAGTGTTTGTTGGCGATTGGCATATCGACAATTCGAATATTCATCGCTGCGAGGAACTAAGGCAACTTCAGGTTTGGCAATTCAAGCCCAAGTCGCTCGATCTCAGCGACTTCGCCAATACGACTCGGTTGGAATGGCTGTACTTGACGCAGACCGGCATTGCTTCACTGGCTGGATTGGAAACGCTGCGAGACCTCCGGTATTGCGAGATTGCTTACGCACCCAAACTGGAATCACTTGAAGTCCTCGCATCGGATCGAATCGAACTTCGTGAACTTAGCTTGCGAAAGGCGAAGAAGATATTGTCATTCGAACCAATTGCTGCTTTGCGCTGCTTGCGGCGGTTAAATCTCTTCGACTGTGCCTCGATGCCAGACTTGAAGTGGATCAATGGAATGGAACAACTTGACTTCTTTTCGTTCGTGGAGACAAATGTCGAAGATGGCGATTTATCTCCGCTGCTTAACATGCCGAGTCTCCGCTATGTGGGAACATCAGATAAGAAACACTACAATTACAAGTTCACGGCGATCAACGAGTTGCTCAGTCAGCGTTTAGAAAATGTCCATCGAATCAAGCGGTGATCCAGGGAAAGGCGTTCGGCGGGCTTTGAAATTCAAGTAACCTCGTTCCAGCCGAATTACAGCATCTATTTTCTGTTCAATCCTTCCCGCTTCAGAGTGCACATCACGCAATCAAGTGCTTGAATCTCTACACCATACCATTCGAGTGTTGAGGCAGTCGTCCGGTGCAACACAGGCAGAGATATTGATGCTCAAAATGCGATTCCCGCGTTTCCAGGAATTGTGTCAGATCTGATGCTTGAGGCGACGGAGCTTGAACTATCATACGGTGGTCGCTACCTGCGTCTGTATGGGCCTCTCGGATGCATGGAAATGGATGAAGCGTATGGAATATCGACTGCCATTCCCAACGCGATTACAATTGGTGACAATGGAGGCGGAGAGGCAATCGTTATAGTGAATAACGCTGTGTATCGAGTCAGCTACAGTGCTTTGGATTCTGGTGAATTAGCATATGTTGCGGAATCCATGGAAGATCTGCTGTTTTTCGCGATACCTAAACCTGGTTCGATCGGGGCTTGCTTGGCTGAATCCTGAACGGGGAAGCACAAAAATCAACTTGAGTTGTTAAGCGGCAATTTCCTCAAATCAATATCACTTGGTGATAAACAACGGGCATCTCCCGACGACATGATAATAGCTGAGTTACTATGATGTCTTATACTGCACGCGAGGCGATTCGCCTTTATCGCGAAGCGGTCAATCAAATTCGATTGCTCCGTCGTGCCGCCTTCCCGCGTTGGTCGGACGGCATGACTGCATGGTTTGCGGACGAACGACGGCCCGAGGAACGAGTTGAATTCCTGCTGTATGACGAACGCGAATTGGAACTCTACCGCGACGCTCGCGACAAATTGCGGGAATCATTGCGGCTGAATCCCTACAATCCGGACGCTTACATATTGCTCGGAAACGCATGTCAGGAAATTGACGGCGACTTCGAATCCATGCTTTTGCATTACAATACGGCGATCGATTTGGATCCGAATAACGACGAGTTTTACAATGCTCGGATGGCACACTATCTCCGCATCGACAACCTTGATGCCGCACTGATTGATCTCGAACATCTAGAGCGGCTGCAATCTGGATACGCTGAGTCCATGCGTAAACACTACGAAAACGCCAAGAATCGCGGTTAGTCATCGTATGCAACGGAAACCACAACAATGTGTTGTTGGAATATTCGTTTTTTCGCGAGGCCCGGCTGACCGTGTCGTTTATTTGTAAGTAGAATCGTTGCTTGGAGTCCTCACATTCCATGCAAAACTCGTCTATCCGGATTTGCAATGCCGACGACTCTTCTCTCTCGATTCAAAACGGTTGGCGAACGAGCTGTCTTCACTTGCTTTGGGGGCTAGGTGTAATTCATCCATGCATGGACCATGTTAAGGCCCGACTTCTTCTCCGTTATCGGGCACACTTCTATTCACCAGGCAGTCGATCGCCATGGCATGACGGATCGAATGTCATTGCAGATTTACTGAGCTGCGACATGCAGTAGCACTGCGGGACGATCGATGACAGGATACCGAAACTTGACAGAATCAAACCGCAAGCACAATAGCCGCGAATCGCTAAAGCTGTTGTTTGTTTGCTCGATGAATCAGTGGCGTAGCCCTACAGCCGAGAGGATTTACGCCGACAAGCCGCTGGTTGTCGCGCGTTCTCGAGGGACAAGCGAGAAAGCAGTAAAGACCGTGAAGAGTGCTGATCTGCAATGGGCAGATGTAATCTTTGTGATGGAACGTAAGCACCGAGAACGTTTATTGAGCAACTTCCCAGGCGAAATGCAATTCAAAGAGATTCATGTTTTGGACATACCAGACAACTACAGATACATGGACCCCGAACTGATCGCTGAAATTGAGGCGTCTGTCGACCCCATTTTGGCAGGCAAATAGCTTCGGGTATACTAAGTCGTTGGACACACAGCGGCATGTTGACCGCTTTGAATCTAAGGCAATTTATTCACCGCTGATTGGTTATTGGTGGTCACTGTCGGCAATCACTGGGAGCATCCGTGGGAAATCTCATCACCGCACATGTTACTTTAAAGGAACCTCGGGCAAGCGATTTGGCATTGCTTCCGAAATCCATCGGCTTTCGCCTCTACCATCATCGCCGGGCAAATCTATTCTTGATCGATGCTTTTCCAGCGTCCCGACCACCGAAATGGCCCTTCACTACAAAGTTACCTGCGACAGATATTCCGCTCGAACTTCCTTCAGAACTGGTTGCCCTCGAATCGCTTTATCTTTACTTGCTCAAGCATGGGTTGGCGGACTATTTCAAAAAATCGTACGTCAATTTCGCTGTTCTGCTAAGTCGAGTATTGAAGACGCAGGTGCTTTCCTTTGCGTCGAACGACGACGGACTTGATGTCGCATGTATTGCGTCTAATGAACATGTCGAACGGCTAGAATTTACTTGTGAAGATCTCCACGTCATTTATGCTAATGGAAAAGCTACCGTGCGGCCGCTTGTTCCGGAGAGTGAGGACGAAGAAGACTTTTCGGACCTGGATGAGCTTCGAGCGGCTCTACCATTGATGACGGTCCTCGATCGCGATGTTCCTTGGGACACTCGTCTTCACGCCGTCGCTATGGACAACTATCGTTCGTTTGCAAGGACGAGCGATCTGATTTTAGGCTTGGGATCATTCGATCCCCCCGAAGATGAATCCGAATGGACGCTGCTTGGTGAAAGCAACAAATAACCAAGCAAAGAGGTTGATATTGCGGTCTGTGTGGATGGATGGATGAATGACGTACATCTGGCAAATTCAAGACAGCTACCCTGGGTCCTGTATTGGAAGTTATGATCGAGAGACTGGACCCGATCGGTTCTTGCTGAAGAATGCATGTGATCTGAGCGCTGAAGCGAAGCCCTGGCGATTTGCGTTCCAGTGCACTGTTCAGCGACTTCGGAAATTTGATGACCTAGTTAACAATGCAATGGTTCCACTGGTCAGTTCCCGTTTGGCGGATCTGGTAAGTTCAGTTGCCGGCAGTGACATTCAACTGCTCCCTACCGAAATCCATGCACGTGATGGCGATGTACAAGATTATTGTCTGCTCAATGCTCTTTTTCGTGTACCCGCTATCGACCGATCAAGATCGGAATTTTGGACGATTCCGGGGGCCAGGAGATTATGGGATTCCATCGATTGGTATTAATGGACGAATGCCTCAATGAGCACCATATTGTCCGATGTGCGGAATATGCTTCGTATCTACTCGTTTCCGACTCTTTAGCATCTGTCTTAATGGAGGCGAAGATGACCGGATTTAAGTTGACGCAGCCATGCGACATGCCCCTATAGTGGTCGATTTATGACTTCGAGCTAGATGAGACGCTCAGTATCCGTTATGTGCGTCTGCAGTTGCTGGCCAAAGAGTTTCAATGCTCCTTGTTGGGAAAAGGTTGACTTCGGGTGTAATGTCCGAAATAGGAGGCATGGTTTGTTCGCAATAACGGACCGACAAAGAAAGTTACTTAAGATCACTGCAATTGTGTTGGTGGCATTGCCCTTCGTTTGGATTGCGTTCTTGCATTTGCAAATAACGATCGCTGTTTCGCGAAACTGGTCAGAGATAGAGTCAGACAAATCACAGCTCCCCAAGGTGGTGCTTGAGCTTGAGGCAAAATTTCCCAATTCGCGGGTGGAATACCATCGCTTACGTAATGGGCTTGATCTATCGATGACTAAGCGAGGGTATGTGCGAATCGATGGTCCCGAAGTAGTGCAGAAGTTCATCGAAGCAGCCTCTCTCGATGAGACGGAAAGGCTGCATCCGATGCGTATGGAATTTGAGGAGTCCTTGCACCTGCTCCCTGCTGGTGTCTTGGTGGATGGGGATGTATGGTTTGCTTCGCCTAACTTTGGTACTGTGCATCAAGAGGTTGTCGATTTGTATTTGCTCCGCACGACTACGGACCGGGAGTCCGCAATCGTTTACCACTACTGGACGTTTTGAGAACAGAAGTAATGGACGAAGACGCTCGTCGCGGTTTCGAATGACTAGGTGTTTGCTGCGGATCGGTTACTACTAACCCGCTTATATGAACAACAAGCCGAAGCACGACCGAACATTTTGGCTGATCTTTAGCCCGTTATTTGTCGCTACATTGTTTATTCCAGTGCTACCTTTGTACATGGGGCCAAGGGAAGATGTCTTAATGGTAGTGGTTCCGGTCTGGGCGTTCTACACTCTGTTCTTAATGATGCCTGATTACATACTGCTCACGGTGCCTATTGTGTATACCCATGCATCGATAACCTACTTGATCGCCAGGCGCTTGGCCGTAGTACGCCAAAATCCGATTCGGTTTTCCGTGCTCGCGTTGCTTTCCACTTCATCTCTTATCGCAGTGTGTATTGCAGCGATTAGCACACTGGCTGAATTTGGTTTCTACATGTTCTTTCTCGCGTGCCTCTTCGTCGTAACGATAGCCAACTACTTCAAATGCGAATCGGTCGCAGGGGTGCCGATACCAAAAATGCATCAACAAGTGCAATTAATGTCTGCTATTCTTTGTATTGTGATGCTGTTGTGGGGGCTTGCAGTTGCGATCCTGCGCGGCCGGGGATAACAACTTGGCCTCGAAAGACGTAGGTTTCGGATGTGTGTGTTATGGCTAGCCCACTGGTCGCATTTTGGTGAGCACCTAGCTCATGGAGAAGGCATGAAACTCGATGCGCTCAAACAGCTAATTGAATCGGCAGGCTGGTTCGCAAACCTCGGAAAAGCCAGCGCAGCGACAGGGCGCTTGCCCATTACGGATTCCGAGTGGCAGCAATTCATAAATTTATCCATGAGAGCGGAGTTTGGTCTTTCGCACGACATCAACGTTGTCGAGAAGGGACCGTTCGAGGAAATGATATGGTTGCCCACCTCGAACGAGGAACCTGATCCGGTACATGGACTTGGGCTTGAAGAAGCGGCGCATCGCCTCAATCGAGTAGACGAATTCAAAACCGCGCGCATCGATGTTTATCGTTTGGTCCTGGCCTCGCAGCGAAAAGTTCCCGAATTGCTTCTGCTCAAAGTGGGGAATACGGACTTGAACATTTCGGCGCGAATGGCGGGCAGATACGCTTGCCGCATGGCTGCGTCAGAGATTGTCGTGGACCAGGTAGGCTTTTGGTGCGATACAGTGCAACTATTCCACGAGGGGCATTGGCCGCTCGGTCTTTTACCAAGTGGCGAGATGGTCGTCTTGTAATCATGCGGGTAGCTTTAGCAAGCAATTGCAAACTTGCAGATACGAATCGGTGATGGGGTGCTTGGGATGTTTGCGGTTGATTGTCATCTGTGAAATTACGATACTTTGTGTATTCGATGTGAGCAGATGATGATTCGCACGAAGATCGCACGGCACTTGCTCAAGCATACGTACAAGTATGTGCAACAGCAATTTCGGATGAAACAATAGTGCGGTTCTTCGCCGTTGTTATTACACAATGACTTTTGTCTCAGCATGACGCATACCGACTATGGTAATTCCGAAAAAATTCCGATTTGTTTTATGGAAGATCTTCATACGGCATTCATTGGTCGTTGCGAAGACGGTATACAGTTCTTTCTAAATCGGTTTGCGGAAGGATAAACCGAAATTCTTGTGCTCAATCGATTCGATTCTGACGCCAACTATCTCACTCATGACATAATACACGTTGACAGCTCGCAAATTGACAACGTTCAGGAGGAACTGATGTCCCAACTGCGTAACCCACTATTCTGTGACATCGAGGTGCGTACATTTAGTATTTCTGTGGATGGTGACACGTACGGTCTGATTGTAGACGTCGAAAAGAAATGATTTCATTTGCAACCGCACTCATAGATTTCGTTCATGGAGCCTTGGGACGGTGAGTATTACACTTGATCCAACGCCGTTTTTATCCATGTTGTGAGTGTAGTTTAACGTTCTATTCGAGTTGGTCGACGTACAATTGTACGTGTTGGGTGGTGCCGATTCTGTGTGTGTTGCGAGTACCTAGCCTCGCCATAACTTGCGAAGCAACGGCGTAAAATCATTTCTTCGCCCCAGTCTTGTAGGCGATACTTTCGAATTTCTCCTCGTCGTGAGGTACTGACCCATTTATGTTACACACCTTCTTTGAAAGCGTATTTCGGGGATTGGAGACCTTCTCTGGTCGACCTAGCCTCCGCTGCTCGCCAGTTACGGGGTCAACAAATACCGGCTAGCGTGGTTGGGCGCCGATAGGACTTTGTTGATCGGTGATAAGCGAACCTGCCATGAAAATCGAGGCAGGTCAGACGCCCGGTCAATGCGGTTCATGTCGATGCTAGTTTAGTCCAAGATAAGTGGTAGAGAGCAAGCTACAACGAATAGGATTGGGCTCCTAAAGAAATTAGTTGACATGGCATGTTTGCCCTTAGAAACTGAATCGCCTGATAAATCAGACTGAACCGAAGTTTACCAACCCCAGCTTAGCGATTCGTGACGAAATTAGTGACGTGCCATGTACGAATTGATCGTTGGCTAATGACGGGCACCGACAAGAGCGAAGTGCGAACAAACCACTCATAAGTTGAATGGATATACTAAGGCGGTGCACACGAGCGGCTGATCTCGTGGGTTGAATCTGAGGCCGATTATCGAAGCGATACAAGCTTGAAGCGAGGAAAATATGCCAAACGGAGGATCTGACTGTTGTGGAACCTGCTGGTTCAACGAGGCTAAAGATGGGCAAGCGGGTTTCCAGAAAATCGCCGCAGGTCGGATTCATCGATGTTTGATCCGGAATTTCAAAATAGAGAACGCTTTTTGGACGTATTGCGCTAATCATCCTCATCACAACCGGGAACGAATTGAAACGCCAGTCGGCCCGGTTTATGTAGCAGGCAGTTACCCCTATGCACGTACGGTGCTGCATGACTCTGTCGATACCGAAGAAGTGCGACGTTCGCTGCTTGGGCTTCTTGAGAAGATCGCTGAGACGCCAGCTGAGGAATATCCCTCGCCGACAACTTTTGATGAGGAAGTCATCAAGCAGTTGATGTCATTTCGCGAGGAACGGGCGACGGAACAACTCCGACGAATTGCGGCGTTCGATCCGAACTCTAGTAGCGCAGACGACAAACCGTTTGGGCGAGATCGTGTCTTGACCGTTGCCTTGGCAATCGAGGCTTTGGCTACAATAGAGAACGACGAAGCGTTAGATAAAATCGAGAAGGCCATTGCATTAGGGCTGCCGCCTCTTGATCCTGCGAGCTACATCGAATCAGAGGATACGTTTGCTCCCATTCGCTACCATGCGGTGCTTGGGCTAAAGCATTGTACGTCTGCGAAGGCCAAGGCACTACTTGAGCGTGCGATGAGCGACCCGCATTCGGAAATTCGCGCATTCGCTGGAGAAATTCTGGGGCGCGCAGCCGACGTTTGAATAGGCCTAGTGGACTGTGTTTTGGCCGTCGGTATCAGAAGATTAAGTTAGTGCAATGGCCAGCGTTGTCGCTGGAAAGTCCTGAGCGGTTTGGGCTGGCGCTGTACTTCGTTTCCAATGTAAATACACTTGAAACGAGTGGCAGCTCGACGAAGTTTTTGCGACGATACTTTGATGATGACCAACTACGCAGATTGGCAGACGATTGAATATCCAGGTGTTGTTGCATTCGGCATTCCACCGAACGCAACGCATGAGTTGATTGATGATGGAGCTACGATCTGTGTAACACTCGCCGAATCGGAAGTGCTGGCGAGTATTTTTCCGCTTCGGCAATCTTCAGTCGCCGGCCCGAAGTCTCTGGAGCTCGAACTGAGAGAATTCACGAAGCTCTGCGTGCGATCGCAGGTTGAGGTGACAGCAGAGTCGTATGAACTGGCCAGCGATGTTGATTTCGCCGGAGTGGCTTGTGTGCAAGCTGTGCTAGCCATCGGTTCTGAAAGGCTCTGGATTGTGCGAGCCTATGCTCGAAGTGGTGGAGACGAAATGCTGCTGATACACTGGAATGGGCCAAGGCAGCTGGCGCTTTGTTTTCCAATCCCACTGTTCACTTCTGTTGTTCCGCTGTTCGCAATCGAAACTGGTGGGTGAGTCGTGTTAGGGCGCCAGCTTCGTTTTCGCTTCGAACTGGTTCCCATTAGCCGCAACGCGTTAGCGTCGGTTTTATGTCTCTAACAGTACACGGTTTCAATTGCGTTGGTCATGCAGAACCAAGATGGAGCAAGTGAGTAATCCCCTCGCTTGCCATGACTGCCGCTTCCTGTGCAGTGGCCATGCTAGCCAAGTGCCCCAAAACGCACAGGCGGAGAATCCTACATCGGATCGAGAGGCAGAGGAGAGAGGCAGGCGGGAGCCTCTCGCGCAGTGCGTTCCCAGGCAGAGCTTGTGAACGAGGAGATACGAGAAAGATGTCTAAAATAACTAGGGCGAAAGTCTCTGATCAGGGTGTAACACGGCGGAGCCATGTTAAGAGTGTAACGATAATTTTCGCGTTAATCGTTGTGGCTGTTGTCATCGCGTGGCGATTTCGTGAAGGTGTTTTCTCCCAGCCACCGGAATGGAAGACTTACACACGAACAGCGGTTTTGGAATCGATAGCTCGAGGTGAGACGGTCCTGATTTCGATAACGGCCAATCAGGATCCAATGTTTTGGCGAAATGAGCTAACGGCACTCTCGTCCGAGGAGCAGTTTCGATTCGTGCGAGACAATAAAGTTGCGACCTTTCGCGCGGACTGTACTTTCCCAAACCAAGAGATAAAAGATTTGCTAGAAGAAACAGGAGCGGAATGGGGGGGAATGATTGTTTACTCTCCGTACAGGTCAGATAACTACTTCGTATTAAACGGCGAGATCACGAAATCGCGATTGCGACAAGCAATTGCCCATTCACGATATTGACCAATTTAGAAGACATCCTGATCTGCACCATTGGTAGCGAATCGGATCGCGGTACCCGTTGATTTTCGTCGTTTACAGGCAGGAAGCTGTGCTGCCCTCAATGGATGTGTTGAAAACGCTAAAGCAGGCGTGATATATTGTTTTAATCGCTGGCGTTTTCCTGTCCAGCTACCGCTGTTCGTTACCGTTAGGCAAAAGGTCTAGTCGTGAGCTTCTTTGCGAAACTCTTTGGTCGCAAGTCAAATTCAGATACTGGCCAAGTCAAAGTTCCCGATGCGTTCATTCAGATAGGTCCGGTGCTTGAGGAAATTGGCGGCGAAGCGATCGGATGTTGTCCTGAAAACTGGACGAGTGCTGTCCTGACGATTACCTGCGATGGGCGAAAGATCGAATACTCTCTTAAGAATCAGCGTGGAGAGCAGGGGACTGCTTCGATAACGCCATTGCTCGCTCAATTGGCGGAGAAGCTCTATGTAACAATGGCGAAAAATGGAGACCGCTGGACAAAGGCGGAGCTTCAATACGATCAAGACGGAGACTCCTGGAAATTCAAATCGAACTTTTCCTACGATTGATGGGCTCCAGTGTAACTCTACGGCATTAATTGTCGAACGAAGTGTTTCAAGGGAGTTACTGATATCGTGTGTGGGATGACGTATCCGGAGGATGAAAATGGCGTCGAAATAGAGCCTGAGTATCGAACCCATTGGTGTTTTGCCAATTATCTGCTTGATGGTCATCACAAATTGGTCGCATCGCTCGAGTCAGGAAAACCAATTACGGTACTTTCATTTATCAATCGAGATTACTCTTGGAAGCTGGTAGATGAGCTAATCGCGCAATACAAAAGGGCCCCTAACTAGGCCGTCAAGCCTAGCGGCGGAATTAACGAGTTGTGACCCCAGAGTTTTTGGCGGAGTAGTCGTTTTTGTAGCTCGTTCCCATTTGCCGCAACGTGGTATCGTCGGCCTTACGTCTCTAACGGTTCACGGTCTCAATTGCGTTGGTCATGCAGAGTCAGAGTAGGGAGGCGAGGCGGGAGCCTCTCATGCAGTGCGTTCCCAGGCAGAGCCTGTGAACAAGGAGAATTGGATGGTTTTTACTATGATGAATCGAATTATTCTGGCTTTGTTCGTTTTGTTATGCTGTTCAACGTCAGCATGCAATAATCGCCCACGCACCTACGCCGATACGCTGCGGGAACGTTTTGCGAATGAAGCGTTCACGATTACATTGCTTAAGCCACTTGCAGACGGCAGACCGGTAATTGGTATCGAATGGATAGCCGAGCGCGAATATCCCAAGGAACCATTGCGAGGTTATCGGCTACTGGTTCGTCGCAATGGCAAGCCTTATTATTATCGCACTTTTGGTTCGGATGAATTTCGGCCGGGATTCGCATTGGATCTGGCTATGAGTCGAGCGGAGTTCGAACCCAACGATAAATTGGCTGTGAGACTTGAAGTGAACTTGGATGAATACTTCAATGAATCCATTATTCTCTCCAACGCCTTGCCCATTGAGATACCACCGGAGACGGCGGCTGATTTTTCCATTCCACCGAAGCAGGGAAATTAGGAATTAAAAATTAGGAATTAGGAATTAGGAATTAGGGATTGGGCCGCACCGCTGAGAGTTCGGGCGGGACGAGGGGGCATACATCGTGATCAGCCAAGCGGTGATCGTGATGGATGTCGATTCGAGTTGCAGCGGGCGATGACGAATTACGACGACGAATTACGATCACGAGGTAGGAGCTACGACGACGAGCTACGACTGTTTTTTCTCAACTGGCGTCAGCAATCATCCATGGAAGACTATCTCCCCATCATTCGAAAGATTCTGGTCCTTGGGAT
>JAFLCP010000086.1 GCA_017303505.1 Planctomycetota bacterium | reverse complement strand
CGTGCAGTTGAAACAGAGCATGAAGCCACAGAAGAAGAATTGTCGGCTGATGGCGCGCTGCAACTGGCAGTGCAAGAGCAAGCCGAATTGCCCACTCTGCAACCTGAAGAGAGCCGCGATCAAAATGTTCAAGCAGCTTTGATGGAACGGGCTGAGATTGTTCCCACCGCTCCATCAAATGAACCGCGAATGGCCGAACTGTCTCGCGCCAGGCCAGAGCTCACCCGACCCTCCAATCAAAAGGTAGATATCCCCGAAGTACAGACATCGAGTGGTGCCAGCGAACCAGCTGAAGCCAATTTGAGTGAAGCGATGTCAGCGCTTACGCGAACCGAAACCAATACAGCCCAAACACCCATTCAAGCACCACAAGCGCTGAATGTTCCTGAAACGACCATGGCCGACAGCGTACGTCCCACACCCTTGGCTCGCCAAGAGACACAATCCCCTTTACCGCAAGACATGGCAGTGACGGCGGGGCGTGAGGTAATGCGAGAGTTAGAGAAGTCAGCCTCGATGCGCAGTCCGGCATCGCGTTCGTCGGTGCCACGTGTAATGATTCCAGATCGTTCCGCTCGAGCGATGGAAGAATCGCCTGCTGCCGAACCCTCAGCGGAATTGGCTGAGCGAATGGCAAGTACCACGGCAAGTCGAACGGCAACCGGCTCGTCCAGTTCTCGAACGCCACGCCCACTCAGTTCGGCAATCGATGTTCCCAGCGCGTCCTCGTTGAACACTCCACGCAGTTCGACTGCGATCACGGAGCGCAAGCTTGATGCGGTAACGCCTGCCAGCAGCGTCGGCGCTACTGCCCCCGAGATGCGATTGAGCAAGTCGGCTCCCTCTCTACCAAGACGTTCGGGAAATGTTCGCAATCCCATCGCGGCTCCTTCGAATCAAGGTGGAGCTGAGTCGGCAACCAACAACGATGCGACCGAAGCGATGGAGAGCTTGGCCGATATTGGTTCAGGTAATCCAGCCAGAAGTGCGAGGGGAAGTGGCGGAGCAGGTTCCACAGCGAATCCACTCACCGATAATGCAACCGAAGGATTTTCTGCAGACTCCGCCAACATGGCGAGATCTTCTTCGCTACCGTTTCAACGCAAAGGCCGCGATGCGATTGCCGAGTCGAATCAAGGTGACTTAGGAGGGCTCAGCGGCGCCCCAAGTTCCCAAGGAAAGAAATTGAGTGGCAGCCCCGTTCGACGTCCTGGTAGCGGTTCGAAAATTGATATTCCGAAAGTTCCTGGCCGTGGCGATAGCGACGATGGGGATAAGATGGCTGAAAAATCGGATAGCAATTCGCAACAATCCGAAGGGGATAACAACCAAGCCGATGCGGCTGAAGTGGCACTCGATATCGTGAGTGATGTCGATCGCCAAGAACCGAATTCGATCTCGGCTGATCGAGTGTTGGAAGTTGATGCCGCTGATGGCATCGGAGGTTTATTGAAGAATGCGGAAGGTGGCAATCGGTTGACCGAACGCAAGTCGATGCAACCGATCAACGTGCCACAAGAGTTGGTCACCCAGCGATTTATTCGCGATTCAGCCGGTGCTCCACGAGCGATTGGAAGTTCGATCCCAATTCCACGACCTGCCTTTCAGCAGCGAATCGATCGTATGCGACAAGCGGATGCATCACAGTCGAATGGACCCGCTGGTCCACAGACGGAAGAGGCCATCGAGTTAGGTCTCGCCTTCTTGGCTCGCACGCAACGCAAGGATGGTCGTTGGAGATTGCAAGATTATGATACTGAGGTATTGATCCGCAGCGACACGGCAGCGACCGCGCTATCGGTATTAGCTTTTCAGGGTGCAGGTTATACCCATCGTCAATTTAAGTATGCTCCGAACGTTGCTAAGGGGATTGCATTTTTGGTTGCGAATCAAAAGCCGGATGGCGATTTATATTTGCCACAAGATCCTGCTTCGGATCAAAACGGTTGGTTGTATAGCCACAGTATTGCCGCTTTGGCTTTGTGTGAAGCATACGGTATGACTCAAGATCCAACGCTCAAAGAGCCAGCGCAGAGAGCGGTCAAGTTTATGGTTGATTCGCAAGATCCGCAGTATGGTGGTTGGCGTTATCGGCCCGGTCGCGGTACCGATACGAGTGTGACCGGTTGGTTTATGATGGCACTGCAAAGCGCGCAACTCGCAGGACTCGAAGTTCCTCCCTCGACCAAAGCTGGTGTCCAACGTTGGTTGGTGGCAAGTAAAGGCGAAGGAGCTGAAAGTTATTTGTATCGTTACAATCCCAACGCTGCGAACACTCCGGCCCAGAAACATGGGCTGATTCCGAATCCCACCATGACCAGTGTTGGGCTCTTGATGGGGCTCTACAACGGGAGCAAAAAAGATAACCCCGAGATGATTCGAGCCGCTGATTATTTGTTGACTCATGTTCCACAAGAAGGGAACGTGGAAAAGTCGTTGCGTGATACTTACTACTGGTATTACTCGACTCAAGTGATGTTCCACATGGGAGGCGACCATTGGAAGAAATGGTATGAGAATTTGTACCCGATGTTGGTACGAACTCAGGTTCGTGAGGGTGGAATGTCGGGGAGCTGGGAACCGCTCGGCGATGTGCCCGATTTGTGGGGAAAATATGGCGGACGGTTATACGTAACCACCATGAATCTACTATCGCTCGAAGTGAACTACCGCCATTTGCCATTGTACGACGCGACAACTCCAAGATAGTGAGGTTTCTTTCATTTGTAGCTCCAGCGCTCCGGAGTTCAGAGCGGTGAAGGTTGGGACTGTTGCAAATGGTCCTTGGTCTTAAGCCCTTCGGCCCTAAGGCAATATGAACTGAGTGGATAAGAGATTCATTTGTTTGTGATAGCCCAAAAAAAGATTTGACATTTCATAATAATTCGTTCAGCATTTAGCAACGAAGTCCTTTAGTGCAACTTACGAACCCATGCTGGGGCCAGTAGGATGAAACCACTCCATTATATCTTGATCGCAAGTTCCTTGATCTTGCTGGTCGCGGTTGCTGTTGTATGTTTGAGGCCAGGTAGCAATCAGCGGCGTATCACGCTTCTCGAATATGGTGAGCCGCTTGCGTCGATTCCGGTGATTGAGGCGGAGACGGGGGTTCCGCGACGCACCGATGAGTATGGAACAATAACATACCCACCCGACGACACGGCGGAGCGTTTCTTGTCGATGATTAACGCCAATCGTTGGATTAGAATTCCTGTTCCCGAAAAAGGTCATGCGATCGTGAACCTTTTTTATCAGTACACCGTCCGAAAGACGATCGTCTATGAACCTGGCTCTTGGTTTCCGAAAGAAGAAATTACGGAGCAGTTCTACCTTTCAGATAACGACTTAGCACAGATTAAGGCTAAGAAATACACTCGTGAAGATGTGGAAGACTATTATCGCAAGCAAGCTCATTCCCATATGGAGCCGACAGATTGGGGCATCATCTCGAAATGATTTTGGTTCGCGTATGGGCAGTTCGGTACCCTATCTCAATCGCGACAAGAGGATGCGATCTCGTCCTCGTCATCGAATCGGTTTGGAACGATGACGAATTACGATCACGACGACGATCCCCAGCTCATCGAACAAGCGGTACGAGAGAAAATCTCGTGTAACAGATAGTTTCGGCGGCGGAGTTCGTAGCTCCTACTTCGTACTTCGTAATCAGCGTAGCGATCTTCGTGCTCGTCCTCGTCCCCGAATCGGCTTGCATCGACGACGAATTACGATCACGACGACGAATTACGACTTACGAAGTAGGCGCTACGACCCCCACCGCTGAAATTTTCCCGTAGATGAGGTTTCTTTCGTACTTCGTAATCAGCGCAGAGGTCATCGTCCTCGTTCCAGCGTTATAATGAAGCGATTAAGAGTTATAAAGTCTAGATCAATCGAACGTGACGGAAGTACTGAAACCCTGATGGCCGGAGTACCATTACGGTCGAGATCCTTGGAGTCGCATGTTTCATGAGGCCATGTCGTATTTGTAACGCTCCGATTGAGAACAGCGAGAGTCTCTGTTCGGCGTGCACTTCGGCGGCGTTGGCTACCGAGGCCAGAGTCTTCGAGTCGTTGCCTTCCTCTCAATCACCTTTGCCTCCCGCCCCCAGTTTGCCTGAAGAGGATGAAATTTCGTTCCCAACTAAGGTTGTCTTGTTCCTGATTGGTTCGATGGTGCGTTCGGTTCCTTTCGCGGGAATAGGGTTCTTGATGGCTTGGCGATTCGCGGAAATGAACTTAACTTCGTCGGTTTGGATTGGGATTAGCGTGATTACGGTTTGGGTTGCAGTAGATGCCGTAGGGACTTGGATAGAACAAAAAGTCTATTCGAAGTGAGTTATCTCCGCCCGCTCGCTATCGGAACGGATTGGATTCCTCGTAGCTCCTACTTCATACTTCGTAATCAGCGCAGCGGTCGTCGTGCTCGTCCTCGTGCTCGAACCACGCGGAATGATGACGAATTACGATCACGACGACGATCCCCAACCCATCGAGCAAGTGGTAAGAGAGAAGCTCTCGTGTAGCAGATAGTTTCGGCGGCGGAATTCGTAGCTCCTACTTCGTACTTCGTACTTCGTAATCAGCGCAGCGGTCGTCGTGCTCGTGATCGAACTGCACGAACCGACGACGAATTACGATCACGACGACGAATTACGACGTACGAAGTAGGAGCTACGAACTCCACCGCAGAAATTTTCCAGTCGACGAGGTTTCTTTCGTACTTCAAACTAACCCGATTACTTCGCGGCCAAAAACATCTGAATTTTTCTTTATTTCACGCTTCAAAAGCGTTATTCTGACGAATGAGCGTCGTGTTCTATTGCATCCGACGCCTTATCACTCAGTAGTTTCCTTCCCCTTCCCACCTGTTTCTCTGTTCGACGAGAAACGCCTGACTTCTTTTTCTTTTTGTTTTTGATTTCCCTTTCTTATCTACAGCTTTTCCCAACAATTCGCGATTTCCCGTTCTGCCGAAGGAGTAATCTATGTGGCTGATTGAGGAGAGTGTTTTCCCTCGCGCCGAAGAAAAGGCGCTGCGTGATGCCCTCCAGGCACTTTCTATCGACCATAGAATTTTTAGTCATTCCGAACTTCCATCATCGCCTGGGGAATCGGGTGGCATCGATATTCCACGCGGATCGTCGTGGTGGATTTCGCAGCTGGCTTTAGAATCAACTTGGCCTGTCAGTGTATGGGGAAACCTTCAAGATTTCTCTTACTCCTACTATGCCGATCGTTTTGGCGAATTGATGCTGAACTATCCATTTACCAAGCTATCGTTTCACGAGTTTTGTTGGCGGGGTTTGGATGGAATGACAGCCGTCGGCTCGCTGTTTATTCGACCCGACGATGGCTTCAAAACATTCGAAGGACGGGTTGTAACGGTAGCGGATTTTGACGATTGGGTAACATCAAACCACTTATTGCAAGTTCGCGGCTCGGCGCAGGTCATCGCGGCGGTACCAAAGGTGATTCGCGCTGAATGGCGATTGGTAATCCTGGATGGCAAATTTGTCACAGGGAGTCAGTATCGCCCTACGCAATCACCTGAAGTACCACAAGCGGTAATTGCTTTCGCCGAAAATGCTCATCGGAATGCTGGGCCTGCCTGCCGCTGTTATGTCATGGATGTTGCGGAATCGTCCGACGGTCTGCGAGTGATCGAGATTGGGGCTCTGAACTGTTCCGCATTTTATGCGAGCAACGCAGTTGAAATTGCACGCTCAATCAACTCGATGCAGCCAGCCTAAAGTTTATGTGTTAGCAGAGCGATTCGAGATGAAGTGAAGCTGCTGTTGGAGCCGTTGTCGTGCCGCAGTGATCGAATGGAAATGATTTTTTTCAGATCAATTCAACCAGAGAAACCAGGATCAGACCGATGAGAAAAATAGCTCTTCTTGCCATGACGTTTTTCGCTCTGGGTTGGATGGGAATTGCTGTTGGTCAGACAGCCCCCAGTGCGATTGAGGATGCAGCAGAACCCTTTCTCATCGGAGAGCTAGAGCCCAAACTTGACGGCGAAACTGTCACGCTCCGGTTCAAGGTGACTGAACTCACTGGCATTTCCCAATTTAGAGAGCCAGGGCAAGCCCCCAAGTTTGCCATCGAGACCGAGAAAGGATCACAAAAGAATTTGCTTTCCGTGTGGGTAATCGATGAACTCGCCAACGTACTTGATCGTCTTCAAATGTCGGCCTATCAAGAGAATGCGATTAAACCTGGTACTGAGATCGTAGCGACAGGAAAGCTCACGCTTCACAAGACTATTCCCAATCAGTACTTTTTCAATATCAGTCGCTGGCAAGACTTTCGCATTCTGCCTGCCAAGCGAGAGAAGTAGACACCGATTTTAAGTTGAGAGTCAAGCGATAGATGCTGCTTCCGAATACTACCCTGCGTGTGGCTCGCCCAACGGATCGATTGGACGAAGTGGTGAGGTTCTATGTCGAGGGGCTTGGGATGAGCGTCCTTGGTTCCTTTGAAGATCATGAGGGTTTTGATGGAGTCATGCTGGGGCAGTCAGGATCGCCGTATCATCTTGAGTTCACGACTCAACGTGGTCATCATGTAGGTGATGCACCGACGCAGGATCATTTGCTTGTGTTTTATCTTCCCGAATTTGCGTTATGGCAAGCTGCCATAGAGCGAATGATTGCCGCCGGCTACCTGCCGGTGAAATCGCAGAACCCCTATTGGGATAATGAAGGAAAAACCTTCGAGGATCCCGATGGCTATCGGGTGGTACTGCAAAACGCGGCTTGGAAATACTGAAGAAAAAAGACGGGCTGGAGAATCGATTTTCTTACGTTCGTTATTGCGATCCGTTCGTAGCTCCTACTTCGTACTTCGTACTCAGCGCAGTGGTCTTCGTACTCGTCCTCGTCCTCGTCTACGGATCGCGTCGAATCGAAGACGAATTACGATCACGAAGACGATCGCCGGCTCATCGAACAAGCGGTAGGAGAGAAACTCTCGTGTAACAAAAAGTTTCGGCGGCCAAGTTCGTAGCTCCTACTTCGTACTTCGTAATCAGCGCAGCGGTCGTCGTGCTCGTTATCGTCCTCGTCCTCGAATCGCGTCGAATCGAAGACGAATTACGATCACGACGACGAATTACGACGTACGAAGTAGGCGCTACGACGCCCTAGGGCCGCAAAGGTTGCCATTTTTCTCTTTCTTCCCATCTTGCAGCCGGAATGTTGGCAGACGATACTTACCCTCCCCCAAAAGAGCCTTCTCGTATCCTGCCTATTTTTTCCGTAAAAGACTCATTTATGTTGCTCTTCGACGCTCATCTGGATCTCGCCCTTAACGGTGTCGATTGGAATCGCGATCTTCGTACCAGCTTGGAGGATTTGCAGGTTCAGGAGCGAGTGTTGGGTATGACCGATCCGGGACGCGGAAATGCGACCATTACCTTTCCCGAAATGAAAAAAGGTGATGTGCATATCGGGATCGCCACCCTGTTGGCTCGTCAAGAACCGCAAGTCAATCATTCCTTTGGTTACATTACCTACGAAGCCTGTTACGCGATAGCTCATGCTCATCTTGCCTACTATCGAGCGATGGAACGGCGCGGTTGGGTAAAGATGATTAAGACGAAAAGTGATTTGGCAAGTCATGTGAGTGCCTGTCATGTGGCGATGAAAAACGGCACGACGGAGAGCTTGCCGTTCGGATTCATTTTAAGCATGGAATGTGGTGATGCTGTCCTTGAGCCTGAAATGATTTCGGAGTGGTATGATCATGGGTTACGTGCGATTGGCATCACGCATTATGGAACCAATCGCTATGGTGGTGGAACAAAAAGCGAAGTGGGTTTAACGAGCGAAGCGGTGACTCTGCTTGAACATATTCGGGGCCTGCCGATGGCCCTAGATATGACGCATTTGTCGGATCGAGCCTTTTGGCAAGTTGCGGATCTGTATGATGGTCGCGTGTTGGCGAGCCATCAAAATGCCCGCAAGTTCTGCGATTGGCAGCGACAATTTTCGGACGCTCAACTCAAGCATGTCATTTCACGCCAAGGTGTGATCGGCGCAGCTCTCGATGCCATTATGCTCCAGCCTGGTTGGGTGCGCGGCGTGAGCAAGCCCGAAGTCACCTTGGATCGTGTCGTGGATAACATCGACCATGTCTGTCAGCTAGCCGGCAATCATCTTCATGCTGGGATTGGGAGCGATCTTGACGGCGGATATGGTTTCGAGCAAACTCCAGTGGATGTGCAAAGCATCGCGCACTTGCAGAGGATTCCTGAACTGTTATCCAAGCGTGGTTATAGTCAAGAAGCGATCACCGCGATCATGTACGGCAACTGGATTCGCCTTTTTAGCGAAGTATTGCCAGATTAAGATGCGGTTATAAGTCGCTTACCATATTGAAATCTCCCGGACTCTGTCGATGTACTTGGGGTTGTGAAAACAATGGCGGCAGAAGATGGTGATGCACAATCCAATCCCTGGCTGCGATCTAGCGCTTTGATCTTAGGGCCATCGCTGGCAGCGATCGTCTATTTTCTAACGGCTTCCAATTGGCCCCATAGCGCGTCGATCACTGCTGCAGTAGGCGTGTGGATGGCTACTTGGTGGATCACCGAAGCGATACCATTGCCAGCTACCGCACTGCTTCCCATCATTCTGTTCCCAATCCTTGGGCTCGATTCCGGTCCACCTCGCGTCGGGCAAGCTGTGGAATGGAAAACGCAAAGTTCTCAGTCTACGAAAGATGTCGTAGTTCTGGCTCGAGTGCTTGAAGTGAACGGACCACAAGCTCGCATTCAGCTCACGGCGGCTGATGGTACGGTACAAGATCGTGATGTGCCGTGGCGCGAGTTGAAGCCCACGCAGAAGACGTCGTTGATTCAAACGGTTACCGCGCCTTATGGTGATGCCAACATCTTCTTGTATATGGGTGGTTTCATTCTCGCCTTAGGTGTCGAACGTTGGGGTTTGCATCGCCGCTTTGCAATCGGCTTGATGATGTTGTTGGGGACTTCGGGCGCGAGCATTCTGTTGGGGATGATGTTGGCAACGGCCATCTTAAGTATGTGGATCAGCAACACGGCGGCAACAACGATCATGTTGCCAATTGCTTTAGGGATTTGCCGTTGGCTGGATGGGGGTGACGAGTCGGATGCAAAGACTCCACAGGCCGCGAAAGGTACAAGTGGTACGGCGAGTATGTTGCTGCTGTCGATCGCATACGCGGCCACGATTGGGGGAATGGCGACCACGATTGGCACGCCCACCAATGGCGTGGCTCTCAATGTGCTCAAGCAGCATGGTATCGAAATTACTTTCTTGTCTTGGCTGATGATCGCCGGACCGATTGCCTTGTTGACTCTCCTGGCCACTTGGATTGTGCTCTTGCTTTATTTTGGACAAGGCTTCAAAGCATCATCGAGTGAAGCGGCAAGTTCACTGAAGAATGAGTGGACCAAATTGGGTAAGATGCGTTATGAAGAATGGGCTGTGCTCATCATCTTTTTGTTGACAGCTAGTGCGTGGATTTTCCGTGGCCCTATTCAATCGGTGGCGGTGGGGTCGTTTGGGGCGTTGATGCAGCGAATCGATGATACTGTAATTTCGATGGTCGGTGCGATGTTGTTGTTCATTGTTCCCGCGAACTGGCGGAATGGAAAGTTCTTAATCGATTGGCATGCGCTCACTCAGTTGCCGTGGGGTGTCTTGTTGATCTTTGGAGGTGGTTTGAGCTTAGCTGCTGCCATGCAAAGCAGTGGATTGGTACAAGAGATGGAAGTTGGCTTAGGTATCCTTCGCGGTTGGCCGATCGGTTGGATGTTATTAGCGATTGTTCTTTCGATTGTGTTTCTTTCGGAGATGGCGAGCAATGTGGCCATCGCGACGGCATTTACGCCGGTGATTTTTGCGATGGCGATGGCGATCGATGGCTCACCCAAGCAACTGGTGATCGCTGCGACCTTGGCTGCCAGTTGCGGATTTATGTTGCCCGTTGCAACTCCCCCTAACGCGATTGTGTTTGGAACCGGCCGCATCTCGCAACAGCAGATGTTGCGAGTGGGCCTGATCCTCAATCTCATCAGTTCAGCGATTGTGGCGCTGAGCGTTCGGTGGTTAGCGTGAGGTTTACTCGGGGAGAGGTTTGCCTTTGGTTTCAGGCAAAAAGGGAAGAATGAAGAGCCCGAGCAAAAAGATGAAGCTCATCGTGATGCCCGTCCAGCGACCTTCGTCAGGGCCTGAATACATGCGATCAAGGGCAATCTTGATAAGTGGACCGCAAGCTGCCACAAATCGTCCAACGTTGTAGCAGAAACTTGTTCCCGTAGAACGCAATCGGGTTGGGAATAATTCAGGGAAGTAGATCGCGTAGCCCGCAAAGAGACTGAGCTGACAGAAGCCCATGATGGGGACCAACAAGAAGATTTGCCAGAGTTCTTTGAGTGTGTAGAACACGGTTACTGTGCTGACGAAAGCTGCCACGAAACAAACGGCAAATGCAGGGCGACGACCGACTCGCTGTGCCAACGCGCCAAAACCAAACATTCCCAAAAACGCACCGACGTTGATCATCAGCGAAGTGTAACTTTGCCAGCGAGTGAGTCGTCCTTTGATGCGTTTTTCCGCTTCTAGTTGTACTTGCCTTTCTTCTTCATTGAGCGTCGGCGGGTTCTCTACATTAGTGATTACCAACTTCACGCGTTCGATCGTTTCTTTACTATGGTTTGCCGATAGCTGATTCAAAACATCTTCTCGGACGGAAGGTGTTTGAACCGCTCGAATGAGGTCAGGGGTATAAAAGCCTACAGACCACAAGCCGATGATGCCTGAGCAGCCGAGCATTAGACCCAACAGAGCATGTTTTCGATAGGTTGGGTTGGCAAAGAGTTCGGTGTACGAGCCGAGTTGCTTTTTAGTTCCTTTCTGTTCTTGGGCTTTTTGCCAAGCTTCTGGTTCTTTCAAATTGCGGCGAATGACAAGTGCCAACAGGGCTGGGAGGGCACCGATGAGGAACATGATGCGCCAAGGGCTCCAGGCAAGACCTTCTTCGGCTGCTAGGCCTAAGCCGAGATTGATGAACGCTGCGGTAACATTGCCCACCGCAGAAAGCGCTTGTAATAATCCGAGTGTATAGGGGCGAGCAGCGTTCGGCATCACTTCCGCGACAAGGGCAACGCCGACAGCGAACTCACCACCGACACCTAAGCCTGTTAAGAATCTGTAGAGCGCAAAGTCCCACACACCGGTCGCAAAAGAACTTAAGCCGGTGAACAAAGAGTACAACAAAATGGTGATCATCATGGTCTTCGCGCGACCCAGTTGATCCCCCAACATTCCGAAAACGAGTCCCCCTAATGCCCAGCCTGCGATAAAGATCGATGTGGAAATGTCACCAGCTAGTTTTCGTTCATCTTCGATGGCCTTTTGAGACACACCTTCGCGTTCGGGCACCAACTCGGCCATAGCGGCAGGGCGGGCCAGAATGAACAGCTGTTGATCGAGGCAATCGAAGAGCCAACCCAAGGCGGCCACTGCTAAAACAAACCAGTGGTATCGGGTGAGCAGTTTCCACCAAGCTCCTTTCGATTCGTTATCGGAAGTGGTCGAACTCGGAGTATCAAACGAGTGCATGAATCACCTTCATCAATGTCATCGAGATACCGCATGAAGAATTTGGAATGCGGAAAACTCAAGCGTCGTGCGTATTGAAAGTAAGTGTAAGGCTGCGTGAGGGGACGGCGTCGCATGGGCAAGCCAAGCGATGCAGCGAGGAACGGAATTTCTCACGACACAATACAATCAAATTCAGGCGGACCTGCAAGCATACAAGAGCTTTTTTCCATCAAAAAGGGGGCAGTTGGAGGGGGAAATCTCCCCCAATCAAAATATTTGGGACGAATTCCGCCCGTATCCAAAGCGGACGCAAAGTTGAAGATTGCATCAGGCATCCAATAGCGCCAAAATTGGGATCGCTTCTGAACCCGCTCTCATCTTGCTCCAACCATACACCATTCCCACCCGCATAAAGGCTCATCGATGACGCCGTCCCCCACTGGGTCACCCTCTGCACCGACCAACGGTTCCTCGCGTGGAGCCTATTTGGCTCTTACGGCCGCATTGCTGGGCTGGATGTTTGACGGAGCCGAGATGGGTTTGTTTTCGTTGGTAGGCCGACCCGCCATTCAAGATCTGCTTGGCCCTCAGCGCGAAACCGAAGTGGCTCGGTGGCTCGGCGTGATCACGGCCCTCTTTTTGGTCGGCGCCGCAACGGGTGGCGTGTTGTTCGGTTGGCTCGGTGATCGTGTAGGTCGCGTGCGAGCGATGTCGATCAGCATTGTCACCTACGCTTTGTTTACATCACTTTGCGGGCTCTCGACCACTCCCTGGGAACTCGGCATCTTTCGCTTCATCGCTTCGTTGGGGATGGGAGGTGAGTGGTCGTTGGGCGTAGCTCTCGTGATGGAGATGTTTCCGAGTAAATCGCGGGCGACGATGGCGGGGTGGATTGGGGCTGCTGCGAACGTCGGTTATCTGGTTGTCGGCTTCATCGGCTTAGGCTTAACGCAGGTGCTCGGAAGTATTGAGTCGATGTTGCAAGGAATTGGCTTATCCGATGCGTGGGTCGCGCATCTCACCGCCAATCAAGGTTGGCGTATCATGATGTTGTTAGGTATCGTGCCTGCGATTCTCACGTTCTTTATTCGCATGATGGTTCCTGAATCCGAGAAGTGGAAAGAAACAAAATTGGCCGGTCAAACATCACACTGGAGTTCAGTCGATTTGATCGGTGTGCTCGTGGGGATGCTTGGTCCAGCCTTGATGGTGTATTTGTACGCCTTTGATTCCACAGGAGGATTTCAACACACGGTTGCTGTGCGTTTGATCGCAACTGTGCTGGGGCTGCTGCTCGCATTGGGGGGCTATCTCTATCCCGTTTATCAATATCAAAAGCGCGCGAGCAAAGCGAATCAGAAGGGTGGCGAGGTGAACCAACAAGAAGCCGCGATGAATTCGAAAATGATCCTGCGCATGATGCTTGGGGCAGGGCTCAGCGGCGTGGCCTTATTGGGGACTTGGGGTGCGACACAACAAGCTCCTGCGTGGGCTGATAAAATGACCGAGACGAAATTCAAGGAAGAGAAGGCCCAGTTGATATCTGAGGGTAAAGAGGACGCTGCCGCCAAGTTGATCCGACCACGCGCGAAAGAAATGTTGCTGATATGTCTCTCTGCAGGTGCTACTTTGGGAGCTATTCTTGCAGCATGGCTGGGTGATTTATTGGGGAGGCGCAAAACCTATTTCGCGTTGTGTATTGTCTCGTGGTTCTCTGCGATTCTATTATTCCAAGGTACTTCAGGGACGTACGGTATTCCGCTGTTGTTCTTTGCGTTTATCGCTGGGGTTTGTACGGCATCGTTCTATGGATGGTTGCCACTCTATTTGCCGGAACTGTTTCCTACGCGTATTCGGGCAACGGGGCAGGGGTTTGGTTTTAACTTTGGTCGTATTCTGGCCGCCATCGGCAGTTTCCAGTTGGGTAGTTTGGTGTTGTATTTTGAAAATGGCTTTGATTTCGGATTCGTCAAGCTGGCTGGTGGTTACGCCTCGGCCTGCTTGGTGCTGAGTTGCGTTTACTTTATTGGAATGGTTTTGATTTGGTTCGCGCCCGAAACGAAAGGTCAACCGTTACCAGAGTAGATGATACTTTGATCGTTAGACGATTCCGCAGCGAAGTGTGAGAGCAGTATGGGGGAGATGGAATTCGATTATCGCGCAGTTCTCGAACAGGTTAAACAAGATCCCGTCTATCAGAAAAATATTGGATTAGGCGAGCCGCGACCGGGGCATCCCGAAGGAACGATCCAAGCTCATATTGAAGAGCTCGAAGATAATTTGGCTCAACTGCAGGCGAAGCTAAGTGAAAACGAAATCGACATTTTGCGGCTTATGATTCATGTGCATGATACGTTGAAGCCTGATGCCAAGGAGAGTGTATCGATTACCGATCCGGGTAGTCACGCGAGTTTGGCTCGTGAGTTATTATCGCGTTATTGTGGCGACGAAGAATTGCTGGAGATGATTCAATATCACGACGAACCTTATGCTTTATACTTGCAACATCGGAAGCGAGGGGAATGTGACCTCAAGCGTTGGAATGCATTGATGCAGCGATTTCAAGATTGGGATTTGTTTGCCGCGTTTTTGATTATCGATAATTGCACGCGAGGGAAGGATCTCAAGCCGCTGGAATGGTTCTTTCCGAGGCTGAGGGAGCAGCGAAGTGTGCGGTGGGATGAGCGTGATTTTATTCGCTTCGAAAAATAAAAAGGGTCAGGGTGATAAGTTCATCACCCCGACCCTTTTCAACCGTGAAAGATGGGCATTGCTCCGGTGAGTCGGAGATCTAATTCGCCGTCGTACATTGAGCGGCATTCGCCTCTAAGATCACGGTGCCTCCATGACTTTGTCAGTCGTTCTAATCCAAGTCATGCTTGGTTGAACCGAGAATGCCTGCAATCCTTTGTGCCGTTCTCGCTCGGGAGCGGAAAGCGGCAGGTTCTCGTCGCTGACGATCTATCCATTAATGCAACCAGCGTGCCAAACGCATTGCGGCGGAAATAAATTTCGCTTTATGCCTGAAATTGCGGAAACTGGGGTAAATCGGCGCGGAATTTCTTGCCCAAACCTCCTGTTTTGTGGTTAGGGGAGGGGAGGATTTACAAACGGTTTGTAAGTTCTTCCTAAGAAGTTGGTAAGAATTACAAAACAGGCTTGAGGGTGAGGCTGGAGGCTAGAGGGAACAATGGAACAAGGAACAATCACGACATAGGTGGCGCTTTGGGTTCAGGACATGGGTGGCGCAGTTCTACATAAAGGTTGTGCGACTTGTTCACGGCTTCCAGCTCGGTGGGGTTCTCAACTTGGCATTTATGCAACGCGACTTGGAGTCCGAGCCAGGGGGGGGAAGAGTCATTCTTTTGTATCAAGTTCGAGTTGCGGCGATACTTGGGCGACTCAAATGGGTGCTGGATCAGTGGCGCTCTGGGAGGGGTATCGAGGAACAGGTGTGGCTGATCTTAGGTTGCTGAGTAGGACCGGTTGAGCGAGTTATTCCCCCCTTGCTTGTGGTGCATGAACTCG
This sequence comes from Planctomycetota bacterium, assembly GCA_017303505.1. Classification (GTDB taxonomy): domain Bacteria; phylum Planctomycetota; class Planctomycetia; order Pirellulales; family Pirellulaceae; genus JAFLCP01. Next base: position 18,135 of record JAFLCP010000086.1, on the reverse strand, counting down.
AGCGGAACGTTAGCCAATTTTGTTGACTTTGCAAGTTCAACTCCTTAAAACACGATTCTCGTTCTGTCGCTAATTTTAGTTCAACCTTAAAGCTTTTTGGGTTGTCGTCTTTGATAGTGCTATTAGGTTCAAACATTTAGTGGAAGTGAACGATTCACGAAGCCCGGCTGTCCAACGAAGAGATGGCAAATAAAGCGCGATGTGCGACGTGGTTGTTGAAGAACGACAGCCACCGACGGGAACGAAGTGCGTACCGACCGTTGCATGTCTCGGATTTTGTAGCGCGGTTGGGCAGAGCACTTGATTAGGGTGTCTTCTAGCGTTTGATCGTTTAACCCGTAGCCGTAGCGCATGCGGAGGCTAGGTCCGCGTTGTGCTCGTCACCCTATGCTGGCTATCACCACATTAGATGTTTCTGTAGACAATGTTGTTCGTTTCACCGTTGGAGCACCGCCTCCCGTCCTGTGCGGGAGGTTCTCGCGCCTGCATAGCTACTTCGCGACCATGCCAAACTCAAGTCAAACAGTAGGGATTTCGTTTAACCCGTAGCCGTAGCGTATGCGAAGGCTAGGTCCGCGTCAGCCACTTCACCCTAAGAGTGCTGCCAACACGCTAGATGTTTCTGTAGACAATGTTGTTCGTTTCACCGTCGGAGCACCGCCTCTTGTCCTGTGCGGGAGATTCTCGCGCCTGCATATCTACTTCGCGACCATGCCAAACTCAAGCCATGCAGCAGGATTTCGTTTAACCCGTAGCCGTAGCGCATGCGGAGGCTAGGTCCGCGTTAGGCTCGTCACCGTATGATTGCAATCACGACGTTGGCTATCTCTACAGGTTGTGTTGTTCGTTTCACCGTCGGAGCACCGCCTCCCGTCCTGTGCGGGAGGTTCTCGCGCCTGCATAGCTACTTCGCGACCATGCCAAACTCAAGTCAAGCAGCAGGGATTTCGTTTAGCCCGTACGCCGAAGGCTAGGCCGGTTTTCGCTGGACTCACCTATGCGTGTTAACTAGCGTTCGACAGCATTTCGCAGCCGGTACTGCGTTCCAGCAACTGATTCAAGAGTCCGCAGGAATTGGGCTAGCTTTTGGTACCAGATCTGCGGCCAATCGGGGCTACTTACCTTCTTGTTGGCAGTAAACAGGTAGCACATATACCAGAGAGTTCCTGTCACTAAATATACAGTGCAAGGAAAACGATACTTGATCTATCTACAGTCAATGTTTTTCCATCGAAAACAGATCCTTTTTCGAGCCATTTTTAGGTTTACAGGTCCATCAGGCACGATTCGAATCGCTAACAATTCACAACCCAAAATGCTGGCAATCGTGATTTCTCAGAAGCTTCATCGCGGTGAAGCTACTTCTGGTGGTGATCGAGTGAGCCCGGTTTGTAAAGTTCAATCCGGCAATAACTGGTTACTGTCGGAAGGGGATTCCGACAATAATTTTCTCGACACGGTGTGAAAAAGCTGGAATAATCCAGGGAATGTGCTGGGTAATAGTAATCCAGACTTATTGTCGGAACCCAGTCCGCAATAATTATAAGTTAGCCGGTACAAGATGCCCAACGAAACAATCGAAGCGCTGATCGAGTTCTTGGATTCAGCCGAATCTCGTGATCCTGAGTTAGTCCCTCACTTTAACTTACCAGACCCCAGCCCCGACACTCACGACCTGTTTATTGCAAACGCCGAATTCCCAATTGAAACATACTGGGTCATATGCCGACGGCACTCCGGCAAACATGCATACCTAGGTCACGGCAATAATCTGCGCTATACGGACTGCTGCATATTCGGATGTCCGGAAAATGTCCGGTGCGACTGTGTGCTGTCTCGCGACGCGGTTCTTGCATTTGCCGAAATGCTACCCGACATAGAACAGCTCACGGATCCGTGGCATTGGGTATCGTTCGAGAACATGTACGGAGACCGATAGTTACAAACAATGTGCCGCGATTCCAAACTGCGGCTAACCAAAAAATCCACCCGAGTTGCCGATCGGGCGTTTCCTCAAATCAAAGTCTCTTGGCGGCAACCGGGTGATTTTGGTCGTTCGCTGGACAAAGGGGACGCCACATGCGGCTGACAGCACCGAACTACGATGTGCTAATAGAAGCAGGTATCAGCCCCTCCCTTGCTCAAGTCATAAGCAAGCCTTCAGAAGCTGATCCTAAATTGAGCATCATTATTCAGGAATCCGAATGGGACTACCCAATCCCGTACGGCGTCACATCGGTTGTGCCTATTTACGGGCACAACGCAGATATGACGGTCCGATGGCATCGCGACGGTCGCCTGGAATTCGCCGCCGTTCATCATGACGGTGATGACTGGCACGTCGTGGCAACGTCCGAGCAGGGGCTAATGGCTCACATTCTTTTCGGATACTGCGAAATGGCGATGTGTACAGATGAAGAGCATGCCCAAAATCTGCCAAACTGGCAACGGATAGCCAGGATGATGGGCTTTCGGTACGAGGACGAGTTCTGGGAATGGGCTGAGCAGCCGGATACTGGCAATAGCGATTGGAACCAGTGGATCATTGATCTCAAATGACAGCCGGCCACTGTAGCAGCGAACAAACGGATGCAGAAGAGCGTCGATTGCGTCCAGCGGTGTGGTCGTGTGAAATCGTCGCCGCCTTCTGATCCGGGGCGTTCGTCCGCTTAACACACAGGAGCACACTTCATTGCCATACGTCATGGTTGACATCGAATCTGATGGGCCGATTCCCGGCGACTACTCAATGATCTGCTTCGGCGCGGTTATTGTGGAACCCGAATTGAATCGCACGTTCTACGGCAAGCTCAAACCAATATCCGTTCAATTCATTCCGGACGCTCTCGCCGTCAGTGGATTCACGCGCGAAGAATGTCTCGCATTCGATGATCCGAAACAGGTGATGGAACAATTTCAAGAATGGCTGGCTTCAAACTGCAAGGGGCGCACAATGTTCGTCTCGGACAACAACGGATTCGATTGGCAATTTATCAACTGGTACTTTCATCATTTCATCGGCAAAAATCCATTCGGCTTCAGCTCAACAAACCTCGGATCGCTGTACAAGGGCATGCAAAAAGACACCTTTGTGAACTTTAAGCATCTACGGAAGACAAAGCACACTCACGATCCCGTGGATGATGCTCGCGGCAATGCCGAAGCACTATTGCAAATGAAGGAAATGGGGCTGAAAATCAGCTTCTCGTAACCTAAACGCGGACGAACAAAGCGATGCACGTAAGTCGCCGGTCAGCCGCGAATTTGAATCATAGTTTTTTTGGCGGCGACTACGTGATCGCCAGCGTTCTGCCAATGAGCGCGTCGATCCGAATCGCGGTGGAAACATGACATGCAGATCGATGATTCCTTGCTAATAGCACCTCCGATTGGGATTGCGGCAGGACTCGCAGCGTACTTTGTGTTTGGCACGAGCGTATCGACTTCAGTCCTAATTGCTTCAGCGATTGGACTTTCGCCGTTTGCTTTGATGGCACTGTTCGTTGTCGTCGTGATTGTCGTATTCGGTGGCTTTAATAATGATCGGCCTCCCTGTTCTTGTGGCCAATGCAAGTCGAATGACTACAAATACGAAGACATACTGACACGCGAACGTAACCCGAAACAACAGATTTCCGAATGGTGCTATCGTTGCCCAAAATGCAATCGATTATGGATTGCACGTGACAACATTTACTATGAACTAAACGGGGACTGTTTAACTGCCTACCGTAAACGCAATCGCTGGGGACGGTGGGTTGGCGTTCAATGACGATTTGCACCTGCGACGTAATCGAGCGAGAATGGCAGAACAATGCCGTGCACACGGAGCCGCCGACCACGCGGTTAGCCAATGGAGAGTGCTCTCCGGCGGCCCGGTGACGGCTGCCGTTCTGTCAATCAAAATGCGATCAACCATCGACATTCCAACTGAACCACTTGTATTGAATCATACGTCGACGGGCTTCCTCCCCGACATTGCCATCCACGAGCGAAACGGGGTGTTACACCACGAGTCGTCGCATTCCCACTTCGTGTTTGCCTCGCTGATGGCGACACTCGCGATTATTGCCGTGCTTTGGCCAACACCGACGCCCAAATCACTTGGTATGGACCTGCGTTACTTCATAGCAGGCATTTTTCTTTGGGGCGGATTTTGCGGACTGATTCCGTACTTCATTCGCAATCGCTTTGGGCAATATATAACCTTCGACACTATCGAGAAGATGATCACATTGCAGAGCGGTTCTTCTCGAAAATCTCTCGCAAATCGCGTTCTTGATCCAATCGCCGAATCGTTTGTTTTGCAGCCTCACCAAGAACCGATTAGGATTCAATTTGCGGATGTCGTCGCTATACAATTGGCAGGTGCTGGTCCATATCAAGCAAACTTGGTTTATCGCGAAAACGGCGAACTGAGACGACACAATCTGTACCAACATGCATCGTATCAGCGAATTCTAAAACTTGCGGAACGATATAGTAAGATTGGCCCGTTCGATCTCGTTTCGTCGTCTTGATCACGCTGATACAATGGACAGAACAATGCGATGAACACCAAGCCCTCGATGGGCCGTTTGGGCAATGGTTGCCCAACCACTCGGGCTGGGTTATCGCTGGCGTTCTGGCATCCGGATCCAATACGTCCACGACGTTCTGATCGCCCTGAAACGCGTTAACGTTGAACGGCATATTGACGTCGACCGAGATGTCGGTAGTGCATTTGAAGTGGCAAAAAAATGGTGGGCAGAAAAATAGAGCCATGAGCCCCCAAGTTTTCCTTTTTTTTGCCCACCATTTTTCTGCCCCTCTATCTTTAATCACAAGTTGTGTTTCTTTTTATGAAGCGATTGAGCGATAAAAGTCCAGATCGTTGTCATCTATTGAAGTGGTGAGCGATTCGCATCACCGAAATTTTCGCGTTTTTCGTGACTTTCGCGGTTGATAAAGAATGGGCTCACTGTTGGCGTAAAACGTAAGGCGTTGATCACGCTCGAAATAAGTGGTTTTACGCCTTAAGATCTATCGTACTAGCTGTGACGTCTGTTACGCTGAGCGGTACCAGACACAAAAGCCAGAACTATGGCATGCATCAAAGTCGCCGTTGATGCTTTAACAGAAGGACAGCATCACTCGGCGATTTGACGATGCCTAACGTTATTTGTGTCACTTAACACCGGAACGCAATGCCAGCAACGTTCACGATCAAATACTTGCAATCGGGCCATACTGAAGAGACGTGGCTGACTCGTGGCATCTATTACGAATTTGCTGATCGCTCAACGATCGAAGTTCTGACGCATCTCGTTTGGTGCGAAACGTGCGGGAAATTCACCGAGGGTGAATGGATTGAGCTACCATCGCAAATTCGCCAACAAATCGCAGAGCTAAACGACTCCGGATCCGATGCATACAAATTCGCTGAGTGGAATGACGAGCAAATACGAATGGCCAATCCACGTGGCACATCGGAAAGTTTCCGGCTGTCTCGAATCGCGGATCTGGAGTCGCGACTGGAATGGCGCACCCATCGGTCCTCACCCCCGAAATGCATCTTTTGCGGGAACTCGGATATCATCTATCCACTTACAATAGATGAAACCGAATCCGAGCTTGAAATCCCTGGCCTTGGCAAAGTACGCATTGAATCGGCTGGTATCTCAAGTACCGATTTCATGAACTGGTTCTTCACGCCGGAAGGTGACCGAATACCTAGAAACACACAAACAACGTATTGGGGAGTTCCAGACAGCGACAAGTAACTCTCCGTTGCACCTAAGCCGCCGACAGTGCGTTTTTGGAATGGATACTGTTCACCGGCGGCTAGGTGAACGGTAGCGTTATTTGCTTCGGAGCGTCAAAGTGTTTTGGAAGCGCAGACATCCAGGAGTAAAACTCAACGCAAGTGACGTGCTTTCGATCCCGTGCCCCGAATGTCACTTTGCCAGATTGCATTGGGATGGCGTCATTTGGAAATCGCTCGTGGAACGAACGGTGAGTGGGGCGGTTTCGAATGGACAGATTGGGTTGCTATGCGAGAGCTGTAGGATTGGAATCGTCTTTGACGTGACCGACGTCACTCGACCCGCTTTTGACTTGGAACGCATAGTCCGAGGGAACGATGTGCCCGAAAATGTAAGCAGCATCGAACCCGTTGATCGTGATCGACTGAGGGAACTGAGAAATGGTATCGGTAGTGCCGTTTTTGCGACGGAACTAAGGTTATTCGAAATGATGGTATGTGAGACGGACACAATCTGTTGGTACTCGACCGCCTTTCAATCACTATCGGGATCTGCTGGCTACGCTATTGTCCGCGATGGGTCGATTGTCGCTACACTGACTACAATACAAAGCTAGGACTGCAAAAAACAATGGGTTGCAGACGAAGCTCTCGAACAGCCGTTTTGACTTGCGTTGAGTCAATCGCTCGGGCTCGCTGAACTCTGCCGTTACCCGACAGAAGAACAAACTGCATGAAGTATGGATTTGCGTTTGCCATTCTCGCAATATTGATCGCGATCTACGCAGTTCGCGAGGGAGGTTGGCTCTACCTTCTTCTTTGGCCTGCATTGTCTTTCGCTTTGGTGTCCATCGCATACTTCGGCGCTGGCGTTGTCATCTTCGGCAAACAACCCAACGGTACGCTCTCGATTGGCCGTTCAGTATTGCTTGCACCATTTCTCGTATATCTCAATCTTGTTTGGCACGCAATTCGTTACTTTTCTCGCGAGACGGCGTACAATCAACTCACAGACAACGTTTTCATCGGTCGTCGACTTCTGTCGCACGAACGCGCGTCAAATTTTGATCACATCGTTGACCTGACGTGCGAATTTAACGAACCTCCTTCGCTTCGAGAGTCGGGCTACATCTCATTTCCAACACTGGACGGACACTATGCGGACAAAGAGACGCTGCTTCGGCGTGTGGCGCGGATCGCCGAGCTTGATGGGACGGTTTACATTCATTGCGCTCAGGGGCACGGACGCACTGCGACTCTTGCGATCGCCTATTTGATTCAACAGGGGATTTCGAAGACAATTGATGATGCTGTAAACTACGTACTCGAACGTCGCCCCAACGCGCACCTCGGTCGTGCTCAACGCGCAATACTTGAGTCGATCTACGGAGCGAGTAACAAAGCCATCAACCGGAGCGGCGAAGTCGGGCGGTTTTGAAATGGATAATCTTTCGTCGCCGCCCGGTTATGGCCATCGTTATTTCCTCAAGATGGCGTCCTCAAGATGATGATCGGCATTGATCCACGAGACGAAGAGCCATTAACGCGATACGTGCTTGAGTGGTACCGCCATCTTCTTACGGACATGGAACTGGATGCCCTTCGTGCCCTCAGCATCAACTTAAAGGCAGTGAACGTAGAATCGGTTATGGTGAAATGCAAACTGGGCGATGTACTTCATCGCATCCAATCACCAGATGTAACCGCGATGCTTGCTAACGGTCCCGACAGCTGCCGCCGTACGATTCGCGACCGATTGATGCGCGAGCATCAGCATGAAATCGTGCTGGTGAAGTGTCCACAAAGTAATAGACTTGCGAGAACTCCAAATGCTCGCATGTGCGTCCATTGCGGGCATGCTTGGCACCGCAAAGAACAGACGTAACAAAACAATCCAACCGAGTTGCCGATCGGGCGTTTCCTGAAGTCAAAGTCACTCGCGCCCGCCGGGTGAGTGTGGTCGTTCGTCAATGAAAAAAATGACTGTCCCCATCGACAATGAAACCTGGATTATCGAATGCGGGGACACCGTAATCAGAAAGATCGCGGAGCACGGAAACGCCATACTGCTTCCGATAGAATTGTTGATCTATTGCCTATGGGTCGCAGACTACGGAATGAGGAACGCTGGCGACCTGGAAACTGCCGCTGACCTATTTCCCGATTTTCAGATGCATGCGATGCGAATCGGACACGAGTTAAACCTTCCGGTTACAAGCGAGGTGTTTTCGATGACGCGAGATGAGTTAGAGCGGGGATACTTTCAGCGATTCGATGAATTATGTAATGAGATTCGTCGATCCCGAAACGGCGCTTCATGATGCTGAAATTGACGAACCAAAAATGTACCCGAGTTGCCGATCGGGCGTTTCCTGGAATCAAAGTCTCTTGGCGGCAACCGGGTGATTTTTGTCGTCCGCCGGCGCAATTCAAACGAGCGTCAATTCATGGGAAGGTGACACGGTGAGCTACGATCTGATGGTCTTCGATACCACTGTGGCACCGCGCGACCGAACTAAGTTCCTCGTGTGGTATGAGAAGCAGGCGGAGTGGCAAGAGCCACATGGCTACAATAACCCCGACGTTCCATCCCCAGCATTGACGAAGTGGTTCCGCGAGATCATCAAGACGTTTCCGCCAATGAACGGTCCGCTCGCCAGCGATGATCCAGATGATCCGAAGGTCACCGATTACAGCCTTGGTCGCTCGGTGATTTACGCCGCGTTCGCCTGGTCCGTGGCCGAAGCCGCCTACAAACACGTCAAGGAGTTGGCGACATAACATGGTGTCGGGTTCTTCGATGCCAGCGGACAGGATGGGGATATCTGGTGGCCGGTGCCGGACTGGAAGCTTTCGTGCGAAGCTCGGGGCGACATTCCGCTGCCACTCGACCTTGCATTCGAGGAAGTCCTGAACAAGCTCGATCCCAAGAAGAATTCCTTCTTGATTCTTGAGCACGTCAGCGGCAACTACATGCAATGCGGAGGAAGCAAGGCGACATGCACAGTCGAGTTTCGGACTTATGAGAGTCCGACGAAGTACAGACACTATGTGGTCGGTCACGCAGAAGGTTCAACGGCAACAGCGTACGTTAAGATGAGCGGTGGTGTCAGCGTACGGCAAGGCGAAGTGCTCAACGCCGCAGAGGCGGCCGAGTTGTTCGCTCACTTTTGTGCGGGAAAGAAGTTCCCGCACAAATACGCCCTCAGCGAGAAGGAAGTGTGACGCGAGCGGGAAACCGGCGAACAAGGCGGTCAACCCGAGCGGCGGATCGGGCATGTTCTGAAATCAAAGTCACTTGGCCGCCGCCGGGTTACCTTTGTCGTTCTGACATCGGCGGACGCAGTAATCAAGCATGGCAATCATTCACTTCGATGGATTCTACTACTCGCAACCTATCGAATGGGAAGACTGGCATGCGGGAGTACGAATGCACGGGGAATACGTCCATTTTCGCCGCTTTTATCCGAACGGAATTTGGCTTGGTGCCTACCGAGACAGTACATTTGACTTTTGGGCCGATTCGGAACAGCTTGATTCGAATACCATTGGTATCCTCCAACGCGGACGCGGTCCAACGGACGGAGAGGCAAATCCATTGTGGATTGAGGGTACCTACGAAATTGCCAATGAAAGACTCATTCAATCTCTCGCCCCTGATTGCGGAGGCGGATACGTGTGGGTGACCAACTACTCCATTATGGATGATCGCGTCGTCGGGCCGCTTGAAGGAGAGAATCCCATGACGCTTCTATTTAAACCCGCTCCAGCAAGCACGACTATCCGTTAAAATTTCAGAACAAAGCCATACACACGGAGCACTCGAAAGCGTGGTTGGGCAGTGGTTGTCTAACTCCTCGTGCCCGGTGATGGTCGCCGTTCGTCGACGAGGATTCCATGACAAGATGCTCGATGTTCGCGTTGGTGTTGTTTGGATTCCTAATGCTTGTTGGGTGCTCAAAGACAACAACGAAAATTACAACGGGAATGAAAATGCAGGATGCCACGCAGATGATGATCGCTCGTGGGATCTCGCCTGCCGGGCCAATGGCTTACTCCGCGAACAACCAATCATTCAATCTCCCTGATGGACGCTGTCTTGTTCTGATTGGCGATGCAAATGTGGATGCAATTGACGTGATTATGAATCCCGATCGTCCGGAATCTCAGCGTAAATCTAACCAGGTCGAACAATTTGAGCTCTGAGCAACACGAATTCCAGCGGTCGAATAAATACAATTGCCGTCGCCGCTTTTTGCAGCCTCTCGGTCTCCCGATACCATACTAAGAACGTCGGCCGAGATGGCGTATCGAATGCGCCACATGCCGACGAACAAACAGATGCACGCGAGTTGCGGGTCGCGCGTTTCCTGATGGCAAATCACTTGGCCGCAAACGGGTGATTTTAACTGTTACCCCAATTGGACCACATGAAAAACGACGCTGAAACGCTATTCGACATTTCCCGGCTTTGGAACTGTCAGCATGCATTTAGTTTCCAATGCCCACGTGAATGGTCGTCTCTCACAAAGACGGAAACCCCGGGGGTACGACACTGTAAGGCTTGCGGTGAAGATGTCACGCTCTGCACAACGGTAGATCAGTTTGTCGAACTGGGTAACGCCGGCAAGTGTGTCGCTATTCCAGATGGAATTGGCCCGTCGACAATGAACATGGTAATGCTCGGACGACCGTCCCCGACGGAAGTCGAGAAACTAGAAGAACGAAATAGACAGTGTAGGGAATGGTGGGCTCAAGCAATTGATGCGAAACCGAAGTTTGCGCCGAATGCCTTCAGATTGATCAAAGAACAACTCGACGACTACCCCGAAACATAAATGGGGTAACAATCACGGGCACCGAATTCGCGGACGGTGCTTTTGGCAATGGTACGTCAACCGCCGCGACTCGGTGACGTGTGTCGTTATGCCTCACACTAATGCGCTCAGTGTTTGTTCATCTGATTGGAGTCACGAAAGACGCGGTCCGGGACAGGTTGTCCGAGTTCGCAGATGGGGTTGATGACGATTGGCGTTATCCACGCAGCTCAAATTTGCATACTCTTGAGATTGGTTTCTATTACGACCTTGAACTTGAGTCAGCGCCAGGAGACCTTGAGGCATTGCGGGTGAGTTTAGGCCGGTTACCTGATTTGATTGTTTTTGCAAACATCTCAGGTCGTATTCCCGGCGATGTTGAGGCTCGTCATTTTGTGACGTTCTTGTTGCGACATTTTTGTGGCGTCGCGCAGGACGATTACACGCCTCATTGTTGGACGCTTGCGGAGATTGAGTCGGACCATCAAGTATCCGGACATCCATTTTTTGATTATGATGGTTGGCATCGAGAAAAACTTGGGGCATAACAATGCGTTGGACGCGGAGCCTCCTGTTGCGTCGTTCGTGAGGTCAATGTTGGTTGGCGGCGGACCGGTCAACGCAAACGTTATGTGTAGGACGAGACTGTAACCTTGTTTAGAGTGACGCGTATTTCTCGTCCGTCCTATGCCCGGTTACCGGACATTTGGTTGCATCACATCAAACTCTCTGACTATTACGCAATTCGAGATCGCCATCCCGAAGTGTTGGAGATCGTTCACCAGGAAGTAGAAAGCTATCTCAACAACCCGGAACTTGTTTTTGAAACCGACGACGGGTTTCCCAGCCTTTCACGACTTACTGGCCAGTATTACATTGCGGATGAGTCTTACACTCTGCACGTTGGACCGCCTTGGTACCAAATCGGTATTCAAACTCACTTTCTCGAACATCCGTGGCATGCGGGGCAAACCAATTTTGACTACCTTGGTCTTGAGGTGTGGATTTGTTGCGATCCCGAGACATGGTCATTCACCGTCTTTCGTAATACAGACTCATCCTCGATTTAGGGCGTTCGACGCACACTAAACTGGCGAAGCGGACAATTACACATAACAATGGGTTGCAGACGAAGCCCTCGGTCAGCCGCTGTGACTTGCGTTGAGTCACCTGCTCGGGCTCGGTGATCCCTGTCGTTCTGCTATCCAATGGAAAACTCTTACCTACCGCCCACATACGCCAACTCACCTTGTGTTGCCGAGGTAATTCATACGTCAAACAGACTTGCTTTCACTGACCCAAGTAATCATCGAAATACGAAAGTGCAAATGATCATTGCGGGGTTGGCACTGCCATTTTTTGCTGGCTTGACTTTCGTCGGTGTAACTCATGGTGCTTACTTGTGGGCTTTCATTATGGGCTCCTTGGTGCTCGTCGCTACATCCGGCTGGTTACGGGCAATAGTCTGGTTCGTACGACCGTTTGAATTCAACGTCGAGTTCAATTCGGAATGTCTTCGTACTTGGGACACCAGGAACGTTGGAACGATCAAGGAGTATCCAAGAGCTGAAACTCATAGAATACTCATTGAACGACTAAATGTTACCTTTGGCACGAAATCGAGTCGAATTGAAAAAGGGTTTCCAGGAATCCAGTGGACAGACGCACGAATTGATGAACTTGAGAACTTTCTAGCGCAACAATGGCCTGAAGTGCGAATCGATCGACTATAATCTCGCAGAACAAAGGGTTGCAGACGAAGCCCTCGAACCGCCGTTTTGACTTGCGTTGAGTCAATCGCTCGGGCTCGCTGAACCCCGCCGTTCTGCTTTCAAACAATGACCACTGAGCAACCGCGTCTACGATTTTCGCTCTCGTCATTGCTTATTGGGATGGCATTCATCGCTTTCGTACTCGCTGCTTTTTTACGGGGCAACTACCTTCTCGGCACCGGTGCCGCCATCACTTACACTCTCGTCGCCTTAATGCTGATTGCGTTGTTTGCGCGTGCGATTCGCGAGACCCCCGTTCCAAAAATTCGACTTGTGTTTCTCATTCTGTTCTCGATTCCCGTTTGTGTTGCTTTTGCCTTTCCAATGTACATCAACTCGGACGTTCAGGTATTCGTAGACAAGCAGACTGAAGACCGTGTTGCTCGCAATGAACTTTATGCAGTCTTTGCGGAAGACCCCGCGTTTTCGGAACTGTCGATTTCAACAACACACCTCAAAATTGTGAACGTTGAGATTTCTGGCACTGTTCCGAACAAAACAGACCTTGATCGCCTTCAACAAATCGTATTTGAACGTTGTAGATTTGTCGAACACTGTTTCGTACACTGGCGGGTACGTGTTCGCGAAGATTCGAAGATGTATGTCGCCCGGAATGACGACGCATTCGTGACCGAATAAAACCGGAGGCAGAACCATGCCATGCACGTGCGTACTGGAAATGGTTTGAAGACATGTGGGTGCGATTCCCGTCTGGGTAGCTGTTAGCCACAGGCCCAGGATCGAGTGTTGCAGCGTGTCTGGTAACAGCCACGTTGAAGCGTACACAGAAAGGTAGCGAGGACGAAAGGTATCGACTGACAGTCGAACCCTGAACGGTATTGAGCTCCGAAATCATTGTTCCTGTCGGCCCCTGCCCAGGGTGTGTGCATACCTGAAGGCAACATTCTCCGTCGCGCTATGGCAAGTGACTTAGAAAGACCCTGTGTGGAATACTCTGGGTCGAAGGCCCGTTCGCGTTACACACTATGTTATCAAGGCAACCAATGAGATCCCATCATTCTTCACGCGCGAACTGTCGCGTGTGGAGTATGAGCAACCAATCTGCAGAGGAGAGGCAATCAGACGATGATGGAAAGTCGGAAGGCTGCATAGTACGAAGCCGGGTAATTCTGGTGGAGGGAAGGCGGCCGAGCGCTGGAGGCATTTGAGTCGAACATCCTCTGGACACAGAGCCAGGTTTTGGATGCTAAGTCGACTTGACTGCAGAACGTGTTGGATTGTCACCACGGGATAGCCAGCGTGGGGAGCCGGATGCGTTAACTGCGCACGTCCGGTTCTGGGAGGGGGCGACTCTCAATCGATCAAGTTCAAGCTTTATGCTATACTTGAAAGAGAGAACTCACTCTACTCACCCAAAGTCGGCGAGCGGTGCGTTTTGACAATAGAGAGATCACCGCGCCGACTTGGTGATCCGTAGCGTTCGGCATCACACCAGACACGGGCCAGCGGCCAAAGGAGCGTTCACATGAATCCATCGAGCGGACAATGTCCCCATTGCAAGGGCACCGGGCAGTCTGTTCAAGGCGGTGTTACCAAAGCGACGACCCCAACGACCTATCGTTGTTATAGCTGCAACGGAACGGGGCGATGCCCAATCTGTAAGGGCACTGGGATTACTCCCGGATCAACATCGCCGTGCGTCTCTTGTTACCGTGGCTGACGTTCGTCAATGGAATCTTGCATCATGAAACACATCACCTTGCCAATGCTTGTTGACGCGATCAATGAGTTGAATGATCCGTTTGATGCCCACGATGTCGAGCGCCGCGTGCTACGCAATCAGCCAGCAGCAATGGCACAAGATATTCTGAGATATGCCAACAGCGGAGATGTGCTTCGGACATTCAGTGCTCAATTCGCTCGCCATGTTGATTCCGTGTTGCGCGGTCAAATCGAACAAACCGCCAAGGTCAGCACCGCAAACCTCGGCGGTCTTGTCTCTGAATGTCAGCAATGGAGAAAACTCGTAACGCCGTTGCATGCGGCGACAGCGACTGCCGACGACGGTACCCGTTGATGTCGCACCGAGATGCCGAAAAAGGCGGTCAACCCGAGCGGCGGATCGGGCGGATTCTGAAATCGAAGGTTCTTGGCCGCCGCCGGGTTACCTTTGTCGTTCGGCGTCAGGAACCTATGCAATGGACACTCGACTAGTTCGGTTGATCCATGATTATCAAGACGCAGTTCGATGCGCGGTCGAAGCTTTAGAGGCCACAGGCATACCACGACCGAAATCGACCACCGATTGGATCGGCTATGACGTACCGGGGACCGGAGAGCTTGCGACTGGTGGAAGGTATTTCATCCATGGATTTGGATGCGCCGTCAAGACACCTGAGTTCTGTGTTGATTTTGATTTTGGTGAACACGGTGAAATTGACGGGTTCGATTTTCATCGGATGGAGAATTTTGCTCGTAATCATCTGCAATCGAAATATGGATTTGCTGATCCCACGGAACTCCATTTGGCAATTAAGGCATCCTGTGATGCCGGCGAAATGACCGACTCAGGTTACATCCTGTGGCACATTAAACCAGAACTGCAAGGTGAATCGAATCAAAATGTCGACGAACCAAGCGATCGACCGGAGTCGCCGACCGGCCGTTGTGACATTGGATGATCGCGCGGCGACCGCAGTCATCGCAGACGTTCGCTGCCTATCATGGAGTTCGAACCGCGTGCCGTACGCCCATGACGAACTTTACGCCACGTCGCCAACGGAACGTCTAGTCGTCCCGTACGAGAATCCGCACTATCCCGTCGTTCATATCGCAAAATGGCCACGTACTTCGTTCGGCTCGCATGGCGAATTCGTCCGACTGACAGAGATGTACGATTCCGCAATGCAAGGGTTCATTCAAAAGATGACTCTGGATGAACTGGCAGAATGGTTTGTTCCGCATGAAGATAATGACCTGTCCGTTCCTCCTTTCGATATTGCTGTATCGCGAACGGAAGATGCCGTCGAATGGATGCAACGCAACTTTCCATTTGTGCGAATTCCGTGGTTGCGTTCTGGCGATCACACTGAGATTATTGAAGAAGCCGAAGGCGAATTCGGCGACTTGATCGCATATGGAGACGCTGGATACTTGTACGTTTTCGTGGCAGATCTACTTTGATCTGCCCAGAGAAGCAGCGAACCAGGCGTTGCACGCGAGCGGGCGGCAACGTCACTTTTGAAATCAACGTCAAACGTGCCCGCCGCGTGAACTTGGTCGTTCGCAGCGAGATCATTGATGCTCTTCAGTGCTGGATTTACCGACTACAAATGCACTGTATGTGACGCGCGGTACACCAATATTTCGCCGACGTCGATACTTCCAATCGGCTTTACTTGTCTCGTCGCGGGTGGATTTTGGTCTCGCATCCTCCGACCGTCAATCGTTGATCACTGGACAATGAATGTGCTCGGCTTCGTCGTGGCGTTTTTGACGCTATGGGGAATCTATATTGTCGTTGACGTATTGACGACCTCGAATCTACGTTCCAAACGCTGTCCCAAATGCAGTGGCGAACTCAAGATCGTTGGTGGCGGATTTTACGACGGAATCACTCCGAACCCATGGGAATTGCTTGTATACTTACTAACGATCGCTGTTGCATACGGAGCAATGATGGTGCACAAAATGGCGATAGCAAGCGGATAACAATCTATTGCATCGAAGTGGCGGATCGACCGCCTCGACGTTTTGAAATTTTACTTGCCGCCACTCAATGAATGCTGCAGTTATCCGTACCTGACGTGAGTGAGATCATCGACACAAACCGATTGCGTGAAACGGTGCTTGAGCTGCGCGACCGATGGAAGGCAGCACTCTCGACACTCGGCATTTCCTCCGTCCAACTAGTCGACTTGGTTGCGTCTGCAGATCCGGAGTTTGAATGTGACGCTCCAACACCCGTGGGCGAAGACAAATTACGAGATCGACTGGAACGCCTTGATTATCGATTCCGAAGATTCCCCAAAACTTCGTCGTTACGTTCCCCGTATGAATCTTTGATGATTCTTCACGATCAGGGGTGCGATCTCATAACGGAACACCGGATAATTGACATTTGGTCTCCGTCCGGAGAGATGCTTGGCGGCGTTGCAGGGATGATTCCGTGGCAACGAGAAACTGATGGATAACGACTAGCAAACTATCCCATCGTTCCGCTTCGCTACAGATCGGGATAGTTTGCTATTCGTTATGCCTTATACATCGGTCATTAAGTTTCATCATGATTGACCATCTTGAGCCAAACGATTCGCCAATTGAATCGCTTTCGTTACTGAATGCGTACCTTCATACCGTTGGCGTGACTCTCAAACCCAAGGTTGACCGCAAAGCGAAAGCTGTGATTACTATCGTATGTCTACCCTCTTTTGAGGTCGAATGGATGCTCGTCCTTGAGTGTTGTCGAAGTGGTCATTACACAGCCTATACCTCTACTGCCGACCAAGAAATTTGGCCACTTGAAGAGTCTAAGTCGATTACGCCAATCAAGAGCGAGGCGCCCGTTTCAACTGAACTCGGTTCCACACTACACGAGATCTACCGTCTGGCGCTAAAAGGTACTCGGTATTCGGATTCACCAAATATGGGGCTTGATGGCGTCACTTATCACTTTTCCTGCGATCACATGAGCGGCAAGACATGGTCACCGCCAGAGAACTCGCTGCCTGGTAAACTAGGCGCGCTCTCAGAGTGTCTTTACCGTGATACGGTCGCAGGAAAAATCAACGAACGACACATTTCCCGGATCGTCCACTGGTTTCGCTGCAACCTTCCGGGGCTTGTTTGAATCGTACAAAGGCAGAACAATGCGTTGGACGCGGAGCCGCCGATCGCGTCGTTCCTGAAGTCAATGTTGATTGGCGGCGGTCCAGTTAACGCCGCCGTTATCCAAATGACATGCTATGGACGCCTTCATTGAATTCAAAACTAGCGTCACTGGCGATTCACTTGAAGAGCCCGACTATTGTCCGTGCCCGGAGCTCCACGTTTTGTGCGACCTCATTAATGCTCCGCGATTAACGCGCTCACCGTACGAACGCTATCCCACTCTTTCACCAATTTCGTGCACTTCGAAGGACAAGCAGTGCTTTCTGACTATTGATACAACTGGTCCGGATGATGGTATGTCGATGGTGGGTTTGGGATTTCGGTGCCGTAGTGAAAGGGCGGATCAAGCAGAGGGCCTGATTCGATCAATACGGTCGCGTTCAGGAGTGCAAACAGCTCTTCTTCGTGGTAACCGGGGCTTTTGATTCCTCAATGACCGCTATTTGAGAATCTGCGGATAACAATCCATTGCATCGAAGTGGCGGATCGGCCGTTGTGACTTTAGAAACTTTACTTGCTGCCACTCGATGAATGGTGGCGTTCGTCGGTTGAGGCCAACTTTCCCCGAGTTTCATCCTGAAAGAGAAACGATATTCCAATGAAACGAGAGGACGCCCTTCAACTAATCGACGCTTTGCTAGATCGCCCCAATGCGATTGAGGATGCGAGGCGAGCTTTTACGAAGCGCTTTCCTGATGCTCCGAAAGAGATGATTGACACGGCCACTTTTCATGTTTGTGTCGATGGAATCGACGCTGCATTGGTTTGGCTTGCGTCAATTGAACAGTTTCTGCGGCAACCTAACAACGGGCTTTGTAGCGGGGCAACCTGGCATTTGTTGCATCACCTTTACAATTGGCAACAATTTGAGGCACTCTTGCCACTCGGGAAATCCGGTATCGCAGAGCATTTGGGCGACATCAAGACATTCCTTGACGAGTCTAACTCAGAG
>JAFLCP010000085.1 GCA_017303505.1 Planctomycetota bacterium | reverse complement strand
AGGGGGTGGCAAAAGTCGCAGCTCACTTTGCAAAGGATGAAAGGTATTCCGCTAAGTGCCTGCCAGTTCTCCAGGAAATGTGTAACGATTCAAAAGAGGCGATTCGCGAGATAGCTGCTGGAGCTTTCTATAGTGGCGAGATACTCAACTTACCCAACGCTTCGCTTTATTTGGAGAGATTTGTTGAATCCAGAGCATTCATTGAAAGTGGATGGCGACTGTTTGATTTGCTGCAGAATTTCGGTAGAGAATTGGCTCCATTTGCCAACATCATTCTTGCAGCATATAGAAGGGCACTCCGCCCAGAAAGCCATGACATGAGCGCGTCGAAGAACTGGAGATGGCTTTGGGATGCGAATCTGAGTAGTTTGATTCTAAGGCTCTATGAACAATTAAACTCACCGTCGGAGCTCAGCACACGAAACGAGTGTCTTGATGTGATTGACGATATGCTATTTCACCACTTTGATCCAGTTGTATCACAACTAAGGGAGCTCGACTAATTTTTCCCAAAGTTGACGAAAGCCCCTGGTAAGCCGTATTCTTGGTGCGAATTTTTAAACCCAGTGGACTCAAGATGAATGAAACCCGATCAGAAACGTAAAATCCGAAAGCGATTGGAACAACTGAAACGTCGTGACCGAGCGGATCAACCAACGCAAAGTGCCCTTCAATTTCCAAGGCTTGTCTTTGTGGGAGAAAACGCACCTGACCCGTTTACCGATTATTTAGAAAAGGCAACTCACGAACTAGATCTTAAAATGGTCACTGGTTTGTCGGATCTGCATCGAGGTCTGCTTGGGTTGATGAGTAGATACGGAAAGTCGTACGTGTATCAGCATCTCAGAGCTGCATTTCTGGCAAAACTTGGGCCGAGTGCCGATCACTTTGCAATAAACGTGTTCATGGATATGGCCTCGATTATCGGCGAAGAACTCTATTCATCGATTCCTGAGCAAGTCCGAAAAGAAGCGATTCCGTTTTCGCACGCTGACCTAGAGTTTCGGGAGAACGAAATTCGGGTTAGTACCAAGCAGCTGGAAAGACGAATTTTGTCCAATGGCTCTGGGGTGTTTCTATCACCTCTTCATCCAACAGTGCAGTTTGGAAACAAAGAGTATCAAGTATCCTTTACCCGTCATGCCATAGAGAGAATTCGGGAGCGCATGAAAGATGAGTACATCTCTTATGGGGCTTCTGGTGATGTCTATGGATTCTTCGCTCGCGCTGTATTCTTTGAGGTCACTGAACTCTATCCAGATCAACTGGCGATTGGTCTTTGGGATCACGCTGTTTTACCCTTTAGTGCCCAATACAAAATCTACATTGAGCAAATTCTCGGGGAAGACAACATGGATTGGTCTGGCGGACTTCCCTACTACCGCCTTGGGTACTGTCCAATCCAATTGTACGACGGCGTCGCCATTGCAAAGACGTTTTTGGTTCCAGGATTCCGAAATACGCCTGAGTATGGTGGCCTGAAGAACAATCAATCGTTGTCGCTACCCAAAAAGCGTGGGCTTCTAGAGTTGGCGAACAAGCTGATTTCTGCCGACGTTGTCTTTCGCTCAGATTTTGAGCTTATCCAATGGTTTCATGAAAACGGTTTTCCACAGGTTCGCCAAATGACTCATGAGGTCTTTCGGTATAGTGATAGGTCCATCCGTATGATTGTAGATATGCCATTGCTGGTGGCTCGACGACGCCAACTCATTCAGCAAGGAGTCTTACCTCGTACGATGTTCCAGGATAGCTAAGGACAAATTGTGGAAAATGTTCGATTTCCGAAATCGAAGCAAATGACCAAATCTTGGCAATCGTTAGTAGGATCAAATGAATGTTAAACGGATGGTTGAGTCCCAACCGGTAAGGAATTTCGACACGGAAAAGCTGTTTAGCGAATGTGGGTTGGTAGCTGTCAAGTCTGGGTGTTCTAACTGCCAAACCTGACAGAGGATGGCCACAAAAAATGCAGAAACAACCTTCATTGAACGCACCGAAGTATGATTGCGAAAACATGCGGACACTACTTTGGAACGTTGAATTCGGCAAAAGCCCACTAAGCGTTTCGTATCTTCATGGATTGGTTTCGAGTCGCTATTACGATGTCGTGTGTCTCACAGAATCGACATTGGACTTTTTGGCGGGACGGGGAAACGTATTAAGATCCATTGGGGATTACGGCTACGACGATCATTCGGGGTTTCATCAGAAGATTTCTCTATGGAGCCGTCAACCCTGGACTGAAATTGACTTCGAAGGCGACCGGAACCTTCCTCCTGGTAGATTCTTGTCGGCAGTTTCGTTTGGTGTGCGGTTTGTAGGTGTCTGTGTCCCTTGGTCCAAAGCTCATGTGGTAACTGGGTCAAAGTCCAAGGCCATGTGGGAAGATCACGTGACTTATTTGAAGGTACTGAAGCAAGTGCTCAAACGCTACGAAGTTGCAGGCCAACCGATTTGCGTTCTGGGCGATTTCAATCAGGCGATCCCTGCGACTGCGTGGAATAGAAAGGTCTTTCCTGTCCTGATGGAAACACTGGGGGAGAAGTTCCAAGTGTGGACGAATGGGATCGTGGACGAAAATGAAAAACCGTTAATTGATCACGTCGCTACATCACATAATTTGCGATTTACTATCAGCGAGATCATTGAAAGTAAGGACCCTGAGGGCAATAGACTGTCAGATCATTCTGGAATTATTGGTACATTATCAAGAATGAACAACTGCTAGGTTGAAAGTCGAATGCAGGATTGCGTTCTTCGCGTACCCTACTCTGATCGTGAGAATTTCGTTCGTATTAGCTGTTCTGAATTCGCTCGCGTGTTGCGTTCATTTTTCCCGAATAGAGTGCACAAATCCGGCAATCAGACTCAAATTTGCCAAATAACCATCACGACAGTTGGTTTCTTCACAAGGTAAATATGATACGCGATACATGAAGCATTAGGACTCCCTCCGGAGTTCTCATTCGCACTCAAGCTACCAGTAAGCGAGGTGGTCAGTCATAATGCTCAAGAGCGATGGAAGTTTGGGGGAGTGGTTCGCTAGTTCCAGAATGAATTCTCTATGTGCAAGCGTGCGAGTTTGGTGCAGTTGCACATATGTCCGTGCGTACATGCGCATGAGTGGGGACGTAAGGAGAGTGGGGTACGGTCACCGAATCAATCCAGAACAAGATACGACGACTGATCGGCAATCTTCATTCGAGGTGGCACGGTATGTGCTGCATAACGTTCAGTAGAGCACGCAAGTGAAAATTGCTTTCTAAATCACAAGGAGCTTCCCACTTATGTCTAATCTAAATCTATCGAAGAAGAACTCTGGTTTTATCTATCGCTGTGTGTTCAAAACCCTTCCAGAAGGCGAGAGAGGAACAAATGGTGCGGTTTACATAGTCCACAACAAGTTTGACAACGAGCTAGGTAAGTTACAGGTAGACCCATCGCTAACTTCTGTAGATCCAAAAGCACTAGTGATTCCTGATGTTGCGCCCTTTAGCTCTGGTTGTTTGATAAACCAAACCCGATACCTGAAGCTTGACACGGCAGACGCTCCTGGCGACAGTTCGTTTGAGCAGGGTGACACCGATATTTGCTATTTCTATTTCGACGAGACATTTGCACTTCCCGACACCGAAAAACTACCACTACGACTTGTCAGTGGCACCGCGAAGGATCATTGGACATTCGAATGCACGATAACTGTATTTGATGCTACTGGACCGATAGCAAAAAAGTCGTTTCCAAAACGTACGAAGTACGTTGAGGAAGGGAAAAGCCGTCCAAAGGAAGACGAGGTTCTTCGGCCATTCGCATCCACGCACATCGACAAAGACAAACGTGTAGTACGCTATGGAGAGTTGCCTGCTCACGTACTCGCTGCAGAGCGTCAGCTCATTGGGTAGTCGACTTTTGCGTGAGACAAATGCGAAACTACAATTTGCGGTTACAGTCCATCGCTAGTCGGCGAAGTGGTATCTTAGTAGTTGATACCGATAGACGTTTCGATTGTGCACATTTCGAATTGAAATAGAAACGGTCGTCCTGGATGTCCGGCTCGGTGGTTAGGTGTCCGGATATCACTTTCGCCAATAGCTAAAAAAAAGACCTGCTGCCCCTAAGGGCAACAGGTCTCCATATCAGCAATCGAAACGCTTACGCTAAAGTCTTATCGATCGGTTGTGAATCGACAGTGCGATCAAAATCGCAAACAGAAGCAGAAACACGAGGATGCTTTTACTCGCAATTCCCGCTATGGCTGCCCAAAATACCGCACCCAAAATTGCCGCCGAATTCAGTTTATGTCTGGCTGTCATGGACCCTCGCTTGTTAAGTTCCATTCCAAGCCATGCACTGCGGTCGGTAACAGCACGAGCTGCAGCCGATCGGTGATGGATTGGGATAAAAATTGCCACCTTGGATCGACTGCCAAACGCTTTTAACGATCTGCTTGGTTCGCTGCAGTCGATGCTGATCCCAGGGTGTTTCCACCAATTGAATGCGAGGATCGACATGTTTGGTGATCACCGCAAATTGCAATCGAATGGTTCGCCCCGGGAACATTTCTTTCACTAGTTCCGCGTACAGCAAAAGTTGCTCGGCACTCTCAGAAGCTTGATCCTCATCCCATGAAGTGCGGGATGTCTTGAGGTCACGAATGACAACATCCGTGGACTCAAGTAAGAGATCGATTCTCCCTAGAATGTCCGGTATCCCAGGTAGGAGTTCGCCTCGAATATCCTCTTCGATACCTACGATTCGTTCTGTAGGAGTGCTTAGATCACTCGCTAGAAAATTCCGTAGCATTTTCTCGGCCAGTTGATCCATGGACGCACGGCTCTCTTTCGATCCAAACAGAATCGTCTTCTCGGTGGACCAATTCTGCTGGTAAACATCCATCAGTTCCGGCACATTTGGCAATTGTGGTTCACCTGCCATGAACTGATGGAAGTAATGCTCCAAGGCAGCGTGAATAGCACAGCCAAAGATCAGTGTCGACGAAACGCGGTCCTCAGGAATTCCATCGATGTACTTGAACTTGTATCTCAGCGGGCATCCCTGATAGGTACGGATCGCACTGAAGGAAAGATAGTCACGGACCGAGGCTTTAGCGATCATGCTCCCACTCCACGCTTCAGCTCATCAATCACATCGCTTGCTTGACGGATATCGAGTTCCTCCAACGAGGATTTTCCGAAACGAACTCGAATCAGCTCTAGTGCGTTGGTTTGAACCCGACGAGCGATTGCACGAATGGCTCGCAGTTGACTGGTGGTGATGGAACCAACATGTCTCACTGGAGCAGGCAGTGAGGCTGGTAACTGTGTTACCGCATTCGGCTGCGGATCAATCACCTTGACCAATCCCTGAGGGACTTCCATTGTCGTTGGTGTTTCAGATCGCCGCATAGGAGCTTGATTACTGAGTTGCTCCTCCACAGCTTCTTGGCACTGGCGGAAGACGCTTCGTACCACCGACCGAAACTGATCCAGATTCGTTTCCAGCTGAGACCGATCTACTTCGAACGCAATCTCACAGCTTGCTCCCAAAGAACCAAAATCGGGCATGCCGATCTTCTTGCTCAATCCACACGTGACGTTAATAGGCACGTTTTGATCTCCTTTTCCAGAAATGAAAAAGGAGTAGCCCGAAGACTACTCCTCACAATACAGAACGATTTACTAACCCCAACTCGAAATCTTCCAGGTCAAGACCTAGCTATCGATGTCGGAGAGGACCCATTTTAGAGTCCCAGTCGACGACTTGAGGACTTCGAGTTTCTGGCTCATCCAACTCCATGAGCACTTCTAGTGGTAGCTCAATCTGAAATCCAAGGCGTCGAATGACACTCAGATCTTCTCTTGTTGCTCGGGCAACTTGCTTTTCAATTCGCTTTCGTTTCATGACTATTTCTCCATGTCCATAAAAAAGCCACTCCTGAGAGTGGCTGAAAATCCAACAAACAATTTCTGACGATGGACTGACTAAACTTTGGGTTGAAGCCATCGCTCTTCAATCCACTCGATTTCTACCTGGAGGGCTTCACTTCGCTTTGAATAAGGCCCCAACGTAGGCCCAGACAAAGGTGAAAGGTCCACCATCCACTGGCCGTTCTCATTGGGTTCGACATAGCTCCCCCGTGAGATTTGTATCCTTCCCAGCTTCTGCAAATCGATCTCTTCACAGTAGAGAGTGCGGATATTTCCGTTCGGACCAATGACCAATTTCATAACGGTCCTCTCGGTGACTAAGTGCGTCGCAGAATGTTACGACGAGGACGCTGGGTCACAAGTTGATCCAGCGAAGCTTGAACACTTACCATCTGCTGAGCCACATGCTGCTGTAAAGCAGGGCGATCTCGTAAGGCTTGAGCAGTGACTCCACGCATCGCCCGTTGAGCTCGTACCACCAAATCGTCGAGCTCGGGGGAGGAGTGTACATTGAGGTCCCTGAAACGCTGGAAGAACTCCGCGAGGTTGCCTACCGCACTATCGCGGAAGACTTTGGGATTACCGTCCGCATCACCACTGAGGCGTTCGACCAAGTGGTCTACAAGTTTGGCGAGTTCTGCAAGAAAGGCTTGCTCTGCCAGCGTAACTGCTTCATCGAAGCGGCTACGGACTCGGCGGCACTCTTCCTCATAGATCTCTGGACTAAGCCGACGCAAATAATCAGGTGGTTCTACCGAAGGGAATTCGTATTCAATTCCGAAAAGTCCTTGAATACTGGCCGGATAATCACTTGGGTCATACAGCGATCCAAGACGATTACGAGCCGCTTCACGTAGTTCGGAATAGTGTCGTTGCAAGTTCTCAACCGCATCAGAGAGTTCCTGCTTGAATCGTTCCATTTCTTCACGAAACGAATCGACAGAGGCTTGACGCAGCAGTCGAATACCTGGCTCTGGGTACGGTAAAGTCAGTGACTTCCAGTATCCAATCGCTTTACCACGTACCTTGGTGACTCCCCGAAACGCAGCATGCGATGTATCCAGGATCTTCTTTCCAGCAGAAAGCATTTTGCCCTCTGCATCAAAAGGAATCGCAGCTTGTTGAATTTGATCGGTCGACAAGGCCTTGCGACAGCCAAACCAGTTAATGCTCACCTTAACGGCAGCCATTTGGTGTCGCAGACGCTCACCGGCATGATTCAATGATGTGTTTTCCATGACAGAAGACATTTTTTCTCTACTCCTAAAACAGGAAAACCCCAGCAGCGAGGACGCTGTGGGGTTGGAAATGGTAACGAAGCTAAATCGAACCCAGAACAACTTTTAGTTGTTGGAAGGATCGGTATTGATCTTCCGACGACGAGTGTTCTTGGCTTCTTTAGAGGTGTAAATGCCCGCTTGGCTAGCAGAAAGGCAACGCCCTGAGGCCCATGCTCTCAGCTTTTCAATCGATTCGGCAGCCGTGACAGCAACCGGCACGACATGGCTGGCGGCAGCTGCCAACGGAACATCAAGCATTGCCGAAAGACGGCAACAGGATTTGATCTCGGCTCCCGTCCATTGGTCGTCTCTAGGGGAAGTTTGGTTTGGGTCGATACCGTAGAGGTTACGGTAGAGATTCCAAATCACATCCTTCTCTTCTCGCTCTGGAAGATCGATAAAGAAGACCCCATCAAAACGTTCGCTTCGACTGAACTCTGGTGGTAGCCGTGAGATATCGTTCGAGGTACATACCACGAAAACATCGCTAGTATGATCGTTGAGCCAAGTCAGAAACGTTCCAAAGAGTCGAGAGCTCACTCCCGAATCTCCACTGGATTGCGCTCCCGAAAAGGCTTTCTCCACCTCGTCGATCATCAAAATGCAAGGAGCCATCGCATCGGCAATTCTCAGAGCTTGTCGTGTTCGCTCTTCGGACTGCCCGACAAGAGATCCTAAAAGACTTCCGACATCGAGCATTAGAACCGGGCGTCCCACCTCACTACCCAAAAGTCGGCAAAACTGAGACTTGCCACACCCTGGAGGAGATAGAAGCATGACGCCTCTCGGACGCTTTAGTGGATTGGACTCGCTAGACCGCATTAAAGCTCGTTTACAGAACGCTTTGAGGCTTACGAGACCACCCAGGCTACTAAAGTCCTCAGACGCCTTAGAGAGCGTCAGAGAGCCACTCTTTTTGAGCATCTGAGACTTAAGCTCCCAGAGTGCGTCTGGAGAGATCTTGCCTTCCCGAACCAGTGACAAGCTCATCGCATTTTCTGCTTCCATTCGAGTTAAGCCTACAGCGGCATCTAGAACTTGTTCTAACGCTCTACCATTGGGAAGTTCATCGGACACTGTTGTCAGCCCTTGAGCGATTTCCAACAAGTCAGAGCGAGTCGGTAACTGGTGCTCTATAACGACAAACGCTTTCTCCAGTTCGATCGGCAAACGAGTGACCGGAGAAACGATGATCGTCATCGTTCGAGTTTGTTTTCCAAGAAGGATCTGCTGACTCAAAGCCTGAATGATTTCAGGGCTCTGTAGAAAGGGATGGAAGTTCTGCAAAACGATGACCGTAGTCTCATTTTCTTGAGCGAGAGTACTGATCCATCGACATGCTCCAAGCGGATCGCCAATGGCCTCTCGCTGATTAGTCGCTGGAACAGTTCCACCATTTTCCATATCCCAAACGGCCAGCTTCCACTGTTCTGCTGTGCATAGCTGACGTATTTCCTGAAGTACTTCTTGCGGCTCAGGAGATTCGATCCAAATTCCCGTGAAGCACGCTCGAATGTACTCCGATAGCTTTTGTGTACAGGTCATTTTTACTTTACCTATGGTTTACCAAGAAAACGGATAAGAGTTCAGTGCTTCAGCTCTTGTCGAGCGGATTCTGAAACTCGGAAAAAATCGGCTTTGAGCGATTCTTTGGTGGCTTTTCCCAAAGCTTGCTCAATAAACGCACTGGCTTTGCGGCAAGCATTGCCGACAAATCCATGCGTTTCCACTTTAGAAGTTCCATCGGGTGCGACGGTGATTTCAATCTTTTGCATTAGCTTCCAGCTCCCATTTGAACGGTCAATTTGATCGAACCATCACTCAAGGCTTCCTCATGGACCCGCTGGCCTTTGCGACGAGCTTCCAGTTTGACCTTCTCAACGGCGTAGGCTTGAAGATAGCGGTCGAGTTCCATCTTCTTGCCCCACCGACCTTCGTAGTTATCAAAAGCCACCATGCCGGTCTCAAGTTGGAAGACTACTGGGTAACGCCAGTTCGGAAGCTGAACCCGGGTGCCGGTAACACTTCGATTGAATAGCTTGGTTTCACCCTGGGTTGGTTGTGATAGGTTCAAGCGACGACAAGCCGCTTGAACCGCCTGAAGGTCTCGCACCTCAGTGGATATTTCGACTGTGTGACTCATTTAGAATCCTCCAAAAGTTAAAATCTGGATTTTAGAAAGGTAGGTCTTTTTCTAAGATCGGAGACCGACTTTCTCGGTCTCGAATCTCATGCCATGAACCACCATACGAAACTTGATTCAGTCCCAAAGCACCGTAAATGATCTGGGGTTGCTGAGTGGGTAAGCGGTCTGTTGAATCCGCTACAGAAGTGCTGGATCGCGAAAGTTCGAACAGCAATAAACCGAAGCAAAACAAATGCACGGCTTGATTCAGTACGATCAAAGCGATAGCGATCTTCAGCCAGCGATCCTTTTCTTGTGATTGAGAGTCTTGGCTAGCCATTTCAGATTTAGCTATGCTTTCTGATTTGGCTTCTTGACGGGTGTTTTCGAGTCCGCTTTGAGTTTCGACGAGGTGAACTTCCGACGACTGTGGTACTTTTCCCTCTACCCCAATACACGAATTCTCGCCAAAGCCGATGAAGCTTAGCGAGTACATCAGAAACAAAAGGCTCGCATGAAAGTGATGTTGAAATGTCAAACTGAGTTCCATGGGGTTGCTCCTGTCCCATCCAGTGACGATCGAGTAATTTGAGAAGTGACAAGCGGCGATGTCGCTCCAGTTTCCAAGCCATCATGACCATCGCCAACGAAGCCATGAGTGCCAACGCAAAAGACCAATACAGATTGGGCATATCCCCTCCGAAACGAAAAAAAGAAACGACGAAAGGCTATTCGTGAGATCCGAAGAACGATAGACGTGGGATATCCATTCGCTGATAGCTATGGGGTCCCAATTAGTAATGACACAGTTCGTCGAAGAATTTAGGTTGCGCTTGCACGAAGTACGGCATGGCATGGGAGACGCACGCTAAAGAAGTGTTGATTACACATCATCGCCCAAAAATGTTTATAGAAAGGCTCCTGGCGCCCCCTAGATTACGTACGAAATCTGCCCAATTTGACCATCAGTATCCGACTCATTACGTACGTCCGGAAAGTGCATTTGAGCCGTTGAAAATCCATTCTTCACTGACGCGAGAAACACTGTCACCATGTTTCTTCAGTGTTTTAGGGACTTTTCATCGTTCCGAGCAGTTTTGACTGAAGGATTTTGCAGCCTCTCTTTCTTAGGGACGTAAACTCTCAAACTGGGATTATGATCCGTCCACTTATTTCCGAGGATGTGAGAGAGAGAAAGAAGTTACACTCAGGTGGCGTAATGCCGTCGAATTTCTATTGAGCAATCACAGCCAGGAATCGAGAACCTGTTGTTGGGTAGACACTCGCATTTGACTGAACCCGAGAGCAACGAAGAAAACTCATTTCTGAACAAGTTCGTACGCTGTCTCATTTTGCACACTATTGCCAACCTTGCACAGAATCGACCAAAGTGGCAGTAAGCGATCGTACTTTCTGACAGGGAGGAATTGAGATAACGTTGAGAGATTTCGGCAGTGACGATAGTAGCACACAACGGTGTTGCATATCGCAATCGAAAAGGATGGGACTGGAGTTCAGGGGTCGTTTAGCAGTCGTTGACCAAGTCCGTACTCGGACAATACTCCAAAACAATAGTACCTAGCCAATCACTAGCTTTAGCAAAGGGAGGACGAAGGTTACAAGTGTTGCTAAGCCAACAACGAAAACTCTCATGTGTGTCACTGGCTGAAGAGATCGCACATACTTTTGGAACTCTTGATCCGTTGGGATGGAATCGTTCTGGGAATGAAGTAGGTTTAGACGCAAGGAATTCCAGCTCAGTAGAGCCTGGTATGCTGGTAGTGATACAAAGTACCAGGTTAGACCCCAAATTACGTGGATTGCAATGGCAGAGGGATAGTATCGGACATCTTCGTATTGTGTTGAAAGCACGATGTAGTACACCGTATAAGGCAGAAATGCCAGTCCAATCAGGAGTGAGTGGATCTGCCAACGATCGAAGATCTCACCTACCCTTTTGGCAATATCAAAAACGGATTGCTTATTCATTTCCTGTTGGAGCTGAACTTCTAGCTTTCCCACTAACCTCTCGTGGAATTGCCACCAGAATACCCACGAAATGGCGAGAATGATTGCAACGCCCATCACAAGTAGTTCCTGGTTAGCCCAGCCAACAAATGAAACATCTAAGTGCGTGTAAGCAAACACTTTTCGGGTGGTGTCATCAAACAAGACGTTTCGCCAGAAATTTGAGATCTGCCAGAAAATGTAGATCCATACGGAGGAGATCAAGACAGACCTTATTCGAATCATTGTGGCAAACGAATGGAATCCTTCATCACGTAACAGTAGCCCGAGGTGCAGAATCAAGCAAAGGTAGCAAACAAAGATGTAGTAGATTCCGCGTGCGTCGAATGTTCCAGCAAACGTTACGGGTGGTTTCTCCAAAAGTTTGCTTTTTGTCTCTTCCTGTAGTTGCTCGATTGCCTTTACTCTGTCAATAGATAGCTCTCCTTTGGAAATCTCCGCAGCCAGTTCTTCTCTGAGCTTCGACGACAGTTTGTTAAGTAGTTCTTTCTCTTTCTGGAAGGATTTGCTTTTTACAATGCTGGGGTGATTTTGTGGAGCACGTTTCTCAATGTCGGATCGAGTTGCAAACCCGAGGGCTGCACTTAGGATAATGGGAATAACGATGGTCCACATATAAACTAACGATACGACCAAGATCATCTGGGTATTTGGGCTTTTCATCAAACCCTTCAATAGCAGAGTTTTCTTCGCTAGCGTTTGAATGTCCATGGATGGAGTCTTGGATCGGGAATTCGAAGAAGAATGGAGGGCGAAACGATTTGGTCAATGGCAATAGAAGGGGTTTGCTGTCTTGCTTAGCTATTGGCCTTGGTCGCGATAAAGCCAATGATCGCTTCGTACAGTTCCTCATGAAAGATGTCGGAGTGGTGCCCCGAGAACTTGTCGCTGTTTTTGGGATCAGTATGAAGTGGAGATACGTCACAAAGTACAAAGCGGCTGCTTTGGTTGTGGGTAGAATCGTAAGTACTTCCAGGGTGAATCGAAACCTCGCTGACTCCGCCGTACTGCTTTGCTACCTTTGCTGTAGGTCCTTTTGCCCCTAGAGCACTTCTTTCGGAGAAAATCGTAGTGATTTTGGCAAGCTGAGCTCGGGGATACCAAGTACTTAGAGCCGTATCCTGACTTGAGGACGTTGCTAGAATTCGAAGCTCGGGAAACACTTTCGAGATATCCCCGTAAGCATCTCCTTTTTCCAGGTGATCGGAATCGAGTGCCCCCTGGATTAACACCAGACTGAGCGACATTTTCCGCAGGCTTGCCACGACGTCTTTATCATCCTGAATCTTCTGAAGTGCATTGCAGACAACTTTGCAACCAAAGCTATGTCCCAATAGCACTAGGCGTTTCGGTGGTTTCTTGGCAGAAGCAATCTGCTGGAGAAGCATATAGCCTGCATGCTCCCCAACCGCATCGGCTCTCTTTTCCATCGTGTAAAAACTAGCAGCTTGGAAAGTGTTAAAAAACGCGTCGGGATCTGCACTTAGCATCGAAGGCCAGTAGATTCCAATCCCCAGCGAATTACCGGTCCCTTGGATCTTGTTCTTCTGCTTGATGAGGTTTTTCATCGACTTGGCGAATTCGAGAGTGAACCGATTGTAGTCCTGTGTGGCGCGGTTCGCAGTGTTCCACCAGCCATGGGAATAGATGAAGATGTCCGAGAATTCAAACGGTGAATCGAGTGCCTTTTGGATGTTATCCGAGATGTACTGATCGGTAACAATTCCATTCTCGTTGCATGCCACTACGAAAAAATGACTCATGCGTTGTACTCCATCGTGTTAAATCGATGCCAATGTTATTTAGGAGAGCTTGATCCCACTTGTCCAAGTGTTTTCATGTCGCTCTGACAGTTCAATTTGCAACGGCTCACGAATCGGTTGCATCAGGGGTGGGTGGTTGAACTGGCTGAGTTCCTTCTCTGATTCGGTGAAGGTACTTTTCTGTAAAGTCAATTTTCAGCTCAACAAACAGTGGTAAGTGGTCTGACATCTGCCACGTCCGCCACTCCTTTTGAAAGTAGTTCTTTCGAGCAGAGATGGTCTTAGGCCATTTCCCTTCTTTCTTGGAGATGGTGTAGTAGTCTTCAGCAGAGTCTTCCAGGAACAATGTGTTGTAATAGTTGAATACACCTGCGTTGTTTTCGCTTGGCCCTGGTTCCAATTCGTCTTTTCGTACCATGAAGGCGATTTGATCGTAGTGTTTACTTTCGGTCATGTTGGTAGCCCATTTCATCTCATCGGTTCCCATCATGAGATCTTTGGGAAGCACAAAGCCACTGGAGAGAAGAGCTTTCATTGTCTCGTCGTCAGGATCAACAACGTTCATATCTCCGAGCAGAATATAGTTCTGGTTGTCTTTTTTCGCTCGCTTCTTGAGAAAGCTCCCAATGGCTTTGATCTCTTCTACGCGACGCCTCTTACCCGCACCAGTGGCAGCCCCGTAATAGAGATGTACCGTGCAGAGATTAAACTTGAACCAGCCCGACTGAAATCGAACTAGAAATGGGGTTCTGGCAAACTGGTCGATGGCATTTTTCTTGGATTTGGGAAGGACGATTTCACCTGCGATGTGCTTAAACTGAACCTTGTCGGAATCATAAACGAAGACCATTCGCTCTCCGTTTCCAGAAGCACCTTCCGTGACATCGGTTGCAATGTATCTCCAAGAAGGCCCTAGGAGTTCCATGATGCGTTCCCAAGAGGTCATGTCCTCATTTACTTCTTGGACCGCCACTAGATCGAAAGCGGAGATGATCTCAGCGATGTAGTACATCGATTCGGGGAGCCGGTTTCCATGTCCAAATTTGTTCGAACCGAAATCGCGAAGATTCCAAGTCGCAAGAAGCAACGTAGCTTCAGCCGTTCTAGGAGGAACGTAGCTCGCAAGGTTCCTTCGTAGGGCAAGTATGTTATCGATCGTTCGAACACGATCTGTTTCTGCCCAACGCTTCAATTGCCAATACATCGGCATAGCACAAGCTCCTTACTATCCAGTTTCAGTGAAACATTCCCAACTCCGGTCGTTCAATATAGAGAGGTTATTGTGGAGTACGCAATATAGTGAAGTATTTGTTGGTGTGTATTTTTGGTGAAGGTCTTTGTGGGGGTGTGGCGGCGATTTTGGAAGCGTTAGGATGGGGTTAGTTTGGTTGTTTGATTCAAGGAATAAGGAGAATGGTATGCGAAAAAGCCTAGGAATTATGCTCTTTGGGGTGTTGTTGCTCGTATCTCAGGTTCAGGGTGAGGAGATTTTCTCTGGCAGCACTGGAGCTGCATTACGGCTAAAGCTTCAGGGCGAGTACAAGCCAACAACATCACTCAGCTACAAGCAAGCTAGAAATCAGATGTTTGGGTTTGTCGACAATGAGGGTGGGGAAGTTACCTGCGTATACACCGGCAGAAAGCTGCGAACGCGAGTCATTCCTGACCCTAGCAACATGAACTGTGAGCACACTTGGCCTCAGTCCAAGTTTGAAGGTTCACAATTTGCTCAGAAGATGAAGTCGGACTTACACCATCTGTATGTAACGGATTCAGATGTCAACGCTGATCGTGGCAATAAGCCCTTTGCTGAAATCGAGGATGGACAAACCAAATATTGGTGGACGGTGGATGATGAACCTGAAGAAGTTATTCCAGGTTCGAATATTGACGCCTACAGCGAATCCACACCACAGGCGTTCGAACCCAAAGAGGATCACAAGGGTAACGTCGCTAGATCGATGTTCTACTTCTTCACCATGTATGAGAGCCAGGGAATACAAACTGCTTGGTTTAAGCCCCAAATCCCAACTCTGTTGGAATGGCATGAACAAGACCCTGCCGATGATAAAGAAGTTGCCAGAACTCAAGCGATCGAAGAACTACAAGGCAATGTCAATCCTTTTGTACTAGACCCTTCGTTGGCTAAGCGTGCCTTCGGCGAAGCAGGTGGAGACGGTGATACTGAGGTCGAGCGTTCTGAAATTGCCATGAGAGATCGTGGCCCACGTATTCGTCGTAGTCGAGGCTTAGCGGAGAATGAGGCTCTAGCACCCATGGAAGCACTTCGACGCGAGAATGAAGAGCTGAAGGCCGTTATTGCCGATCTGAACCGGGAGATTCGTCGTTTAAGAAGTCGATAGCTTCAGACGAAACTATACGCCTCCGTAATTGGGTATTCGATTAGACTTGCCTCAGGAAGCAATAGCGTCTCTTGGCTTACGACCTAGAGACGCTTTTCTGGGATTTGAGGTCTAGAAGTATCGTTGAAGTGTGTCTTCTTTCCCGTCAAAGAGTGGTTTTCCAGCAACGAAGGGCCTGAAAGCAGCCTTGATCAGCAAATCTAACCGTCTCGGACTGGTCAAACTGATGCAATTTAGCGGTCAGGTTTCGTCCCATTACGTAATTTAGAGGTAAGTAATTGCCTGATCTTTGCCAACGATTCTAACGCTAAACGATGGTTTTGACGCACGATTTGTAGTTGTCTTTCGGTCTTAAGTTTTCCACTGGGATCTGGCAGTTCTAGCATCATGGCGTTGGTATATTCCATGTAGTGAAGCTGTAAATGGAGCGACGTGATTTGATCGATGGTTAGATCTTCCAAGAGGGTTCCTGTGCCTTCCGATCGGAGCTTCTGCTTGAGGCCTTCAACCTCATGAATCAAGCACTCACGACGAAAAGGTGCATTTGGGCTTAACTTATCAATCCAGTAAAGGTGTGAAGTCATTGGAAGGTTGTTTTCCATTACTCGAAAGTTTGGGTTTTGGGCTAAAAAAGCCCTCAATTCATTGAAATTTGTTGTGTCACCCTGCTTGGCTGCGTTGATGAGTTCTATTCCACGCTCGATGGAAATTGGTGTATCGACAGCTACGTTGGGATTGCCTTTTGCAGTGGCTTTCATCTTTCGCCAACCTCTACGTTTAGGATTATGAAGACCGAAACTCGGAGCGATTCCAGAAATGATGTCCTCAAGCTTTTGAAGCTGAGCTTGACCGACTTTCATGTCGTTGAGAGTTATCAAGACAATTTGCTTCCTGAGCCGTCGAGCAAATTTTTGCAGCTCATAGTCGGATATGAGATCGCCGTTTTTCGCTCCACGTCCAAGGTACTTTTTTCGTACTTTCCCCTGCTCGTCACGTTGGCTTAGATAGAGGTACTTGTGCTGGGTGTGTGTTCTGCTCTCCCATGCCATTTTCTTGTGCTACTCCCGATTGCTTTCCCTCCCCAACCCACTCTTCAAGATGATGATTCGTGATGCAATCGTCAATGTTAGTTTTTGGGATCAACGCTTCAGCAGTTGAAAGGCTGTTGTTTTCTTCATCGGCTTGAGGCAAACCACAAGAATGATTGTGCAACAAACGGATTTGTCGAGGCTTATTGATTGAATAAGTTCTCTACGATCAGAGAGAGTTCAACTGTTGCAGATCATGTAAGGTGGATGGATCAGTTGCAGTCTTCTATCAGAAGCTTTCAGCGAGAGAGTGATAGGAGCTTTCTGTTGTGATGTTCCAAAAGCGATTGAGGTTCGAACTGAGAGAGCAGTCATCGTCGATCGGGGCTACCGGAAGCAGAGACATTGGGTATTGGTTCATCCTGTTTACACTTCCTTTAAGACGTCCTGTGGCTTCGAGCGAGCTTTCATCGATGAAGGGACGAGTGTGAGGTAATGTGAGACTGTTCGTGTGGTCCAAAAAAGTGATTAGGGATACGTAGCCATTCTGGTTTGCCTCAGTGAGGCTTAGGTTCAGGTAGAATACTTCATTGGATTTCAGTAACTAGGTGTGATCGATCTTGCGAGGCGTTGAAGACTTGACGGGGATGCTAGAAAGGGGATTTCAGAGGCGTAGGTTCTTTTTCTAGGCTGGTTCGGTAGCATGGACGGAATCGATTTTGGGTCAGTGATTGCTGACTTTGCTGTACGAGAGACCTCGCAATTGACTTATACATGTTCGTGTGTTCATTTTGCTGCCCTTCTTTCAGGAGGGTGGGTGCTGAGTTAGAACTGTGCATGAAGAGTTGGCGCTCTCTGTAAGTCTTTATTTGGTAATGGTTTATGTTCTTTTTGGTTCTTAGTTCTTACTTTTAAAGAAAAAAGAGTTTAGAGAAATGAATAGACCTGAATTAGAAAGACTTTTGAAAAATCGTCAGAACTTAGCACCTTAGCACTCAATTACTTCCCATCTCTACCACTCCTCCTCCACCTGCATCAGCGGGAGGAGTAAAGCAATGAAACAGTAGCTTCACTCAGTCTCGAATAGGATCGTGTTAACGGCCCCAGTAGCGAATCCAGGGCCTTTCCGGACTGGTTAACCGGAGTGTGTTATTGAGCCTTCCGTGTGGCTTTAGAGCATCCCGGGTAAACGATTCGATTTATCTAGGGACGATCGAGGAAAGAGGCAGGCAAGATGGGGGCCTTGAACCATCCCAAACGTCCTACGTCCCACAAAGAAAATCGATACCATGCACCGTTCGTTATGAGCTCAGAAGACTCTGGCAGGAGAAGTCAGTGTGCACTATCTGCGGAATCACTTGGACGCGTATTCCAGTAGATTGCTGATGCGTTACCTCCTGGTTCTCGAACGTAGAGCACCTGCAGGAAGTGTAAAACTCGTTTCGACAGATACACAGGTTTTTGGGTATACTTAGGATGGTTAAAGCAAGTGAGAAGCAATTCGAAAGAGGAATGGTTAGGACCACTTATCGAACGCTTCCCACCGTTCTCTGCTTAGTTTTGGGATTCTAGCTGGAGCTCAAAGCTAAGCGGAGAATTGACCGTTCTCAAAGGCCTTTAAGGCCTTTTTGGCGGTCACTTCAGTGATTGGGGTGCGATTCTGACTAAACAGGAAGTACTTCGTCTTACCCTTTCGGTCCAGGTAATAGATACTTGGGACACCCAATCTCGCAATCTTTGTAGATATGTTGTTCATGGCAGCTTTCTCACCGCAAAACTCGTGGTAGATTGAAATCATCTCTGGAACGGGAATGACGACGATCGATTTGTTTACCACTTTAAGAGAATATTTCTTTCGTAGTTCTTCCAGGACATCCTCGAATTGATCTCGCCGGTGTTTGGCCTCGTCATATTGGTTCTGTCGTTGCACGATCAGATTACGGACATGAGTTGGGTTTGGTACCTTCGATAGCACCTCTTTTTCCCACAATGGCCAGCGTGTACCCTCTCCAGCCGTAAACGACTCAGGCTGCTTAACAGTTAGCAGATAATTGATCTCAGCCAGCATTGCCATCAGGTTCTTCTCGATGAATTCTTCAACTTCGCCAAGCCAATTCGGGTTCTTTGCCGGAGTACTAAGCTCAATTACCATACTACGAGACGCTAAGTCACGAGAGAGATTCGGATCGTTCATAGTCATCACATAGGTGAAGTAATTCGGGATCGAAGCATTTCCCTTGTACATTCGGTGTCCCGAAATTTGGCTAATGGTGATAAGTGCTTCTAAGTCTTGCGAACTAAACACGCTCGCCTTTACGTTGTCAATCGATATGACTCGCTCCTTATGAAAGCCCAAGCTAGGCGTAAGAAGCCGAGTTTTCAGCTCTTTAGCCGATTCGTCAAAATCTTTCGAGATTTGACCTCCCACAAGTTCTGCTAGGGATTTCACAAGTGTCGTCTTTCCTGTTCCTATCCCCTGACCACGCTTGCCAGTGATCACAAAGCTTGGACGTTGTCCGGGAGGTCCCCCCCAGAACAAAGTCAAAATCAGAGCTATGATTAGCAATTTATCCACACCAGTCGATGCCGAAAAGAAGTTGACGAAGGCATCCAAAACTGGAGTTTCTGGACCCGGGATAGGATCGGGAAATTCACAGAGGTATCGAACATTTTTGATTTTGGGGAAATGGGGATGATGCGACAACGACTGGTACTGCGGACTGTGTGTTTTGCAGTGCTCGAAGAACTCGTTTTTTGAAAGACAATTCAGCTTCCAATCTAAGCAAAAAATGAAGTGCAGCCATGCAAAAAACTGAACCGCATCTGAAATCACGGTGACGTTTTGAGATTTGTCAACAGCGTGTAAGGTTCCGTTAACGGTAAACAGCGAGTTCCCCGTTTCATTATCAATCTGTTTGCGGATTTCTTGGATTGGTACTACCACTTGTTTTTTTTCTTTAGGACAGTACCGATGGTTCGAGAGTTTCGGACGACTTGGTTTTGCGACACCATCGTTTTCAAACATTTCATTGCATTCGTTCATTAGTTTTCTCCTACGGATACTTGGTTATTGACATAGGCGCGAACATCTTTCGCGTTACCTTTGGGTTTACAAACAGGGATTTCTTTTTTCAGCTCTTGCGCAAGAAACTGAGCAACTTCATAAGCCCCCTTCGTTCCGCATCTATCAGGATCGTTATCTGCTACGACAGCAATTTCGAAAGGGAAGTCTTTGAGAAGGATGGCTAAGTCGACTTTACCGCCGTTGGACGATGGTCGACCTATTGCACGAAAGCCATGGCTCAAAGCTGCAGCGGTATCGCTAGCACCTTCACAGATGTAGAGAACCTTGTTTCCGTGCTTCTCCTCAGAATTCCAACCAGATGGAAGATAGAGACCACGACGAGATCCTTTGCGAGCTAGTTTCGTGTCGTCTAGTTGTCGCTCCTGCAGGCCACAGATTTCTCCGCAGCCGTTGTATTCGGGAGTGATCAAGGAAGAATGTTGAGAGCCGACAGCCCCTAGCAACCGAAGCGAGGCGACAGTTACACCCAAGGACTTCGCGAAAGCATCTAGACATTTCTTGTCTCTTTGCTTGTAGAGGTAGGCGTATTCCATCTTTAGGTCTGGATTGACCGGAGTGGCAGATAACGTTTTGGGGGGATTACAGCGACTACCACTTTGGGGATTTTTAATACCACCTGCCGACAAGAAATTTGGAGGCAACTTTAGGCTGCACATGATTTCATGGTAACCGCATCCAGCGAAGCAATGAATCAAAGTCCTGCCTTCTATGATGCTGATGCTGAGGCTCGGAGTTCCGTCATCATGGGATGGGCAGCAAGCTTTGAATCCATTTCTTGTGGGCCGGACGTTTTTGAGTTTACAAAGGAGCGTTTCGAGATTCCCTTTTAGCTCATCGCTAAGCTCAGCAGCTTTAGAATGCTGCTGTACCAGTTGCAAATAGTTCGACAACTTTACGGACATGTTTCTCACCAAAAAAAACGAATGTTGTGCCGAGAATTCCACAACGGAACTCTCATGGCTATCACAGACTAGTCGTCAAGGATTTGTTTGTTTCCAAACTCATCACTAGAGGAATTCCAGCGTTTGCTACGGGAGCAAACGCTGGACTGCAGAACAGATTTCACAGATGCATCAATGCTGTAAAAGCAACTCAAGATGAAATGATGCGAATCGTGAACGACTCATTTCGGAAAAGGTTCAGCAATGAGTTTGCCATTTCTGGCGTAATGAAGTGTCGCTTTGGATGTTTTCGATTGAGCGTAGCTAGTGCTGCTCACACCTCGAACTTGAAGCGTCAGATCCCTAGCCCAGTCAGGTGTTACAGACATGATTTTCAGGGCCTGGGACATAAGCTCAGTCGCACTATCTTTGGGCACTTCCAACACCACTTCATCATGGACGTGCATCACGATATCTAAGCCAGCGTTATCCAGTTGAAACATGGCATTAACCAGTAAATCCCGACAAATCGCTTGAACGACGTTTTGCGCGATTTTTGACCCGTAGAGAGATTCGATATGGCCATCTTCAGTCGTGAATTGAATCTGGTTTCCTTTTTGATCGACGCACACTTCACGATAAGTCAGCTTGCGTCCACCGGGCAATGTTACGACAACATCCTTTCCATTTGATTTCTCGATCAGACATTTACCAACTTCTGAACGTCGGTTGGAGCAAATGGCATCTTGGAACGCTGTTTGGAATTGCTCCCAAAGAACATCCGTGATGGCAGGAAAACGACTACGGAACATGTGGATGATTTGATTGGCCGTCAAAGGAAAGTCCGACAAGTTTAGGTTCGATTTGGAAAGAAGTTTTTTCAGTCCCGCAGTTCCCAAACCATATCCACAGGCAAGAAATACAACTTTTGCAATGGACCTTTGGTTGCCTAGTACATCGTCACTCGATTCAAAGAGTACCCCTGCAAAATCGTCGTAAATGTCTCTGCCTTCATCGAAGGCCTGCAACGTGAGATTTTCACCGGCTATCCATGCAAGGCATAGTGCTTCAATCGACGTAAAGTCCAGGATGAGAAAGAGATGGTCTATTGAAGGGATAAGGCACGAGCGAATGAGTCCCTGTATCGCAAGCCCCAAAGGTAAATGTTTGGGTAGTAAGGACTTGAATTTGG
Source organism: Planctomycetota bacterium (assembly GCA_017303505.1). Lineage (GTDB taxonomy): Bacteria > Planctomycetota > Planctomycetia > Pirellulales > Pirellulaceae > JAFLCP01. Next base: position 12,123 of record JAFLCP010000085.1, on the reverse strand, counting down.
CGATGTCTGTTAAGGCATGGATTAAGCCCCGCAAATTCTTGATTTGCTCGCAAGTTTTCGGAAGGTTATGAAGCGAAAAACCTGGAGATGTGAAACGTCCCGTGCGGCAGCCAAAGTAGAGAAACTTGTGCCGAAGTCGACCATCACAGCTTACTTCGCGGAGGGATGTAGCGAGAAGTTGATGATTGAGATCCAGTAATGCTAAGTGAGCTTCGAGAACAGATCGGATTTGTTTATTGCACTTTCCTTTCTGCAAGTAAGCGACCACGGTAGATTTCTGAAGGTTGGGCAAGCAAACTCCAACTGATTCGAGCCAAGACCGAAGGAAATTCGGATCTTTGAGTTTTTGTTCGTCAAGTTCTCCTTCTGAAGCTTTCATCGCCTGAACCGTGCAGGTCAATATCCAGTGTTCCAGGAAACGCATTAACGCACGAACTCTTTGGCGATGAAGACGTACGCCTCGTTTGTTGATCTTGTTGTTCAATGCCCAAACCTGAAACTCACAAGCGATTATGGAGTTTTCGAAAAGCACTTGGAGAATACCGACTCGATTTAGCCATATATCTAGCTGTGCTAGAGCTGATTCGGAAATAGATTTCGTGATGATACCATCGCTTGGGACATGCAGGATGATTGGTCTGTCAACATCGTCATTGAATCTCTTTTCAATGCTGACTAGTTCAGAGTCTTCAGAGAGAGCTGCTGCTTGGCAAAGCTTTTTCCATTCAATCCAATCTTCCTTTGGCGGCCACTTATCATTGTCTGGAAGGTCCACTCCAGGATACGGTTGGCTAAGGAAACAAGGTGAATATCCATCGTTGAATACACTAGAAAGATCCTTTGGCATTTCCTCCCCAACATATACCTCGATTTTACCGAAGCAAGCATATTTGATGGTTCGCTTCTTCCTGGGTTTAACGTTTGTGGGTACGGGTAACCAAAGGCAAAATTTGCCACGAAGGCAGTATAAAACGCCGATAACATCAAGCGTAGAGCCATCATCGGGAACGATTCGAAATCGTAAAAGGGCCGCAGGTACGACACAGAGATTAGTACTCATTGTTGGCTCCTTTCTTCTCGCCTTTCGCTTTCTTCTGAACACCTAATCGTTGCAACTCCTGTTTGGCGATTTTGCTTCTCTCTTTCCTGTTAATGTTCGTACAGGCTTGGTTTGGGTCTATGAACTTATTGAAGTCAGTCGTGGAGACAAATCGTCTTCCACCAATGAGCGCTGAAGGGAGTTTTCTCCCTCGTACCCCACGTAGTATCCACCGATATACGGTCGCAGTACTAACACAAAGGGATTTCGCGAGGCTTGTCACAGATATTCGATCTTGGTCAGAATCACACATACACTTGCACCTCTCGGCAACTAGGAATGAAACATACGAGACACGTGCAAACATACGCATCGTAACTACAACCAATGAAGTGCTTTGCTACAACGACTTTCGTTGTAGTTCGACAGGTGAGGACGCGTTACCAGCGGTCGGGGGATCTGGCAGAAAGTCAAGACAAGAACCTGTATTGTCAGTGGGCGATTAAGAAAACGCCCATGGTTACCCCTTTTGAAAGGAAACGTCCGAGTTAGGCATTTCTCATTTCGGATTTCTTCTAGCTCGGTGGTCGACACAGAGGGCCCGCGTAGCGGTCGCCAACGGGCGATTGAGAGTGATGGCCGCTTCCTTCACTCGGTCGATGGAAGACCAGCGGTGGAGGCGTAGGAATGCATACCGGCTAACCCAGCTTGTAATCGATAGTATTGTTTATCTTCCGCAACCTGATGCTTCTCTGCTAAACGCTCGTGCTGTACATGTTGCGGATGCGTCGCGGCCCAACGATCCGGGAGTAAACTCATCAGCAGCGGAGAACCTAGTTCTAGATCCTGTGGACTGTGCTGTGCCGCTTGCGACAGCTAATAAAACACATCTTCCAAGTAATGCTGAAGCGATACGCAATGACGCTTAGCACTACTCGCAATACTGAATAGCTTCATGCTGCCGGGGGCCGCCTCTTTCGAACCTAAAAACATCCAGTTCTTACGACCGATCGTAAGTAGACGAATCGCCCGCTCAGAATGGTTGTTGTCGATCGGGATGTTTCCGACCGTTAAGTAATGACGCAACGTATTCCATTGATTACGGAGATATGTGACTGCTTCGCCGAAACTACTCTTCGGTAACGCTGCTTTGACCGAATCCAACTCAAGCCACTTCTCCATCAACTTCCATATCGGTACCGCTTCACGCTGACGCAGTTCTAGTCGCTCAGCCACGGCTAAAGATGCGCTTCGATATTTGCCTGTTTAAATCGCCCAATGACAGTAGAATCGTTAAGCAATGTAGGTTATGAGATCCGCGAACTGGTCAGTGAGTCCCGAAAAATCGACTTTGTGAATGATGTGACATTACGTTCTTCAAATGGGTCGATCAGTACAAACATGAAGTCCGAGACGCAAAAAGCCGGAAGTTTCGCCCAATATACTGATTTTGCGCGGGTCGAATCTTTCTGCAGCTGTTTTCACACGGAGCGAGAGTGTTTCCCAGTTTTTTGCATGATGGAGTTACGAACTGGCAGCGCGATGCTGGTTGTGAATCGGAGCGAGTATTGGCGACTCAAAGAATTCGATTCCATTCTCCTTGGTTAGCACTTCTTGACAGCTACGGACGAAGAGAATTTGAATACGCTCTCACGGGATAGTTTCTCCGTAATCTCCGCTTCTTGGCGTTGTCGCACAATATCTTCCAGCATTTCTATCTCAATTCGAATTCGGCGTTCCTTACGGCTAGCGTCGCCTTCAACTTTTGTATCCTTTTTCGCTTTTTTCCCACCTCCAACGACTCCAAGCGGCTTGGCATCATTCAACGCGAAGGCATTCTTTATGGCTTTTTCTATCTTTCCGATTTCCTTAGATACCGAGTTTCTTTTGGAGGGGGCTGTTGCTTCGTGTCCCAAGAACACCAAAATCATCTTGTAAGTTACAGCCCGGTGGGTGTTTTTCAAAAGATACGCTAGTATTTGGCGTGATAAGGGGCTTGTCAAATCAATGTGACAGTCATAGATCACTGGCGCTACACCCTTTACATATCGTGCCCATTCAGGATTTTTTGTTTTGGGGAGATCTTTTTCATATCGGTGGACTTTAGGAATCTTGGCTACGGAGCGCTCAAGATGGGCCGTGCTTAGCCTTTTGTCGACAAGATGTTTGAAATCGGCAAAATTTTTCGGAGTTGAGAATTTGTCTGGCAGATCATCGAATATTCGTAACAGTTCTTCAGCCGTGGAAGAACATTTCTTGAGTGTTTCGCGAAGGGAATCAAGGTCACTCACTGCCTGATGAAACAGTGCTTTTGCCGATTGTTTTGGTTTCGGTTCATTGGCAGTTTCAAAGGTTTTTTCCTGCAAGCATTTGCCAAGTTCGAAAAAGCACTGGTATTTTTCACAGAGCAGGTTGGCTAAGTCGCGAAGTTGTTTCAGAATAGGTTCGATTAGTTTCTGCGCCATTAACGGTAATTTCGAAATCTCTTTTTCGTAATCTCCTGAGAAAACACCCTTCTTATCTCTAAAGTCATCCAAGGAGTTGAATTTTTCGTGTACATCCTCCCATGTAAGCGTGGTATCTTGTCTACGTTTTTGTTGCTTCGACTTTGGATCTACCTGTTCGAAAAGGGGGGAAGCATTTTGGTGAGCATTGGAGTTGAGATTGCTTGAATGTGCTTGCTCTGGAAACCAATATTGCACAACAATCGGTAGATAATCATCCAATGATTTCAGTAGAGTTTCCAGTCTCTCTTTGACAGACTGGTCCTCGCTAACAGCGAGTTGCTCAATGCTATGCTTCAATGAACGAAAAGTATCTGGGAGCTTTCGCCAATACAAACCAGTCGGGATATCATCGTTGGGATCAAACAATCCATCCATGAAATGCTTCCCCCAGTCGTTCAGAATTGCATAGTCAACTCCTAGTCGAAAAACATAGATTGCCGGGCTTTTAAGCTGCGGTGGATTAGCAGTGCTCACGGGCGAACTCCTGGTACTTTAGAAAGCTCTTCTCGGCATAGACATCGATGATGTTAGTTCTCGCATGGCCAAGGCCAAGCTGCGCAATTTCAACGCCGAAATCTTGTCGAATGCATGTCGCGAAAGTATGGCGTAGTTGATACGGAAACCATTTGGGAATCGGTGGAAGCGGAGGTTGCCGACCTAGTCGATCTTCATTCAGGCGTTGAATGGCATAGTCGATCGAACGTCGATAAGAGTCGACGCTGAAACTTTGGCGGAGCGTTTTACGTCGAATGGGTTGGTAGATCCGAGTTTTCTTTTTCACTTCCGCAGTCGGTTCGAGTTGCCTCTGTTTAGACTTTGCAATCGAATCTTGGTGAAGCTGTTCTCGTCGCCAATTCTCCGACTCTTTGGGTGAGAAGATAAAATCATCCTCGGAGCGATTCAAGAATGGAGAGAGGATTGCTTGACATTTAGGGCCAAGCTGGATTTGTCGTCGTTGACCCCTCCATTGGTTTTTGTGGGCCTCAGGTTCGTAAATCCAAACGTCGGAGCTTCGCTCAAGCTTCTTCGGTTTCATGGCAATTACTTCAGCCGGACGCATACCACTGATGCGTTGGAGTTGAACCATTGCAGCGACCACTGGAGTTAGGTAGGGAATAACCAAGTTGACATGTTGGTCGTCTACGGGCTTCACCGGTTCCGACTCGCGGACCGTAGTTTTGCCAAAACGTAACGGCGCAACGGTACGAAGGCTTTCGTAAACTGCTGCGGAAACGAGTTCTTCGCTTGCTGCCCATTTAAATATTCGTATGAACCGTTTGCAGCGTTTATTGATTTCGGTGCGGCATAATCCACTGTCGACAAGACTTTGGCGTACGGTCTTGAGTTTTGCGGGGCCAAATTCAGTGGCTGGCAAGTCGCCGAAAAGATCATTGATATGTTTTGCCGCTGTAACCATACAGTGATACTCTTTGGTTGGTACCCCGCCGTTAATGTAATGCGTCTGAGCAAAAGTCAGATACTTCACCAACAATTCCGCAACGAGAAGGAGCTCGGGCAAAGGAGGAGGTGCTAAACCCAGATTCTGGGGTTCCTCTAAACTGGATGCAAGAAGTCTCGCGTACTTCAGCCTACTCTCAGGAGAATTGTACTTGCCCAAATAGAAGTGGCGACCGTTGATGATCGTTCGGGCTTGCCCAGAGGGCTTGTGAAGACGATAGGCGGGAACACTTTTGCGTGACATGGTAACTCCAGAAAGGGTAGAAGTTGAAAAGTGGTAGAACTACCACTTTCCGATTCACTTTCCGGCCACACTGCCTGAAGACGGCAGGTACGCTAAGTTGTTGGTTTGGCCCGACTTACGAACAGATACACCCAGCAGGATTCGAACCTGCAACCTTCGGCTTCGTAGGCCGACGCTCTATCCAGTTGAGCTATGGGTGCCCATTTGTTAGTGTGTTTTGTACTGAACTATCGGAATTTAGACAAGTGGGCATTTAGCCGTTTTGTGAATGTCGTAAGTCCTACGCCCCACTCTCCTTAATTCCATCGGCAAAGACGGGATTTCATGCATGCAACCAACCTCTTTTTTTGCCTATGGAACCCTAAAACGAGGCGAAGTTCGAGCCCAGACGTGGCCCTTTAAGCCGACGTCTGTACAGATAGCTTTCACTCGCGGTAAGCTTTTTGACCTCGGCCCCTACCCTGCCCTGGACACCGGTAACGATTGGATCCAAGGTGAACTCTGGACGTTTCAACCCGCTGAAATATCCAAGACGCTCCAAGTCATCGATGATGTCGAAGGCTATGAACAATCTCCCGCCCATGACCTCTACGACCGACGCGTCATCGATGCGGTTCTCAAAAATGGTGAATTGGTAACCGCCTTTTGTTATTTTTTTCTCCGTTGGAAACAGACGCCACGGGCGAAATACATCGAACCGGTACATGGAATGCCGAAGGATATTGCGGATGAGGGGGAGAGGTGTGCGCGGTGGGGTGGAGTTTGGGATGGTGAGCGTAAGCTGCGGTGAGTCAACTCCACGGTGTGTTACGCAAGTCGAGTGATAGGCTCGTGAAATCGTGCTAAGAAAAGTTGATTTGTGATATAGGATGGTTGAGCAAGAAGGACTTGCTGCACACACCCTTCCTTCCCTACGAATAGCGCTTGGACATTTCGCGGATCATTTCGGCGATCATGTTGCGGCATTCTTTGGGTTCTAAGACCTCGGCCTCGCGACCTAATTGCAAGACCTTTTGAATCACTTCCATCGGATGGTAAGCAGGAATCGTTAACTCCACGGTTCCATCTTCATTCGACGTTAACTGCTGCTCCGCATGCCATGGATCTTCCTCAATCCACTTCGCGGCTAAGTCGGTCACGCGTATTCGATACAGCGTCGATTGCTGACCCGAAAAGATCCCGATGCTCTGACCCAAATGCTGCTGCAAATCGACCGATGCATCAAACTTGTACCATTCATCCAACGCATCCGCCCACAGAATTCGGTCCAGCTTCCAATGCTTCAAACTCACTTCACCACGCGCTGGATGCTCGAACGCCAAAATGTAAATGCTCGATTGATAAATCGCCAATCCATACGGTTCCAATTTGCGACGTGACATCGGCTTGCCAGGCCGCTGATAATCAATCGCTAATCGCCGATGCTCGCGAATCGCGCGATTCACAGTACTCAAAATGCCCTGCTGCTTTTCGTACTTCTTGGCTGGTGTGCCTGTTACATACAGTGTCTTACGGTACTGCTCGTAGTGCTCCCACACGCCCGGTGGCAATTGTTCTTGCAGTTTGTTCCAGAAACTTTCAATGCCTTGCCAAAACTGTGTGCCGACCAGCGGTAACAACAAATCGCGTCCTACCGATAAAGCAATCACCTCTGATGCCGAGATGCTGACCTTTTGTAAGCCTTTGTCGGCACGGCTCATCTTCCAAACTTTGCCGCGCTGCGATTCTTCGACCAGAATAAAAAAGCCCGCCGATTGCAGCGCTTCGATGTCGCGGCGAATACTGCGCGGATGAATCGAAGTTAGCCCCAACTCCTCCACCACACTGTCGCGAATCTCTTCCAGCGTCGCTCCGAAACGATTGCGTTCCAAGATTTGCAAGATCTTGTGCTGTCGAATCAATTGCTCATTGCGTGCCATCTAATCACCCTGCTAATGCGATACATCCTGGTTGTGCTGAATCGGCGACGTTGCGTCTGTTCTGTTGGAGGCCTAGCCTACGCTAGCGCTGCGGCAACGGGCTAAACGAACAGGCAACGGTAGCTACGAGGCGGCTTGTTCCAAAACTTCCTCGGCAACATAAATGGGAAGAGGTGGATCGAAAGTTACCGCTACAGCGATAGCATCAGAAGGTCGACAATCGACTTCCACAATCGACTCACCGCGTTGTATTCGCAAATGAGCATAATAGGTGTGATCCTTGAGCTCGGTGATCACAACAGATTCGATCGTGCCACCCAACGCTTCGGCAACCTGAACAATCACATCATGGGTCAGGGGGCGAGGCGGTTTTTCGGCGACCTTAACACGACGATCGATACTGGTCGCTTCAAAGAGTCCGATCAGAATGGGAAATTGACGATCACCATCGCGTTCTTTCAAATAAATGACTTGATTGTCACTGATTTCGCTAATGATGATCCGAGCAAGTTGCATTGGGACAGGCATATGACGTCGCGTCCTGGCGATAATTGACATGGCTGCGGATAAAACCGGCTGCCGATTTGACAACTAGATTATACCGCAGCCCACGCGACTTCACAGCATCGCCTTCAGCTTTGTTAAAGCCTCTTCGGCTGCTTGTTTTTGTTGCAGCAAATCGCTTAACGCTTGCCGTTCCTTTTCAATCAGCTCGGCGGGAGCTCGCGAAACAAAGTTCTCGTTGGCCAAGTTCTTTTCTTTGCCGGCGATCTGTTTGACCAAGTTTTGCAGCAGTTTATCGTTGCGGGCGACTTCGGCTGCAACGTCGATGTGGCCACTCAAATCGACATAAACTTCCATCTTCTCAAGACTTACCAACGCGTTGATCGACGGAGCTTGTGTCTCCGGCCCCCAGCCCACCGATTCGGCCCCTGCCAACGAATTGAAATAAGGCTCCATCGGACGGAGCAATTTTTCTAATCCTGTGGAACAACGAACACTGAACTTCAACCGCTCTTGATTTTGGATTTTTTGACGTGAACGAATTTCACGAATCGCACCCAACAAGGCGGTAAACTGGGCGAATTGTTCTTCGATTTCTGGATTCTTGTCCGTTGCGATCGCATCCGGCCAGGGAGCCTGCATGAGCCACTGGGAAGCTTCTGTCGTTTCATCCAAGGTGCGACGTGTTCCGAATTGCTTCAATTGTTGCCAAATCGCTTCCGTGATAAATGGCATCATCGGATGCAATAAACGCAACAAAACATCGAGACCATGAATCAACAGTTGCTGTGTAACCGCTCGACTCTGCGGATCTTGCAATCGTGGCTTCGCCATCTCGACATAGAAACTGCAATAATGATCCCAAGCAAAGTCGTAAAGGACGCGCGCTGCATCTGCATATTGATATTGCCGAATGGCAGCACTCGTTTCTTCCGTAACGGTAGCCAAACGACTAAGCAACCAACGATCTTCCAAACGCAAATCTTCACGCGAGATCTTGATTGGCTGATAACCTTCCAAGTTCATCATCACGAAGCGCGACGCATTCCAAAGTTTGTTGCAGAAGTTGCGAGCCACCTCAAAGCGTTCGCTGACAACGGCTCCTTTGGGTAACGCTTTGTCTTCTTCCGATTCGGCCCACTGCGTGCTGAATTCCTTGGAGCACTTATCACACTTGAGGCGTTTCTTGACGCGGTTTTCGCGGGTTTGATTGATGAGTGCACCACAATGTGGGCACTCGAATTGAACCGGGATGCGAACATCTTGAGTATCCGCAGTCGTGAGTTTAGTCAGACCAAATCGCAAAGCATCCGCACCGAACTTGTCGATCACGTCGATAGGGTCAACCCCGTTGCCTTTGCTCTTGGACATCCCTTCCCCGAAGCCATCCATGATTTTGGGATGAATAAAGACTTCATTAAAGGGAATCTTGCCGACGTTATTGAGGCCCATGAGTACCATTCGCGCAACCCAGAGCGTGATGATATCACGACTAGTGATGAGCGTACTGGTCGGATAGAAGTATTCAAGCTCTTTGGTTTGCTCAGGCCAACCCAAGGTTGAATGCGGCCATAACGCAGAACTAAACCAAGTATCCAAAACATCTTCTTGGCGAATCATGCCAAGCGTTTCGAGTTCGGTTTCGAGAGCTTTGTTTTCATCGCGAACGCAAGCGTGAACAACTTTGTCACCTTCAGGCTGAACACTGAGGGAGCCCGATGAGCAGGCTGGGTGTTGAGCCAATTTAGCTGCGAACGCATCACGCTCGGCCGTTGTTTCGAAACTGCGACTCCAGATCGGGATTTGATGGCCCCACCATAGTTGTCGTCCAACGGGCCAATCGCGTTTTTCGCTGAGCCAATCGACATAGCCCTTGGCGTAACGTGGTGGGAAAATCTTGACGCGTCCATCTTCAACGGCATCGATCGCCGATTGGGCCAATTCCTCCATACGAACGAACCACTGGTCCGCGAGGTACGGTTCAATCGGAGTCTTGCTGCGATCGCTGTGAGCGAGGTCGATTTCGCGATCTTCGATTTGGTCAAGCCAGCCTTCGGTTTCCATATCGGCAACCACACGCTGGCGGGCTTGCTGCATCGAAAGACCTGCGTACGGACCTGCATGGCTGTTGAGTTTGCCATCAGGGAGCAAGATGTTGATCATCGGCAGTTGGCAACGAATGGCGACATCATAGTCATTGGGATCGTGCGCTGGCGTGATCTTAACGCAACCGCTACCAAGTTCGGGTTTGGCCCAGATATCGGCAACGAGCGGAATCTCGCGATTCAATAAGGGAAGTCGCAGCTTACGACCATCTTGAGCCATGGCAGCCAGGGTTTGCAAATGTGGCAATAGCTCTCGACGACGAGTCTCCAGGTCTTCGACTTGTTTTTCCAAAGCCGGGCGATCTTTGGCCGTCGCTTCCTGAACTTTCTCTTTGGCAACTTCAATGGCTTTGTCGAGCGCACTGGCCGGATCGGGATGTACGGCAACAGCAGTATCACCCAACATCGTTTCTGGACGCGTGGTAGCGATGACAACGTAGGCGGGTTCGCCAGCTTTGGGATTGATGACTGGGTAACGCAAATGCCAGAAGTGGCCTTTAACCGTCTCGTGAAAAACTTCGTCGTCGCTAACGGCGGTTTGCAGATAAGTGTCCCAGTTGACCAAACGTTTGCCGCGATAGATCCATTGCTTGGCAAAGAGGTCATAGAAGGTGCGCCGAACAGCCGTGGCACACATGTCATCCAGGGTAAAGCGGGTACGCCGCCAATCACAAGATGAGCCGAGTCGCTTGAGTTGTTGCAAAATACGGGTTTCGTATTGAGCTTTCCACTGCCAAATGCGATCGATTAGCCCTTCACGTCCTAATTCATGACGTGTTTTGCCTTCGTCCTCTTTGAGTCGTCGTTCGACAACTGCTTGAGTCGCGATACCAGCATGATCGGTTCCAGGAATCCAAAGGGCTTCGAAGCCACGCATGCGATGCCAGCGGATTTGAATGTCTTGCAGCGTATTGTTTAGGGCATGCCCAAGATGGAGTGCGCCAGTAACGTTAGGTGGAGGGATGACAATCGTGAAGGGCTTTTTGTTGGGATTGGGGTTGGCATCAAAGCAGCCCGCTTTCTCCCAATTGCTATAAATCTCTTCCGCTGCTTGCTGAAAATCAAATCGATTCGGAATCTCAGTTGCCACAACAATTCTCTTTCCACGAAACAACCAGGTACTTCAAGCCACCCAATCGCTCTCACATCACGCACATCCGTGACCGCGAGATGCTCATTCATCTTATTTATTCAACAACTTTGTTCAGTAGGGCTTCATGTTTATGAAGTTTGTATTCGACGGCATCTACCAAAGCGAGCCAGCTGGCTTCGATGATGTTTTCGCTCACGCCGATTGTGCCCCAATTTCCTTGTTGGTCTGCACTTTCAATGTTCACACGAATGCGAGCAGCTGTTCCCGCTTCGCAGTTGACCACACGAACTTTGTAATCGACCAAATGCATGTCGGCTAGTTGAGGATAAAACTCCAATAGACATTTCCGCAAGGCCGCATCCAGTGCATTAACGGGGCCATGTCCTTCAGCGGCTTCGAATCGCATCTCAGGTCCGACGCGAATCTTCAGGATGGCTTCTGCAAACGCAAAGTTTCGAGCGGCATCGCGATCACCGGCAACAATTCGATATTTGACGGTTTCAAAATGCGACTTAAATGAGCCGGCGATGCGATGGACCAACAAATCAAACGAAGCTTCTGCGGCTTCATATTGATAACCTTGATTTTCTTGGCGGACGACTTCGGCCAAGATTTTATCCATGAGCTCGCGATTGGAATCCAAGTTATGTTTATTGGTTAACGCGATGATATTCGAACGGCCCGACAACTCGCTAACCAAGATACGACGTTCGTTACCTACCAATTCTGGATTGAGATGTTCGTAGGTTTCTGTCGCTCGAGCAATGGCGTGAACGTGCATGCCACCTTTATGCGCGAAAGCGCTTTGGCCGACAAACGGTTGATTGCTGCGGAGTTGCAGGTTGGCCGTTTCATAGACGTAGCGAGACAACTCCGTGAGATGCGATAAGCCGCGCCCATTGAGAACTTGATAGCCTTGCTTTTTGAGTGCCAAGTTGGCCATGACCGAAACGAGATCGGCGTTACCGCAGCGTTCGCCAATGCCGTTGATGGTACCTTGAACTTGATCGCAGCCAGCATCGACGGCTGCCAATGAGTTGGCAATGGCGAGGTCGCCGTCGTTATGACAATGGATCCCCAAGCGAACACCGGTACCGGCCAAAGAATCTTTGACCTTGCCAACGGTTAACGCGATTTGTTCTGGCAGTGTGCCACCGTTGGTATCGCATAACACGATCCAAGTTGCACCGGCGTCAGCAGCAGCGCGAATGGTCTTTAAGGCGTACGTCGGGTTGAGGCGGTAGCCATCAAAAA
>JAFLCP010000084.1 GCA_017303505.1 Planctomycetota bacterium | reverse complement strand
CGGAGGGTCGCCTTTTTTCGTATCCTGCGTCAAGGGCAATAAACACTTGATGCCAAATGAGTTACGACAAATCAAGGTACGAGAGTTGGCGCTGTCCAACTAGCCTTCGGCATACGGGTTAAACGATTGCGCCGACCGAGAATGTCAATACGATGGAATGGGTATTCGTCCAACGCGCTGGCGGACCAAACGGAAGTACGCCTAGCCTTCGGCAACGGGCTAAACGATCCGATGGCTTTCCAGCTTGGAAACGAAGGGAATTGCTGTTTTTCTGAAACAGCCTCTTTGCTAAACTCCTGCGACATTTGGATGTTGATGATGCGCTGCTAGCAAATGCATGCGGTGGGTTGGGTAAGGAGGCTCAAAAAATGATTCGAAGTTTGATGTCTGGGAGCAAGTTTGCGGCCGTGTGGGCTCTCGTTCAAGGAATGAGCCTAGCTCTGGGCTTGACCCTCGCCTTACCAATCTCTGCCCAAGAAAAGACACCCACTACCGAGAAATATCTGCTGCGCCATAAACTTAAACCGGGCGAAGAAGTCTATTCCACCGTGCTTCATCAAGCCAAAACGGTCACCCGTATCCAAGGTATCGATCAAGCGTCCGAAGCTCGCACTCTCAGTGAAAAAGTTTGGAAAGTTACCGCCGTCAATCCGCAAGGCGATATGACCTTCGAATATCGCATCCAACATGTCGAAATGTCTCAAACCAACGGCGAAGACAAAGAAATTCGCTACGACAGCCGCAAAGATAAAACCGCTCCTCCCATCTATAAAAAAGTCGCCGAGTCGCTCGGTAAAACCATCGCCACCGTCGTCGTCAACTCACGCGGTGCCATCTTGTCTCGCACCGATAACAAAGATGCCCCTGAATTAGGCATGGGCGATCTCGTGTTGCCACTCCCCGAAGAAGCTCTCGCCCTCGGCGGTTCATGGAGTGTGCCTCGCGACACGCGCGTAAAACTACCCGATGGCACCCACAAAACCATCAAAATTCGGGAACAATATACGCTCAGCAAAGTTCAATCAGGCGTCGCCACCATCGAAATTCGCAGCGAACCTATCACTCCGCTCGACGGCCCAGAAGTTGAATCACAAGTCATGCAACAACTGAGCAACGGCGAACTCAAATTCGATATCGATGCCGGCAGATTACTCTCCAAAGAACTCAACTGGGACGATTCCGTCGTCGGCTTCAGCGGCGCTCAAAGCCAATTGAAATACACCGCGCGATATCGGGAAGATGCGAAGGTGCAGAGAGTGGCGAGGAGATAGTGATTCAGTGGTTCAGTTTTCAGTGGTTCAGTGATTCAGTTTTCGGGAAACTGAACCACTGAAAACTGAATCACTGAATCACTAACATCACTAACATCACTTTTTGGGTGGCTCAAGGCGACGGGTGAGTGATTTTCGGAGGCCGGTTAGCATCTTGGCAATTTCTTTCGTCTCGGCGACCAGGTTGCTAAAGTTATCATCGTCGAATCGCCCTATTTTCTTCGCAATGTAAAGCTGCGTCCTTAACTCAGCCAATGATCCTTGGGCAATTCGCAAGAAACGCGAAAAGTCCTTACCGCCTCGCTCACATCCTTCTGCAATATTCGAAGCGATCGAAACCGCTGCCCGTTGCATCTGGTCTTTAAGGCCACAATCACTGCAATTCTTCAGGGCTTCGTAGATAGCGACTGCCAAGAGACATGACCGCTTCCAGACATCGAGTTCCTCAAACGATCTGTAGGCCATGGCATACTCCGTTGTTTGAAAGAAGAAGTAGTTTTCAGTTTTCGAAAGACTGCCCCACTGAAAACTGAATCACTGAATCACTGAATCACTGAAAACTAATACCCAATCCACTTCCAATACTCCAGAATCTGATATATCCACGGTTGGCTCCATGGATTGTTCCAGGGGAAGGTGGCGGAGAAGATCGAGATCGCTAAGGCGGTTAGGCCGAGTTTGCGGCCCCACGCTGATGGCGATATCTGCTCAATGCCATGCGGTAAAAAGAGCATCCATAATGGGGCTAACCAAAAGACCCACCGGAAACCACTGCATACTCCGCCATAGTTGCGATCCTCTAGCGGCCGAGACAAGAAGAACGCTATGCAGACAACGCTGACAATGATCGCGGCGAGATGGATATAACGCCACTCAGGTTGTTTCTTCAGCGCCAGCCACACCCCCGACAAAGCAAACAGCCAAATCGGTGTAAGAGAAAAGATGCCTCGGTGACCGATCAACGAATGAAACGCATAGACTGCATAGGATGGTTCACCTTTATCCACACCTTGCTTCTTTTCGTTGGTCCAATAGGTCTTGGGGTAGTCATACCAATCGTCCCATTGTCGTATTTCCCAAGTCCCCTCCCCTGCTTTCACGGCCCAGCAAATTTGATTTTCGGTATCAAATAGCTCGAACGTTTTTTCTTGTCGAGCCGGGCGCAGTTCCAGTTTTTCGGAAGGCTTTTCGGCCTTCTTCAGCAGCGCATCGCGCAGGGCGCTCAATGAACTGTCGGGCGTTTCAGTATCACCGGCGCGCGGAATCGTAGCGATTACTTCGCCATGGTCGCGATGCATATAAGGTGGCTTCAAATCGCCGTGCGCAATTTGGGTCGTGATAAGTATCGCTGCAAAAACGGGCACACTTGCAATTGTGTAAATCACGATCGGCTTGATCTGTTTAAGCGACATGAAGATGACGGCGGGAATAATGGTCCACCACGCCAGAGCGGGAAGTTCGCAAGCGACAGAGAATGCCGCTGCCACTCCACAGAGGATGGGCCAACGCCACTGCGTTGATTTATCGACCACGATCCGAATCAAAGCCACCAAGGAAATCATCACGACGATGATGCCAGGCAAATGATTGTTGATGGTGGAAGCAAATGTGCTGGAGTACATTGCCCACACGGCAGCCACCACTAAAAACAGCCGGGCCCATGGATCAAGTGTGGTGCGTTCGATCAGCCAAATGAGCATAAACCAATAGCCAATCAACGGAATGAAGTTATAGAAGACCATCAAGATGCGAGCGACAAAGTGAGGTTCTTCACTCAACTTTTTTCCGGTGAGTTTATGAAACACCCAATACGCACCCGCGTAGATGGTGGTGAGCAAGGGGGGCTTGCTGCTGTAGTAATGTTGTTTTCCATCGGCACCGCGATGACGCACCATGTCGATAGTGTTCCAGTGGCGCCTCTTTCTATCATCTTCGCGAAAGGTAATCTGATCGATTTCATACGTGCCAAATTCGACCAGCGACACGATCGTGCACCAGCGGCTGCGATCGTTCGCGCTGTAGAAGGGTGTTTCGCCCGTTGGGCTACGGGTGCTGGCAAGGCGACCTGCTTGTGCGGCAGCTGCCGAAATCAAAATGAACGCGTATATGGACCAACGCGGTAGGGAGATATCGGTTGGGGACATCGCGAGCCTCGTAAATGGAATTAAAGACGATGAATCGAGCGACGATAGAGGTGGGAAACGTTAGAGGGTATCGTGTGTGCAGTGGGATGAGATATCGGAGGTTGACGTGTGATCCGCTTTCGATGGAGGATTAGGTTGCCCAGTGGTTGTTCGCTGCCGAATCGAAAATGGATGTTGAGCGGGGCGCGAGATAGCGGTGATCAGTTCTGCCAAAATGCCCAAGGCGACCATTTGAAATCCAAGTAACAGCGAACAGATCGACAAATAAAATGTTGCGTGTTGATGAAGATGGAAATCATCCAGTGCAGTGCTTTGCCGTGTGATAAACCACAACGACATCAAGATCAACAGTCCGATAGCTCCGACGGACAAACAGACCAAACCAAACGAGCCCAATAGATGTTGGGGCCGTTGACGAAAGCCGGTGAGAAAATAAACGGTGATGAGATCCAAGAGCCCTTTGATAAATCGTTTGGCGCCATATTTCGAATAGCCGAATTTGCGAGGATGATGTTGAACGATAATCTCGCCAACTTTCCATCCACGGGCTGCGGCTAATACGGGAACAAAACGGTGCATCTCACCGTACAGTTGGACTTCATCAAAGATCTCGCGACGGTAGGCTTTGAGTCCGCAATTATGGTCATGCAGCGGAACTCCGGTGGTCCAACTGACCAAGAAGTTGAAGACTTTCGAGGGCATGGTTTTATGCCACGGATCATGCCGTACTTTCTTCCAACCGGAGACGACATCAAAGCCAGCGTTGAGCTTGTCAATTAGGTTGGGGATTTCTTGCGGATCATCCTGAAGATCCGCGTCCATGGTGATCACGAATTCGCCTGTCGCTTGATCGAAGCCGGCTGCTAAGGCGGCCGCTTTACCAAAATTTCTTCGAAAGCGAATGCCGTGAACTGCCGCGTCCGCTCGATGCAACGCTTCGATCTTGGACCAGGAGTCATCCGCTGATCCGTCGTCGACGAAGACGATTTCATAAGTGATTTTGTGCGAACTGACCACTTCCACAATTCGCGCATGCAACAAGTCGAGGCTCTCGGCTTCGTTGTATACCGGAACGACAATCGAAATCTTTGGCGATTTTGAATCCATTAAATCCATGCGAACCGGATGCAGAGCGAATAAGGGAATGGGGCCGGTGAGGATGACCGTCTTGGGCTGGCCCCTAGTTTAATCAACTTTATCGTCGTTAGGGACCGCCGGAGTCGCAGATAGTCCCTTTTGAGGGGGCTTAGGAGGGAAAAGAGCAGCGATTGCGGCCAAAAAAAGTTCGGCACCCAAGGTGACCAAGCGGTACCAAATCGCGACTGCCAATGCCATTGGACCGCCAATCAGGGGTTCCAGCGAGAGCATGAGCACCAATTCGCGGACCCCTGCCCCGCCTGGCATAAACGAAACAAAGCCGAGCACGGCAGCCAAGCAGGAAGTACCAATGCAACCGATGATAAGCAAGAGGCTCCAGTTGTCGGCGAGGTTGGTGGCAGGTAGAGCTTTTAACGTAAAAAACAATGCGAGACCGGTGAGGCATAAAGCTGGGCCAAGGGTGTACCAACCGAAGAAAAAGTGAGACCAATTCAAGGGGCGAATGCCCGTTTGTTCATGTTGGGTTAACTTTTTGCGCAACAAAAAACGAAGGGCCACATTAAAGATCGGTGGTATGGTGGGGGCGATTGCTACCAGAAAAGCGGCCAATGCCAGCCATGCCATTCGAGGTTCGGGTTTGTAGATAAGAAAGAAACTCCCAGACAAAGCGGCTGCGATTCCAATGGTTCCGAGAGTTTCCATAAAAACAGAAACCGTACAAGGAATGATCTCACCACCATAGGGGCGCAACATGCCTACACGTACAACCAAAACGAGGGCCTTACCGGGAACATATTTGGCTAATTGACCGAACATGAAGATGCGATGCGTTGGCCAGTATGGCACCGGTTGCTGGAAGAAATGCAGCGTGCGGTACCAATAATAGCCGATGGTGGTCATCGTGATGGCGTAGCAGCCGATCGCAATCAGCAGCGGGATTGGCTCAACACGCCAGTAGTTGCGCCGCTGTTGTTGTAGCTTGTCGATTTGTTGTTGGAGTTCGGCTTGTTGTTCAGCAGGGGCCGAGGTGGTTTCCAATGTAAGATCGGCGATTTGGCGATCCAAAACGGCTTGTTGATCGTACAGCTCAGAAACGGCGCGGCGAACTACTTGCACCAATCCAACTAGAATGGCGAGCGTGATTCCCCACTGGATAAATTTCCACCACAAGGGCTTCGGTTTGCTTTGGTTCTTGGGTTCCATGCCAATGTCCTACAGCAAGGCAAATTCGAGTACAATCCCCAGTCGAAATGTTGTTTTGCCAGAATGCTGCGATTTCGCCTCCCGCGAATCATGTTTTGAGCAAGAAAACTGTATTGAATGGACCTATTCAACCATTGAGAGATATCTATGACCAGGATGGTTTCGTTTGGAGCGCTCATCGCCATCATCGTGGTAATTGGGTTGCTGTTTTACAAGGTGATGATTGGGTTCTTTGTCCCCATCTTTCTGGCCGCCGTTTTGTGCGTCGTTTTTCGCCCATTACATCGCGCGGTGCTCGAAAGACTGGGGCAACGTGAACGTACTGCGGCAGCCGTCACCACGGCTCTTATCTTGCTCAGCGTACTCCTGCCGGCCGGATTGATTATTGCGGCCGCAGCGGTTCAAGGGGCAAGTTTGATTTCTGATGTGAACTCCGCTTCGATCAACTTGGCCTTCCAACGCGTTCGAACCACCTTGGGATTGAATATCGATCATTTGTACGAAATTCGAAAATGTCAGAAGGAATTTGACCAACTGCTGACGGTCACCAATGACAACATGCTGCCCGATCAACGCAAGGAACGAACCAAGTTGGCATGCGCCCATTTGGATACCGATCTGACGACTTTGGCCGAGGCGATGAAGACTCTTAATCGCGATGGTGTGGAAGAGCGACTGCAAAGCCTCGATGAGCTTAAGAAGCAGTTGGTTGATGTTCGCGATATGAATCCCGAAGATGTTGACTTTGCTGCCACGGTGTTGACGGCAGTGGCGAAATTCAAGAGTATCAAAGTCGATATGTTGGGTGGAACCTATGTGGCTTGGCTCAAGGAGTCCGCGAATCCGACGGCAGCCGATATCGAGAGTTTAACGCAACAAGGGATTGATTACATTCGACCCAAGCTTGTTTCGATTACTGGAGCCACAGGTGTAGCGATTGTGAAGCTTGCCATTGGCACTGGCATTATGATCGTCGCGATTTTCTTTTTTCTCTACGATGGCCCCGGTATGGTCAGCACGATCATGAAGCTGAGTCCACTCGATGATCGCTACGAACAAGAGTTACTGCTTGAGTTCGATCGCATCAGTCGCGCTGTCGTGTTGGCGACGATTTTCTCGGCGTTAGCCCAAGGAGCTGTGGCTGGGATCGGCTATTATTTTGCGGGTCTGCCATCGCTGGTTTTATTGACATTGCTGACGACGGTGTTCGCCTTGGTGCCCATTTTTGGGCCAGCCACTGTGTGGGTTCCTGTTTGTTTGTACTTAGCCGTGTATGAACAAAACTTTTGGGCGGCGGGACTCTTAGCGGGCTGGGGTGTGTTGGTGGTCGGGACGATTGATAACCTTGTCAAGGCGTTTGTGTTGCATGGTCAATCCCAATTACATCCGCTATTGGCATTGATGAGCATCATCGGTGGCGTTCAAGCCTTGGGGCCAATCGGTATCGTTGTCGGTCCGATGGTGGTAGCGATGTTGCAAACGTTGCTCGGCATCTTGCGTCGAGAATTAACGAACTTAGAGACTGCTGCCGCCGCGCCTGCCGAGGGTGGAGGCGAGACAGGCGTGATGAGTGTGCTGGCAGGTAAAATACGAAAACGCGGAGTTGTGACGAACGATGAATCGAGTGGCGCAGACTCCAAGAAACAAGCCACAGAAGCGAAGGAAAATGCGGCATCGAATTCTGCGACAGACACTCCGATTAAGCCCACCATCGAAGAGTGAGCTTGAGCTGATTGAGTGGATGAGTGACGCTAAAGAAGTTTGAGATGCCCATAGAGTGAAGCGATGCCTGAGTTGCCAGAAGTTGAGACGATGTGTCGTGGACTACATCCCATTATTGGCATGCAGATTGCCTCAGCGCTATGTCCCAAAATCTCAGTAAAACCTTGCGGAATGTACCCTGAGAAGGGAAAGTTGCTGAAGAAGTTAGTCGGATGCGAAGTACTTGGAATTGAACGACGCGGTAAACGGGTCGTGATACAACTCGACGGTGGCAACTTGGTCTTTCAGCCAAAGATGACGGGGCTGGTGAGTTTGACAGACCCACCTGATCCAGGCCATGTCCGATTGATTCTAAAGGTACAGAAGAAAGCCGGTTCCAATCGCAAGAATATCGCCCAACCTGAACAAGTTTTCTTTTGGGATCGACGGGGCTTAGGCACTATCGCTCTGTGGACCAATGAAGAGTTGGAAAACCACTTGGGGCCTGATGTATTGGGCATCGATGCCTTAACGATCAGCGTGAGTGAACTGCAATCGCGTTCCATCAAATCAAAGCGACCGATCAAAGTGTTGCTGCTGGATCAAAAGGTTGTGGCTGGTGTAGGAAACCTGTATGCATCCGAGATACTGCATCGCATCGGTGTGGACCCGACGCGTGGTGCGGACTCGCTATCCGACAAAGAGTGGATTGCCCTACATGCTGCAATGCTCGATATCTTGCAGACCGCCATTCGTTATGAGGGTTCGACGTTGGGTGATGGAACCTATCGAAATGCGCTCAACGAAAATGGATCGTACCAGAACCATCATCAAGCGTATGATCGCGAAGGAGAGCGATGCTCGAAATGTAAGCGGGGAAGTATTGTCAGGATCGTGCAAGCTCAGCGGGCAACGTTTTATTGTCCCGCTTGCCAACGTTAGATTAGGCTTCGACTTCTTGTTCTTCGGCTTGTGGCGTCTGTGCGGCGCGATTGGCTGCGGCGCGGCGTGCAAGTTCGCGACATGCTTCACCAGGGTTCGAGCAGAGTGAGCAGCTGGAGTTGCCATGCTCATCGGTTTTGTTGCCGAGTCCACCGCAGCTGCCGCTGATCGATTTCCGTCCGAACATCACGCCAACTGCCATAGCGGCAATTACGATGGCAAAAACGGCGAAGGTGCCAAACAGGACAAGTAAAAAAGAAGGCATGTCAGTTGTCCTTGTCTATATCTTGCGTTTACTTCTGACTGTTGATGTCTGGACGAACGAGTTTTTCTTCCGCCATCTTGAGTGTCTCAGGATGTTGTTGTCGAAAGGTTTCGCTGGGAATAAGCTCGAACTTATCCGGTTGTCGCACGATCAACAAAACGTCCAGTTTATTTTCGTTGGCGATTTGTAGTGCGCGTTCAGGTCCGCTGGCCATCATCACGGTGGCCCAAGCATCAGCTACTGCACAATTTTCGGCGACAACCGAAGCGGAGGCAAGGTTGTGTTGGACGGGTTGTCCTGTTTTCGGATCGATTGTGTGAGAATACCGCACTCCACCATCGACGAAGGCATTGCGATAATCACCAGAGGTTGCCAATGAAGCGTTGGTGAGTGGGAGTATCGTTTGAATGTCGCGTTGAAGTTCCGTAGGAGTTTCAATGCCAACCTTCCAGGCGGCTCCATCGGCGCGATTTCCTGCGGTACGAACTTCGCCACCGATTTCAACGAAGTAGTCTTTGTAACCAGACTCTTCCAGCACAAGTGCCACGCGATCTACACCATGGCCTTTGGCAATGGACGAGAGATCGATCTGCAGTTTGGGGTGGAGTTTTTTGAGGGCTGGTGGCTCCAGTTGAACTTCCAGTTTGGTGTAGCCAACTTGTTCAAGTAACTGTTTGAGAACCGTGGGATCCACCGCTTTTTCTTCACGTTTGGCCGGCCCAAATCCCCAGGCGTTGACCAATGGCATCACAGTGATGTCATAGTAGCCATCGGATTTTTTAGATAGCTCCAAAGCAGTGGCGACGACTTGGGCTATATGACGTGAGACAGGAAACCACTCGGTCGATTCAGCCGCATTGAAGCGAGAAACTTCCGAATCTTGGATGTACGTCGACATCTCTTGGTTGACACGTTTTAGCTCTTGCTCAATTTTGTCGTGTAAGGTTGGGGCGTCGACAAATGAGGCTTTCGATACGAGACGAACTTGGTAGCTCGTACCCATGGTTCGACCGCTGAAGATTTCGACGCCCGTGTTTTGCACTGTGGGCTTGTTGCCGATGCGTCCGACTAAGTAAGCGGTGGCGAGGACCACCACAATCCAGACCAGGGGACGAAACGCAGCACTCCAGGTTGAATTCCCTGGAGTGCGCGAAGAATTGTTGGCGGAGAGGTTGCCCACGAGGCTTAACCTCCGAAGTCGTCGAAGGCGATGTTTTCGCGTTCAACGCCCAAGCTCTCAAGCATCTTAAATACAGCGGAGATCATCATTGGAGGTCCGCACAAATAGTATTCAATGTCTTCCGGCGCTGGGTGATTCTTGAGATAGTTTTCGAGAATCACTTGATGGATAAAGCCCGTGTAGCCCGTCCAGTTATCTTCTGGCTTAGGTTCCGACAAGGCGATATTGAATTTGAAGTTCGGGAAGTCTTTCTCGATCGCTCGGAAATCTTCCACATAGAACAATTCCTTCATGCTGCGACCACCGTACCAGTAGGAAACTTTGCGGTCGGTCTTGCGATTGCGGAAGAGTTCAAAAATATGACTGCGGAGCGGAGCCATACCAGCACCACCACCGATGTAGAGCATCTCGTTCTTGGTGTCTTTGATAAAGAACTCACCGTAAGGACCAGAGATGGTGACCTTATCGCCTGGCTTCAGGTTAAAGATGTAGGAGGATACCTTACCTGGAGGGCAATCTTCCGGTGCGCGTGGCGGTGGCGAAGCGATACGAACGTTGAGCATGATGATGCCCTTTTCGCCCGGATAGTTGGCCATCGAATAGGCTCGCACTACCGTTTCGTCTACCTTCGAAACATAACGCCAAATGTTGAACTTGTCCCAATCTTCGTGGAAGCGTTTATCGATCAAGAAATTCTTGTACTCAACGGTGTGAGGTGGGACTTCGATTTGGATGTATCCACCCGCCTTGAAGTCGACCTGTTCGCCGGTAGGAAGTTCAAGGACTAACGCTTTAATAAAGGTGGCCACGTTTTCGTTGGAGCGAACGGTGCAAACCCATTTCTTGGTTTCGAAAACTTCTTCGGGAACTTCGATGTCCATATCCTGCTTAACAGCAACTTGGCAGGAGAGACGAGTTCCTTCTTTGGCCATCTTGGTGTTGATGTGCGTTTTTTCGGTAGGAAGAATATCACCCCCACCCGCGTGGATCTTCACTTTGCATTGAGCACATGTGCCACCACCACCGCAGGCGCTGGAAACAAAGATGCCATTTTCAGCTAAGCAACCCAAGAGTTTACCGCCAGCTGGAACGGAGAGCGTTTTTTGGCCATTGACGGTTATTTTAACATTACCCGACGCGACCAAAAACTTTTTGGCGACGAGAATGAGGACGACCAAGGCCACCACGATTCCCGTGAACATGAAAACGCCGAGGATAATTGTGCCGACATCCATCGATTGAGCGCCTATCACACAACAAAGTTATGAAACGGGGAACAAGTCCCAACGTCGTTTCGTGAATTACAACTTGATACCACCGAACAACATGAACGCCATGGCCATGAGGCCTACGGTCATAAAGGTAATTCCCAAGCCGCGAAGCGGAGGTGGGATATCAGCATATTTTAGTTTTTCGCGAATACCGGCAAGTGCCACGATCGCCAGAGCCCAGCCAAAACCGGAACCAATCCCGTAAACCACGCTTTCAGGAATATTGTAGTCGCGTTCCACCATGAAGAGTGAACCAGCCATGATGGCGCAGTTCACTGTGATCAATGGAAGGAAGATACCGAGTGCGTTGTAGAGAGGTGGGAAGAAGCGATCCAGAGTCATTTCGAGAATCTGCACGATAGCCGCAATCACACCGATGTAACTGATAAATCCAAGGAAGGATAAATCGTAACTCGCGTAACTTTCTCCCAGCCAGGAGAGAGCTCCATCACGCAACAAATACTGGTACAAAACGCAGTTGGCGGGAACGGTAATCGCTTGCACGATCACCACAGCGATACCCAAACCAATGGAAGTTTTGATGTTCTTCGAGATCGCCAAAAAGGTGCACATCCCGAGGAAGAACGACAGAGCCATGTTCTCGATGAACACGGATTTCAGGAACAGAGCCAAATAATGTTGTAGGTCCATGACTTATGCTTCCTCGATCTGTTCAGGGCGGAAGGTGCGGATGATCCAGATAAGAGTGCCGATCAAGAAGAAGGCACTCGGTGCGAGCAACATCAAACCGTTCGGGTTGTACCAACCACCTTCACGATACAGCGGAAGAATGGTGATACCGAATAACTTTCCGGAGCCGGTTAGTTCTCGAACGAAGGCGACTGCCAATAGAACAAAGCTGTAACCAAGACCGTTACCGAGACCGTCAAGGAAACTGGCTTTGGGGTCGTTCTTCATGGCGAAGCCTTCTGCACGACCCATCACGATACAGTTGGTGATGATCAAACCAACAAAAACCGAGAGGCGTTTGGCTACATCGAAGAAGAACGCTTTGAGGATTTGATCGACCAGAATCACGAACGATGCAATAACGACCATTTGCACAATGATGCGGATACTGCCAGGGATTCGGTGACGAATGGAGCTCACCGCCGCACTGGAGAAAGCGGTTACCAGGGTAACAGCGATCGACATCACCAGCGCGGTGTTCATCTGTGTCGTCACCGCCAAGGCGGAGCAAATTCCGAGAACTTGCAGACCAATGGGGTTGTTCTTGAATACTGGATCAAGAAGGAGTTCTTTGGTTTTAGGCGCCGACATTGCTGCCCCCCTGTGGTTCTGAAAGCTTTTTCAGGAATTTTCCGAATCCGGAATCACTGACCCAATATTTTAGTAATTGATCAACACCGCGCGAGGTGATGGTCGCACCAGACAGGCCATCGACGAGGTATTCTTTTTCGTCACCTTCCGGCGATCCCTTCTTCACACCGAACGCGATATTTGCATCGCTGCTCTCACCTTTGTAGATTTTCTTCCCAGGCCAGAGAGCTTTCCAAGTTGGATTTTCGATTTCGCCACCCAAACCAGGAGTTTCGCCATGCTCGTAGAAGGTGATGCCCTTGACGGTTTTCAGATCTTTTTCAAGAGCTAAGAAACCGTACATGGTGGACCACAGACCTTTGCCGTAGATAGGGAGAACCACTTGAGTGAGTTCGCCCTGATCGTTCTTTACCAGGTACGCAAAGGCATACTTTTCACGGGCGCCCATGCCGATGTCAAACTTTGTCCCCTTATTGCTGACACTAAGTTTTGGATCTTTGGCGGCCTTACGCGGATCGTAGGTATCGATCTTGATACCCGCTTTCCCTTCGTCCACATAGTCGCCAGTTTCGAGATCTACCAACTTGCGTTCGATCTTTTCGAAGATCTTCTTCACACGATCAGCTGTTAACGGTTCGTCGCCTGCTAATCCCGCTGCTGAAATGATATTCTTCTGAACGTCTAAGGCTTTGTTTTCATCTTGGAACTTTTTAAGTCCCACTGCTGAACCACTCACAATCAAGGAGCAGATACCGCAGAGAACAAAAGCGACGACGAAGGTATTCGCCATTGAATCACGCTGCATAACGGACTCCTCTTCGGCGGATGTTGGCTTGAGCTACGAAATAGTCAATGATCGGAGCGAAGCAGTTTGCGAACAAGATCGCCAACATGATGCCCTCTGGATATGCGGGGTTAACAACGCGGATCAAGATGGTGAGTGCACCAATCATAACGCCGTAAATCCACTTGCCCGTTTCGGTGAGTGATGCAGAAACAGGATCGGTCGCCATGAATACGGCACCGAACGCGAATCCACCAACAACTAAGTGCCACCACGGAGGCATTTGGAACATGGCATTGGTTGAGTTGCCCGCAAGAGCATAAAACAAACCGGACATCGCCAGCGCTCCGATGACCGTACCGGTCATGATTCGCCAAGAACCAATGCCTGTAGCAATCAAAACTGCCGCACCAATCAAACAGGCCAAGGTACTGGTTTCGCCCATCGAGCCTTGGATATTACCCAAGAAGGCCGACATCCAAGTAATGGATTCTGTACCCCAAGGATATTGAATCGAGTCCAGAGCTTTCATGCCAACATCAGGAGTCGCGTTGGCAACGGCACCCAAGGCAGTGGCGCCGCTGAAGCCATCCACGGCGGTCCAAACTTTATCACCGCTAATCTGACCTGCGTAGGCAAAGTACAAAAACGCTCGAGCGGTGAGAGCTGGGTTCAAGAAGTTTCGGCCTGTGCCACCAAAGATTTCTTTACCGATCACCACACCAAACGCGATGCCCACACCGACTTGCCAGAGTGGAATGTTCGGAGGCAATGTGAGAGGGAATAGCAAACCGGTGACCAAGAAGCCTTCATTGATTTCATGGCCACGCAGCATACTGAAAATCAATTCGCACGTTCCACCGACCGCCATACAGACGATGTAAACCGGTAGGAAGTGAATCAATCCGTATACAAAGCAATCGATTACACTGTTCGGATCGTGACCTAGACCAATCGCCGTTTGTACCGAATGATGCCAATCATAGCTGATCGCAATCGATTTTTCGGTCATCTTGGAGATGGCATAATTGGCTTGGTAACCGGTATTCCAGCACGCCATCAAGACGCATGGAACCAAGGCAGCCACGACCACGCTCATCATGCGTTTGAGATCCAACGCATCACGGACATGCGTCACACCTTTGGAGGCATGACCGGGTGTGTAAAGGAACGTGTCCAAGGCTTCGTACAAAGGGTAAAGCAATTGGAGCTTTCCACCTTTTTCGAACAGTGGATGTAGTTTGTCGAGTTTGTCGCGTAAGAACTTCATGGACGACTTAGCCCTCTTTTTCAATCTTTGCTAGGTTGTCGCGCAAAATTTCAGCGTATTCATATTTGCCTGGACAGACGTAGGTACATAGCGCTAAGTCCTCGTCATCCAATTCCAAGCAACCAAGTTCCTGAGCCCGTTCTGTATCGCGAGTAATAAGCGCTCGCAATAAAAGAGTCGGAATCAAATCGAGAGGCATCACGCGTTCGTAGGTTCCGATTGGAACCATCGCTCGTTCGCTACCTTCGGTTGATGTGGTCATCGCAAAACGCTTCGTTGCATTCCAGCAACCAGCGAATGCTCGTGTGAGAGAAAACTTATTGAAGCCAGGTTGTTGCCAGCCCAAGAATTCTCGTTTGTTGCCTTCTTCCAACACACTGATTTGAATCGCATAGCGGTTGAGATAATCGAGTGGTTGTTCGACTTTGATACCGCACAGCACTGAGCCTGCCACGATGCGATTGTTATCGCCCGTCGTTTGGCCTGAAATCAATTCGCCCACTTTAGCCCCTAAGCGGGTTTGCAATAGGCGTGGATTGGAAACCGATGGACCTGCCAACGAAACGATTCGCTCCGTCGACAAAACACCTGTGTCGAATAGTTTGCCGATCGCAATCACATCTTGATAACCGATATGCCAATTGATTCGCTTGGCACTTACGGGATCTAAGAAGTGCATGTGAGTTCCAGGCAAGCCGGCTGGATGTGGGCCTTCGAACTCAACCACTTTGATTTGTTCCATGCCATCGCCTGGAACCGCTGCCCCAGGAGCCGTACACACAAATACGCTACCCGAAGTCAACTTGCGCAGAACGATCAAGCCGATTTCAAAGTGTTCTTTATTGTTAGCGATAATGAGCTTAGGATCAGCCGCTAAAGGATTGGTATCGATCGCTGTAACAAACAACGCATGTGGTTCGGTGGTCGGCGAAGGATTGCGGCTAAAAGGACGAGTTCGGATCGCAGTCCACAAACCGGACTTCGTAATTTGCTCGACCACTGCTTCGCGGCTTAAGCCTGCGATACCTTGGCTGGTGTGTTTGGTGAACTGAACGGGATTATCTTTTCCAGAGAGTTCGATTTCCAAGCCGATGAAGCGGCGTTTTTCGCCGCGCAAAACGCTGACCACTCGGCCGGTTCCAGGGGCTGTAAAAAACACCCCAGGACACTTTTTATCTTCGAACAGAATTTGACCGGTTTGAACCTGATCCCCTTCTGCG
The DNA here is from genome assembly GCA_017303505.1 of Planctomycetota bacterium. Lineage (GTDB taxonomy): Bacteria > Planctomycetota > Planctomycetia > Pirellulales > Pirellulaceae > JAFLCP01. Next base: position 18,433 of record JAFLCP010000084.1, on the reverse strand, counting down.
ACCATCATCGTGGGGCGCATGCCACGATAGTCATCAGCGATCAAGCCAACGCGACTGACATCTCGGCCTTTGTCGATTTCCTGTTTGGGTTGACCTGCAATGGGCAGGTTGAGCCCTTTTTTGATCACAATACGCTGAGCCATGTTTAGCTTATTCCCGTTCTTGTGTTCACTTGTGGCGTGGTTCTTGGCGACGTGGTCGGTTTCGGTATCGACCCAATCGCTTACTTCTTTTGGGGGTTTGTGAAAAATTTCACAAACTATTCCCAAAAAGAATCCCGCTTCATCATTCGATTGCGGGATTTCAAGTTTTTCAAAACTAATCGGTGGGAGTTGGTTGCCAGGGCTTCGCAAACCAGGGCAAATCCAATTCTGCTATCGTCCCATCTCCTGCAATCCGTTGGATTTTCCCTGAAGAAAACCGCAAAACGGCCTGTTAAGCAACGTCGAGCAGAGGACTTCTGGCAACGAGGCATTAGGTCGCATGGAAACGATTTGCTAAAATATGACGATTCGCACCGAATTTTACAACCGCGCTTTCCAACTTCCTGGGTAGATCCATGCTGAACCTGACACGAGTTGTTCCTGCGACGCAGCTGGTTATAAGCAACACCAATACTTCCCGCCCTTTTTCTGCTCTGCGAGGTGCTTTGGCGGCAAGTCGTCGGTTAGTCCTCTTTTTCGTGGCAAGTTGGGCAAGTTTCTGTTTCGCGGGCGATTGGCTAGCGGCTGCTGAGCGGGTGTCTGTCGACCGGCCTCCCAATTTTGTGGTCGTTTATGCGGACGATTTAGGGTATGCGGACTTAGGTTGTTTCGGTGGCAAACAGATGGTGACACCGAATTTGGATCAAATGGCCCAAGAAGGGACCCGCTTCACTAGTTTTTACGTCGCCCAAGCCGTGTGCTCTGCATCTCGAGCGGCGCTGCTCACCGGCTGCTACTCAAATCGCGTGGGTGTCATGGGAGCGTTGGGGCCTAATTCGCGAACAGGTTTGGCACCCGAGGAAGAGACGATTGCAGATGTCTTGAAACGTCGAGGTTATTCGACAGCGATTTTTGGCAAATGGCACTTAGGGGACGATGTAACCACCTTACCTGCCGCGCAAGGGTTTGATGAATATCTTGGGCTTCCATATTCCAACGATATGTGGCCCTTTCATCCGACGTCGAAAAGCTATCCGGACCTCCCATTAGTCGAGGGTACGGAGGTGAAAAAGAAGCCGATTACGCCTGAAGATCAAAAACAATTAACACGTTGGTATACCGAGCGAGCCGTCGACTTTATTGATCGCCATGTGGACAAGCCATTCTTTCTATATGTGCCGCATGCCATGCCCCATGTTCCCATCTATGCTTCCGAAGCCTTCGAGGGAAAAACGGGCAAGGGACTGTATGCCGACGTTATCGCTGAAATCGATTGGAGCGTGGGAACGATTTTGGAGCGATTGAAGAAGCATGGTTTGGACGATAATACCCTAGTGATTTTCACTTCAGATAATGGTCCATGGCTCTCTTATGGTCCACACGCCGGTTCGGCGGGACCATTGCGTGAGGGAAAAGGGACAACTTGGGAAGGTGGCGTTCGCGTCCCTTGTATTGTGCGTTGGCCGGGCAAGGTTCCTGCAGGTCGAGAGTGCTCGGCATTGACAGCAACCATCGATATTTTGCCCACAATTGCTCATCTGGCAAATTGCCCCCTCCCCGAAAAACCAATCGATGGTGAGAATATTGCTTCGCTAATGACGGGTAGTGCCGACGATTGGGATGAGCCTCGAACCTATTGTTTCTATTGGGGTGCGGAATTGCAGGCAGTTCGCCAGGGTAACTGGAAACTGCATTTTCCGCACAGCTATCGAACATTGAATGGGCAAGTCACAGTACCGGGGCAACCGGCCCCGTATCGCGAAGAGCAAACAGCCCTGGTGCTGTTTAACCTAAAGGATGATATTGGCGAAACCATGGATGTCGCTGCGGATCATCCTGAAATTGTGACCCGCCTCACAGCAGCCGCTGACCTTATGCGGGAGCAGTTAGGTGATTCGCTGACAAAGAAAAAAGGGAATGCGAATCGGCCCGCTGCGAAAGTGGCACCCAAGAACGCGACGCCTAAATCCTAGGTGACGCACGACAAGCAAGAGATTCATGACAATCACCGAACGTATTAGGTGAGGCGGAAGTCATGGGTCAAAATTACATGATCGGAAAATTAACGAGAACTTTATGCGTCGAGATGACATTCGTAACATTGTGATTATCGCTCACGTTGACCATGGCAAAACGACCCTGGTCGACTGTTTGCTTCGTCAGAGCGGACAGTTTCGCGATTCACAGCTGCAAGGGGAGCGTATTCTCGACAGCAATGACTTGGAAAAAGAACGTGGTATTACCATTTTGGCCAAGAACATCGCCCTGCCCTACAAGGGTGTGAAGATCAATTTGATCGATACCCCTGGTCACGCGGACTTCGGTGGTGAAGTGGAACGCGTGGTGCGTATGGCCGATGGGTGCTTGGTGTTGATGGATGCCGCTGAAGGCCCGATGCCTCAAACACGCTTCGTATTGTCCAAGGCGCTGGAAGCTGGTGTGCGACCGATTGTGGTGATCAATAAAATTGACCGCCCCGATGCTCGAGCGATGGAAGTTCTCGATGAAGCTTTGTCGTTGTTGGTCGACCTAGGTGGTGAACACTTCTTGGAAGATTTTTCCTATGTGTTTGCATCGGCCAAAGAAGGTTTTGCGACTTTGGATCCGAATGTTCGCGGCACCTCGATGCAGCCTTTGCTCGATATGGTTTTGGAAAAGATTCCTGGACCAGAAGTTGAAGAGAACAAGCCATTCCGCATGTTGGTAACCAACTTGGATTGGTCTGAGTACGTTGGTCGTATTGCAGTGGGCCGTGTGCAAGCAGGTTCTATTAGCAAGAATCAGCAGATCGATCTCGTCAAAGAGAACTCGGTTGTGCCATCGAACGTGGTCAATCTCTTTACGTTTGACAATTTAGGTCGGGCTGAAGTCGATGAGGCAACGGCGGGTGATGTGACGGCCATTGTTGGCATGGATAACGTCGAAATCGGCGACACCATTTGTCAGCGAGGCTTTCCTGATCCATTGCCACGTTTGAAGGTCGACGAACCTACGCTAGAAATGATCTTCAGCATCAATAGCTCTCCATTCGCAGGACGCGAAGGTAAGTATGTTACCACTCGCCAGTTGCGTGGACGTTTAGAGAAAGAGCTTGAACGCAACGTGGCTCTGCGTATGCGTCCGATGGAAGGGGCTGATGCATATGCAGTAAGCGGTCGCGGTGTTTTGCACTTGGCCGTTCTTATCGAAACCATGCGACGCGAAGGCTTTGAGCTTTCGGTTGGCAAGCCGCGTGTGGTTCTCAAAGAAATCGATGGAGTGACTTGCGAGCCATTCGAGTCGCTCACGGTGGATGTGCCAACTGATAAAGTTGGTCCTGTCATGGAAATGGTCGGCAATCGTCGCGGTATGCTCGATGAAATGAACCCACGTGGTGATTACACGATGCTCCGCTTCAGTATTCCAGCTCGCGGATTGATCGGTTTGCGAACCCGCATGCTCAACGCGACGCAAGGTACAGCGATCATCAACCATCGCTTCTCGGAATATCGTCCGATGGAAGCAGAAGTACCGAAGCGAACCAATGGTGTTTTGGTCTCGATGGTCACTGGCAAAGCTGTGCCGTTTGCACTCTTCGGTTTGCAGGATCGTAGTGAACTGTTCGTGGCCCCAGGTCAAGAAATCTATGAAGGTATGATCGTGGGCGAAAATGCGCGCGATAACGACTTGACCGTGAACCCTTGTCGCGAAAAGAAACTCACCAACATGCGAGCTTCGGGTAGCGATGAAAACGTGATCCTCAAGCCACCGCGAATTTTGTATCTGGAAGCTGCTTTGGAATACATTGAAGACGATGAACTTGTCGAGATCACACCACAGACGATTCGTTTGCGCAAGATCTCGCTGAAGGAAAGCGATCGTCGTCGCCAAGGTCGCGCGGCTTCGATGGTCTAGTATCCCAGCCGATATAGAAACTTAACTCAAAACCATCGTTTGTTTATCAAAGCGAACGATGGTTTTTTCGTGCGCGTATCACGTACTTAACGGGCTACGATGTTAGCCGTGGGAATGAAGATTCCAGAGCGTCGAAGTCGCTGAGGAATGAATCGTTGATACTTCGTCAACAGCTCTTCGATGCGGAGTCGATCGGCTGAACTGATGAACCAATCGGTTCGCGCTGCCAGCACCAGCATGGCAGACAGCGTGAGTGCGGAGAGTTCAACACCCGCAATAAGAGAAGCTGGTGCGAAGAGCGTAAGCCACAAGGTGCGATCGAGTTTGCAGCCCGCGCTGCGAATGGCCAGCAGCACCATGGTCAATAAAAGACCATTTGCGAGCCAAGTTGCCGTTACGGCCCCTTGGAGTTCAAGCGTAGGGATCAGTAACACATTGAGGGCCGCATTGAAGGCCAAGCCCAGAGCGCAAATGAGAACGACCGTTCTGCCTCGTTCGGCACAGAGCAAGTAGTTTTGGGCGATTAAAAACAATGCTCCCCAAATCGTAATAAGCAAACAGGCAGGTTGTACTTCTAAACCGAGCTGGTATCGATGTTGCAAACCAATATCGAAAATCCAGGGAGCTGGAATCATAAACGCCAGCGAACCAATCCAAAGCACTAACGAGCAAAGCTTGAGGCAATCGGTGACTCGTGCGCCAGCTTGATCTTTATGTCCCGCTTCCCAATCGGCTGTTACATAGGGGAGCAACATATTGGAGAGCATCGAGCCAAGGCTAAGCAATAGTAAGGGGAAAATTCTGGCAGCATGGTATTGGCCAAGTAGTGCTTGACTGTATTCGGTGCCGGCATCGATCCAATAAAGCAGCATGTATCGATCGAGGACGTCGAATAAGTTGATCAAGAGATTCATCAACCAGATCGAGGCAGCATAACGCAGCAAGCGGCTCCACATCGACCAAGCGTGAGCGGAGGCTTTGCTCGGAGTGGTGACTATGTCGCTGGTTAATGCGTGCGATGGCGACTCGGAGTTTTCTGCAGCTTTGAAGCGAGAACAAAGAGTGAGCATCGGAAGCGAGCCGATGAAGTGGGCGCAGCCGAAGGCGATCACCAAGGCTTGCCACGAAGATGAAATCGAAAGGGCTGCTAGACCGATAAAAGTGAAGGCAAGGCTGTTCACAAAGTGCATCTTCGACACGAGTCGAATTTGGCGTAAGCCGCTGGCCACTTCAGCTAGTGAGATAAAGGTGATGATGGCTACCAGGCAAAAACAAATGGCGAGCATACTTGCCAATGATTGTTCAGCGCCAGTGATCCAAAGCGAGAAGAATCCGGGAGCCGACAAGAGTGTGGCGACCAACAAGAGTGTACCCAGGACGCTGATCGTTCCAGTTTGAATAAGGAAACGAGCAAGCTGGCCTTGTTGGCGATAGTGTTCGATGTATCGCGAGTAAGAGCCAGGCAGTCCGAGAACGGCGAGTGGAGCAGCTAAGAAAACAAACGTTTGGATCAGAGACCAGACACCGAGCTCAGTATCGAGCATCAGCCAACAAAAAAGGAGATTGCGGGCCAGTCCCAATCCACGTTGTAGGACGTTGGAAACTAACAAGGCCAGCAAGCCATGTCCAAAGGAATCTGCCTGCCACGCTTTGGCATTCGAAGGGGGCGAATCCGTAGCGTTATGAGGTTGGGACATGATGGCTGACAAAATGATGTTGGAAAGAATCGAGATCTTCCCAAGCGTAGGATACGGTCCGAAGTGGCTTGTCGTGCTGATGAAAGCAACAGCGCGACAAACCAGCTATCGGTGCGGATTGTAACGATAAAGTTGAATATTCGCGGGCCAGACAGGAGCAAGTGGCGTTGTTCAGACGCCCCACATATAAGCTGCGAATAGCTTCATCGGGACGCAAGAGTCATAGGGTAACTCCTACGTCCACTACGAAGTTGAGGGAAGCAGTACCATCGAGATCATGGATGGCGCTCCCCGAAGTTTCACTTTACCAGTTCGATTTCGCCGGGACGCCATGACTTATCGAACCAAGGTTCAAGTGGGCCATAGAGGCGCAGGATCATGAACCAGCCTTTGCCTGGCAACGTCTGTACCCAATTGTTTTCAAAGCCTGAGGGGGCCTTGGGGCCGAAGTAGACATCGACGGAACCATCAGCGTTCTTTTTGAGGTTCGTCGCTTGGCTGGTCACGCTTGGAGCTTTTTGATTCGTTTGGATCATCGAACGCGTTTGGTTGTCGTAAACGATGACAGACCAAAAGTCCTTTACCGGTACGTTGGGTGGAAGACGCATCTTGTAGTTCTTGCCACCATCGAATGGGTTGCCATTGGAATCTTGCACGGACCATGGATACTGAGAGCCTTTACCTACCATTTTCATCTCCATGGCTGGAGTGACGCCGGTGGCGAAATAGTAGTAGAAGATGTAGCCGTCCATGTTGGTGACGCCGGGCGACGTTTCGAACTTATAACCGCCGAAGAATGGCAGACGCCAAGTGCTATTGGGAAAATAGTAGGCATCTTTGTTGCGAATCTTGAAGGCAATGGTTCGCGCAGTTACAGCGCCGATGTTGGCAGCATCGGTAAGGATTTTCTTCATCCGTTCATCAGGCGCAAATGGTTTTCCTTTTTCGATACCAATAGAGGCAAACAAGCCCAGCATCGTCGCATCGCTGCCACTCGATGGCTCTTCCTGAATGACTTGGTTGAGCATTTCCCAGAAAGCATAATCCCCTGGTGCAACAAATGTAGAAGGGATGTCTGAGCCATTGACAAACTTCATCGCAGGAGGATTTGCGGCATCGGATAACTGATAGATCTTGAGGTGTTTCTTGACGAGTTCTATACCAGGCTTGGTGGAACCATTGACCACAAATGCGCGGAAGAACAGCCAATTACCGTAAGTGCTTGGCTTCAGGACCACATAGCCCGTTGGTACTTCGCCTTTGTAGTCAGGAGGGAGGACAAGATACTTGCCTCCCTTGCCTTTATCTTCGCCCGTGATACCAACATCGGCCACCCAGCGATACCAAAAATCGTTTACGCCACCTAATACCTCAGGTGGGACTTCAACCACCAACGGGCCTTTCTTGGTATCGAGCCAAATGAAGTTGTAAATCGTGTTGTCGTTAGCAGTAAGTTCGACCGTGCGCGGATCGACGAGATTCTCCCAAATGACGTCCGTTTGATTGGCTGGACCAAACTGAGCGAGCGAATCGCGCATACCAGCTTGATTCACGATTGGGATCGCCATCAGATAAGCTTGTAAGGCGCGCGAGCGATCGAGGTTGTCGTAAATTTTCTCGACGGTATCGGCTGATGGGTAGCCGTAGTTGAGATTGAGTGTTCCGATAGAACTTTCGATCTTGTCTGGGACTGCCACTCCGGGAGCAATTGGCGTCGAATACTTGAGGTTTGGATCTGCTGGAATCGAGTAGCGATCCTGTGCAAGTAAGTTGAGTGGGGTGGTCAATAAGAATGCGGCCACAACGGCTAGCAAGGTTTGTTGGTGTTTGATTGTCATTGGCTCAGTAGAAGAAGTAATGGAGTCGAATCAAAAGAGCAAAGGTATGCCCAAATAAGTTGTAGGCCTGGAAGCGAACTGGAACTTGATGCGTTAGTTCGCACGATGAGATGATGGCGCTGGCATTTCAAGTCCGTGCTGTCGATATGGAATTATGACTGCTTACGGTCGAAAAATCTAAAGAGACGCCCAGGAAAATTCTCATTGCGAATGGAGCCAAATACAATACGAGATCCGGTATCTTTCATGGCAAATCCGAAAAGTCATATGTACGGCAGCCTGATGCCTTCCAGATTTCCGTTACGGTTCGACTTTGATACACCGTCCAAAGATGGAGCTGCGAGCAATCCAGCCATTGATCCGACCGCGATTGTTGCCGATTTGAAATCGTTCTCCCTGCGTGGCCTTTACTAAGTGTAGGTATTCACGACCATTTACTTTGCAAAGCACGATATCGCCCACATGGATTGGGTCGTCTGTGGAAATGGGAACGACGGTGCATAATTGGCCTGATTCGATCTTGCCAACCATCGAGTTGCCCCGCGGGCGAAAGCTCACGGTCTCACCGGCCATCAATTTGGCAATGTACTGTGTCGCCCATCCCATAAATGAAATTCACTCTTTGAGTAAAAACTTCTGCCTCAGCTCAAATGCGCTTCGGTCAAATCCATCACTCCGAATCGAATTCTATATTTCGTGTCCTTCGTAAATTTCGTGGTGACCTTTCAGGGGACTTCAGTGGGCAAGGGCTGGGCATGAATGATCAATGGAAAACATAGCGGAAGAAGTTTCGTACGGGCTCGTTGTTCACGTAGACAGTTGGTCCGCCAAACATACCACGGCCGATCGTTACGTTGCTGCTTTCCGTTCCCCAATTCACCAGTGGCGTATAGCCATTGTTGTTAGGTGAGAACATTTGCGGTGCCATGTTTTGTGTAACTGTCGGTGGCACGATGTAGCCCGGTACTCCTGGATAACCATTCGGATTGGTTGTGGATGGATTGGTTGGATAAGTGTTCGCCGGATAAACGCCGCTGGTGGTATTGTTCATGGCTGCGGTCGGAGTTGTGGCCACGGGTGTGCTCGAACGTTGAAACCAGCCCGGTAAACAAGAGTTATTGGCAACGGTTGCATGGGTGTAGGGCATTTCCACTTGCCGAGGTGGACCTGTTACAAAAGGTTCGCCCGTTGCGTAGCCTGGTCGAGTCGCAGGTGCTGCATAGTTGGGGTTAGTCATGTTGGTCATGGGAGTCGCGCCAGAAAATGCACCAGGAACAGCAGAAGATGGAACTCCTGCAGCACTTCCCAATGGTTGCGGCATGGTAGTGTTACCTGAAGTCGTTCCTCTTACACCTCCCTGGATATTTCCTTGTGGGTTCCCTTGGCCGGCAATACCAGGCATCGGATACGAAGCTGCGGGTGGTGTAGCTGAGCGAACCCCGGATGCTGGTGGGGCTGCAGGAACGGCTGGAAGTGTAGAGCCCGATCCGCCGAAAGTGTTTCCAACAGGACTTGAGCCACCTCCAGGGATTAATGGTTGGGGTGATGTAGGAGCACCACTTCCCAATGAACTTGGTGGAGCATCGCTCAATGAACCACCCGAGCCTCCAAATGTGGGCGGGTTGCCCTGCGGAAATGTACCCGGTGGAAATGTACCCGACGGAGCAGCGGACGGATTGGATGATCCGATGGGTGGTGCGCCTCCTGGAAAAGTTGGCATCGAAGGTGGTTGTGGTTCATAGAACGCGGAATGGACCACTGTCGAATCGCCTTCTGCAACAGGCTTGCGAAGTTGGTTCGAAGCGACACGAGTATCGTACTTCGGTAAGGAAGGATTGATGGTAAGAGTCGGAACTGCTTGGCTAGGTCGTGGCGGAAGCCATTTGGTTTTGTTAGCGGCTAATTGCGAAGTCGATTGTGACTTCATGTCGCCAGGTGCATAAACGCTGCGTGGACGTTTGCCCGATACGGTAGTTGGGGAAGTTAAGCTGGGCGCATTCGACTGAACATGGAATGAAGCATTGGGTGGCGATGGTGATGCAGCGATGGGACGTCGACCCGTGGCATTACCATCCGTTTCTGTGGCGTTATTCTGAGCGTAGGCAATCGAAGCCCATGGCGCTACAGCCAGAAATGCCAGCCAAGTTAAGTTCCAACGCAACATGATGATGTTCCCCAAAAAACGAAATCCAACGAAAAGGGAATTCGGTTGTCTTGGGAAGAATAGGTAGCCTGCGATGTTGCGCCAAGAGCAGTAAAGTAGATTGGTTGCGATATGGTTGATAGCAATTACGAAATCGCTTTGGTACTTAGGTCGTACGATGGTATTGCAGTGCTAGCGGCAAAGAAAAGAAAGGCAAGATGGTTAGGGTACCCAGCGAAGCTGCAATCACCGACGCAATTCTCCAATCCTCGGGCCGAAAACTTAGAGCTAATGCGATTGAGACGATCACTCCAAAGCTCCAGATGGTGGCAGTGGCAAGAGGCGTCACATCCTTTCTCTTAAGACATTGGATTGTGCAATAGGTAAGAAGTCCTAAAACGGCGGCTACTAATGCAAGGCCAACAAAGAGCGGCCACACCGCGATAAGGATCACGGTGCCGATGATGAACGGTGGCAACCAAACTTGGCGATTCACCACGAGTGTAAAAGTAGCAATGTTATTCATTAGGGCGAACGGCAGGAACACATAGAAGCTAACGCCAATTACGGCCAACTGCCAGAATTGGATATCAGGCTTGATCAAAGTGTGCACATTAAAACTTGTAAGAGACATCCACGCCCAGAGCAGGCCCAATGACAAGCTCATCAGTAACGTGGACGCACCAATAGACCAAGCGGCGGACTGCAGGATAGCGCGAGCCATGTGGGTGGGCGAAATCGGTAGCGAGTGCAAGTAATGACCGATGCGATATTCACTCGGCTTCATGGCAACTTGATCTTGACCGCGCATCTTGCGTCCAGAATTCCACTGATATCCTTGAATCATCACCATGCCAATCACAAATGCGATGATGAGTTGGGCGAAGGCGGTAATGTTCGTGCACGAGAATATTACTTCGATGCCGATCTTGTGGTCTTGGTTGTAGGCTGCCATCCCAAGTGCAATGCTCCAAATGGCTCCCAAAAAAAGGAAGCAAACCAAGGGGAGCATGAATGTCCGAGTCTGAAAATCGAACCATCGATGCGCACGCAAGGGAGAGGAAAACGTATGGTTCAAAGTAAAGTACTGGCAGAGCCAGCGCTCAAATGCTTCTTCGATCCGATCGGTGAGGGTCATGAGTTGTCGTCCGCTTCGATCCCAGCGGACTCGCCAAAGTGTCAGGCCATATCCTACAGAAATAGCTACAACTGCAAAAAGCAAGTCGAAGCCGGAGATGTTGTGCCAGAAGTTTTTGCCGTGCCCTTCTAGCTCATCGTGACGTGACAGAAACCAATAACCAACGCCGGCAACGATCGCACCTGCCGTTATGATTCCTGAGATCGATTTTACTGGCACTCTTAACAACGGTTGAAACGAACCCCATAAGGCAATTGCGAATAGCACAGGGCCTGCGATTGGCCAATTAGCGTTGAAAAGGTTATTCCAAATGGCGATCGAGCAAGCGATCTCTGCGGCGGCCAAGGCCCCACCACCCCAGAAAAAGAAATTGACCATCGTGGTCGTGGATAGAGGCTTCAGATAAAACCGAGAAATGCTCCCTTGAGTCATAAGCACACCGATTCCAATGATCGCTGTGGTGTATAGCACGAAGCCAAGATAGATACCTATAAACTCTTTAGAGCCAAAGTTTACGTTGTATCCACTCAGGGCACCCAAGACAAAAATGGGCATCAAGTTGGCGACAAACGGAAAGAGCAGCAGTGTCCAGCGATTCCGCGCGAAATATTCCCAGGCCATGGCGGCAGTGATGGTATGCATAGCTCAGCCTCAGTTAAAGATGACTCTGTACAGTTCGATGTTGCGACTGGTGATGTGTGGAATCTACGAACGCGTGACATTGCATACAAAAATATCATCGAGACTCAGCAGTGTTTCTTGCACGATCTCTGCTTGCAAGGTTCTGGCGGCTTGAATCAATTGGTCGCGATCACCGCGACAGAAATAAGTCCATTCATGCCCTGCCCCTTTGCGTTCGATGGTTCCCAGGATCAATGGGGCTTCATTGAAGGGTTGTTCAAATCGCAAGGTGAAGCGATGGAACGATTCTTTGATCGTGTCGAGGCGATCATGCAAAATGATTTGGCCATCGTGAATCATGGCGACGCGGTCTGCGAGTCGTTCGACTTCATCGAGTAGATGCGATGAAAAAATGACGGTACGACCTTCATCGGCAATGGTTCGCACAATCGCGGCTAGAATGTCGCGGCGCACGACGGGATCTAAACCTGATGAAGGTTCATCCAAAACCAAAAGCTCGGGGCGATGGGCTAAAGCGAGTAGCAAACAAACACGAGCCGCTTGGCCGCGGGACAAATTACGAATACGTTGCTTTGGGTCGAGATCAAACATTTCCCGCAACTCTTCGGCATATTTTGTATCCCAGGCTGGATAAAAGGTTTGCGTGTAGTTCATGATTTCTGTGACGCGCATCCAGTTTGGGATATCGCGTTCTTCGGACATATAACCGATGCGGCCCAGCACTTCGACCGGGTGAGCTACCGGGTCCATTCCAAAGACTCGCACTGAACCGCTTTGAGCGTAGTGCATACCCATGATATGTTTGATCAAAGTGGTCTTGCCGGCACCATTGCCGCCGATCAAGCCGAAGACTCCGCCGCGAGGAATCGAGAGCGAAACTTCGTGCAGTGCTCGTTTAGCACCAAAACTGCGACTCAAGCGTTGGATCTCAACCACACTCGCAGAAGACAAGTTTGTAGAGTCACTCATGGTTTCGCTCCTCTTTCTTTGGTTGGCGCAAAACATGTTCGCGCTGTTGTATCAACTTGAGAACCTCGTTCAGTTCAAAACCCATTTGAGACGCCTCGACCAGAAGCTGGTCAACGCGTTCGTTTAACAACTTGAGCCTTTCTTTGCGGGCCAGAGGCGAGCCACTTTCGGCAATGAACGTACCTGCCGTTCTTCTTTTCTCGACCACCCCTGCGGTTTCCAATTCGCGATACGCGCGTGCGATCGTATTGGGATTGACCAGGAGTTGTTCGGCTAATACTCGAATCGAGGGCAGTTCCTCACCCGGTTGCAAGCGGCCGGACGCAACCAAGTATTTGATTTGCTGCACGATTTGCAGATAGATGGGAACACCATCTTGGGCATGGATGTGGATTTGCATCTCGCCTCCTGTTTGTACTGTTGTATTACTGAAGTGATACAGTTTGGCGGGATGGATGTCAACAAAAAAATCGCAGAAATTTCAATAGGTGTAGAATGCGGCGCTGGCCCAAGATCAGGTACTACCCGGATTGCCGCCAGAAGCGAAGCCAAAAGAAAATGGGCAAAAGGTTGCCCTTTTGCCCATGAGTTCGCAGCGATTGAAGATCGCTTATTGCGATTCGCCTGAGCGATAGAGAGTCCAGCCGATCCAACCACCTTCGTTATGTTTATCGAGTTCCTGGCTGGTCGTGGCTTGTTTTTCGCGAACTTTGATCAAAGCAGTGTGTTGATCAAAAGCAATTTCGCGCAAGGCAGCTACCGAAAATGAACCATTGTCGATATCAAACAGAGGACGTGCATCGTTTTCATCTTTGTAACCACCATAGTTGAATAGGCCTAAGATTTCGGTGGCTCCTTGAGCGGAAGTCGCAAAGCGAATGCCGCGTCCTTCATGTTTTACGCCGAGGCACCACAATACGCCCCCCGCATTGCGAACCAAACCTGTATCGCTTTCTCCTTCAGGATTTAATTGACGAGTCCAGCAACGTTGTCCCGCTTTAGAGAGCGTAAGCTGCCCTGAGCAATCATGGACGAAGATCTTGCCGGTGCCTTCTCCAACTACATGCACACCCGAACTCTCGACAACAAGTGTGTTGTTCTGCGAGCGATTGATGACTCGAAGTGTGGGGCCACCAAACGCATCGATGCCGCGAATATGTACAACCGGGGCGGATTGATCATCGACCACGAACGCACCGTTATCGATACCCAGGATACGTCCCCAGCCGAGGGCAATGACCATCTTCACTGTTTTGGGGATTCGAATAGGTTGATGCACGCGATACCAATTTGGCTCTGCTCCGCCGCAGCCGCGAAGATAAACTACGGTTTTGTTTTCTTTGGCAGCTGCATCGAAGGCGGCTTGAAATCCGGCTGTATCATTTTCGTTGTCGCCGGAATTGATGCCGAAGTCATCCGCACACAGCCATTTGGAAAAGTCATACTCCCAATCAGGTTTCGGCAGCGGTTCAATGGGAAGATTCAATGATGATGGCTTCGCATTGTCAAAGAGCTTTTTGTGCGGCGACGAGATAAATTCTTGAACGCTGGGATCTTTGAGGGATTGCGATTGATGGTTCCGCAAAGTTGTTGAGTAACCCTCAACCGAGACGTTGCGAGCGTAGAGGATCGAGTCGTTGATGATGGCTGGGCTTTGTTCTGCGCTGGTCTGTTCTGCGCTGGTCTGTTCGGCGCTACTTGGCTTAGCACCACGGTTGATACGGGCATTAATTAAGGCAACCGAACCACCCCAGTGCCCCCAGTCGTTCGGGATTTTGTTGTGCAAGGCGATGGGGGTGTTTTCTACAACAAGATCTTCGATGGCAGCTACGTTGGCGGATACTTCAACGCCCACTTTACGGCAATTGCGAATGGTGGCGCGACTGATCGTCTCGCCCCAGATCCATTGGCTCAGAATACCTGTCTCGTAGCCCTCTACGATCACATTGTCGATGAGATTGGGGCCGCTTTGGCCCAAGAAGCCAGCGTTGATGCCGACCTTACCATTCCCAATCACGCGCACATCTTGGAGTGTGCCCGTATTGGTTGCGAAGTATCGAATCCCATCCACATCGGGATTGTTGCCGACATCGATCGTAAAGGACCGGAGATTGCGCATGAACCAGTCGGCAGAGGTTGGCCCTTCATCGTTCGCATGGGTACGTAAAACTGACTTGAGACCTTTTACGCCATCGTCCAATCGGATCACAACACCATCGCGACTTTCGCCATAGATCCAAGGACCTTTCGAATGTCTTACCACCAGAGTTTGAGTTACACGATAAGTGCCGTTAGGAATAAATAGGATTGCTGATTTATTGCGAAACTCAGCGAGTTCTCCACAACTGGCATCGAGGCCGCGTTGCAGCGCGACGGTGTCGTCTGCGATGCCGTCTCCTTTGGCACCACAGTCCCGCACCACGTTGATCACACTCACGTCGTCTGGGAAAGCGTACTTAGCCTGATGGGGTGTTTGCCCCTCAGCCACATTGCCAGCCAACAGAATCATGACCCAACTCAGTTTCCAGAGTTTTTGGAACATTAGCAGAGACTCCCGATTAAGCAGGTTGGTTTCGTTAGATCAAGCCTTGAATGATCTTGCCGTTATCACTTGCAGGAGCGATCGCACCGAATTCATTTTGGAACTGATGGTTTGGATCGATACCGAGTGTTGCGAGCAGCGTAGCGAAGAGGTCGGGGACCGAGATACTGGAGCCTTCAATTTCAATGCCCAGTTTGTTGGTTTGGCCAATCACCTGTCCTCCTCGGATGCTACCTCCTCCCAACACAACGGGTGTGACTTGAGGAAAATGATCGCGTCCATTGTTGGCATTGATTTGTGGGGTTCGTCCAAATTCACCCATCCAAACCACTACGGTATCTTCCCATAAGCCGTTGGCCTGCAAATCATCGATGAGAGTGGACCATGGGCCATCGATGTCATTGCAGAGGCTAGCTACATTGTTGAAGTTATCTTCGTGCGTGTCCCAGCCTGAGTGCGTCACTTCGACGAACCGAACTCCTGCTTTCAGCAATCGTTTAGCGAGCAAGCAGCGTCTTCCGAAAGTGGAATCACCATAGCGTTCGAGATCTTGTGTTGGCGAGCTATCTACGTTGAGAGCTTTTACGAACGGAGTTGACAGAAGGCGTTCAATACGAGAGATAGAGCTCTTGCGACGAGCTAAGTTACTATCGTAGTGATCTTGGTCAAAGGTTTGGTTGAATGAGTCAAGGCGTTGGAGCAAGCTGCGTTGTTTGGTGAGTTCCTTCAATTGAGCAACCGCGACGCTGGGGTCTTCGATAGAGAAGGGAGCGTGGTCGGGACCCATGTAGGCGGGGCCGAGTCCACGTGTGCCGAGCGAGACAAACAGAGGTTGGTCGGACGGTGGGCTTTCATGCGAAACAACGGAACCAAGTGCGGGCCGCGGAAACGCGGGAACTTGTGGGTAGCCCGTATGCAAGAAGTGGCTGCCGCGATCATGGTCACCTTCGGGAGATGCAAGATTTCGAATGATGCTCAAGTGCCGCATCTTGGTGGCGATCTTGGGTAGATGCTTGGCAATGGAGATCCCTGGTACCGAAGTTGCAATTGCTTCGGTAGGGCCACCCGTGGCAGTGCCAGGCTTCGGATCAAACGTTTCCATTTGGCTGGGGCCGCCATCCATCCACAGTACAACGCAGCGTTTCACCGAGTTAACGGGCGGTGCTGCAAAGATCGCGTCGCAACGATGGCGACAGGAAAATGCAAAGATTCCGGAACCAACTATTTGCAATAAACTGCGTCGCGATAAACGAGCTTGCATCGCTTGACTCCTTAACACCGATCAGTGATTGAAAGAAAACTCATTGGAATGAAGCAGGATGTAGCTCGTTTCACGAGACGTGCTTCCCTTGAAGAACTCTCTTTCAGACGGATTTGGGCGTCGATTGAGAATTGACAGGAATAGGTTTTCGGTATCTGCGGACTGAGGTTCACCTTTATCCAGCAAAGCGGACATCAAGCCTTGGAGAGTTTCTTTGTATTCCCAAGTTGCACTGAAATCTCCTTCGATGGAGTCGCTCAGATATTGCCTGATGAATTCTCGCTCTTCAGCGTCGTTGGGGATTCGGTTTGTGGCAATACAAAACGATCGATACCATTGCTCGGGCGTAAGCGGCTTAATAGTGCGAGCAAAGAACTTCTCTTGTAGGGCGGTTGCGTTGCTCGTAGTCGAGGAAACGCGTTGATAAGCTTGAGACTGACAGATCAGGCGGATCATATGTTTGACGTCGAACTTTGAGTTGCGGGCTTCGTCTGCCAAATACTCCAGCAGTTGTGGGTGGCTAGCAGGATTGTCTCGCGAAAAATCATCGACAGGATGGACAATGCCACGTCCTAGCAAGTGATACCAAATTCGATTGGCAAAATTGCGAGCGAACGGTCGGCTCTTGGTGAGGAACATAGCAAACTCAGCACGCCACTGCGTTGTTTTGGGAACGGCTCCCGTCAAAAATCGCGGTAACTCTGCAGGTTCCGATTGCATAACAGCATCCGTGAGCCGAGTGTTGCCACGCGATACCTCATCGAATTCAAGACCAGCAAAGAAGCGATTCATTCGCTGAAAATCTTCTTGGGTCCAACGATCAAAAGGATGGTCGTGACAACGAGCACAATCCAAGCGAACACCCAGAAACGATCGCGTGATCTTGATCACAGGTTCTTCATTGTGTCGGATGAAGAAATTGACTGGACCGTTAAAGGCGGATTCGCCTTGGGCTGAAATGATGTCGTGCGCGATGCGATCGTATGGTTGTTGCTGTTGGAGTGCATTCAAAATCCATTGCTGGAATTCGGCCCGTGGAGCTTCATCCTCGGCAGTGTATCCGTACCATTGTGTTGTCCAGAGCTTCGCCCAATGTTCGGGAAATTCTCTGCTTTCAAGGAGTGTATCGATCCAACGGTTTCGATCCGGGTTGGCTAGAAACTGTTGTAATTCGGTGGTAGTTGGGATTCGTCCACGCAAGTCGAGTGACAAGCGGCGGAAGAATTGTTCGTCCGAACAAACAGCGGCGGGCGACAAGTTCTGTACGGTGTTTGCTTCGAGCAACAATTGATCGAGGCGCTGAATTGGTGTTTGCGCATTGCCAACTTGCAGGCAGTGCAACCAAATCGCGATCATTATCCATCGCAGATTCATACGGGTGACTCCTAGAAATCGTCTTTGCCCAATTCGCTTTCTAATTCAGTCGCTTCATTGATAAACTGATCGATGACCTCCCCTGCCCCATCGTTCAGCTGCCAGCCATTATCGGTTTGAGTGAAATGGGATTCGAACCAAAGTTGGAGCCCATCAACTTCGGGACGTGGGATGCTCTCGAGTACCAACGTTGTCAATTGTTGTTTACCGGGGATCGACTGCATGGCGGTGGCCAGTGCGGGATCGTTTAACTGGGTTGCATATTCATCGATGATGCGGCCACGTCGACGCAAATCGCGGAACTGTCGGTAAAAATCTTCGACTCGCGAGTTGAAGTCTTCGTCGGACGAAATCGTCAATTCATACTTGCCGTTCTCATTCTTGGAGACAACTTGAGTAAGCCATTCTTGAGCGGCTTCGGTCGCGGTTACAGGGAGATATTCCATCGACACTGCCACAGAGATAAGGCCTAGTTCGCTGCCAAGCGATGTTCGCAATTTCTCGTGCAATTCATCACTGTTTTGAAGCTTGTTTGAGATTTCAAGGAGCGGTTCAGCAAGGGCATCTCTATAGTTCCAGAGTTTCTCAAAACGGTCCATTTCAGCTTTCAATTCTTGATAAGACTCGGAGGATAAGTTTAATACCAAGCCTTTCGCGGTATCGTTGGTTGCATCCTCTAGTAAGTCGAAGAAGCCATCCATGTGCGGGTCATCCAAAGTGAAATCTTCCTGCAGGCGTTGCACCATCAAATATTTAGCAAAGGGAGGCATTCGCAGCGTGTTGACGAATTGG